>DASWRS010000081.1:0-3993 GCA_036403075.1 Kofleriaceae bacterium
AGAGCCACTCGAGCGCGTCGTGGTAGCGGCCGGCAGTGCGGCCGCGCCACAGCTCGTTGCGCACCAGCCGCTCGACGCCCTTGGCGTGATAGATCCGGCCCATCTCGCGCGTCATCAGCACGACGCGCGCGGTGCGCGCCAGGCGGCCCCGCTCGTAGCGCGCGAGGCCGGCCTCGAGGTCACCGCCGCTCGCACCGAGCGCGTCGCCGAGCGTGACCGCATCCTCGAGCGCCATGCACGCGCCCTGCGCGAGGTACTGCAGCATCGGGTGCGCGGCGTCGCCCAGGAGCGTGATGCGGCCGAACGTCCAGCGCGCGATCGGCTCGCGGTCCGCTGTCGCCCAGCGCCGCCAGGTCTTCGGCAGCGACAGCAGCTGGCGCGGCCGCGCCGCGATGCCATCGAAGTACGACAGGACCTCGTCGCGGCTGCCGTCGGTGACGCCCCACTCCTCGGTCCCGCGGCTGTGGAAGGTCACGACCACGTTCCATTGCTCGCCGCCGCGCAGCGGGTAGTGGACGAGGTGGCAGTCGGGGCCGGCCCAGACGCACGGCGCGTTCCACTTGAGGTCGGCCGGGAACTCGGCGTCGTCGACCACCGCGCGGTACACGACGTGGCCCGATACGCGCACCGGATCGCCGACCAGCTGCTGGCGCACGGCGGACTTCACGCCGTCGCAGGCGATCAGCGCCGCGCCGCGGTGCCGCCGGCCGGCGCGGTCGATCGCGGTGACGCAGGCGGCGTCCTGCTCGACGCGCTCGACCTGGGTCGAGGTCAGGAGCTCGATCCGATCGCTGCCTTGCACGGCCTCGAGCAGCGAGAGGTGCACGTCGGCGCGGTGGCTGACCGCGTAGGGGTTCCCGAACCGCGCGCGGAACGCCTCGCCCACCGACACCGAGGCGACCTCGGACTCGTCGACGGCGTCCATCAGCACCAGGCGGTCGGTGAACACCGCGCGGCCGCGGGCGCGCTCGCCGACCCCGAGCGCATCGAACGCCGAGAACGCGTTGGGCCCGAGCTGGATGCCGGCGCCGATCTCGCCGATCTGGCCGGCCTGCTCGAGCACCTGGACCGCGAAGCCCTGCCGCGACAGCGCCAGCGCCGCCGCGAGCCCGCCGATGCCGCCGCCGGCGACCAGGACGGGAAGATGGGAGGGAGACCGGGTCGCTGCGGCCATGGCGGACCTGCGGCCGCAGCGTAGCCGACGGGCGATCCGGTGTCGATCCGGTCTCGATCCGGCCCGGATCAGGTGCTGAGCACCGTCGCCCGGCCGATGCAGAAGAACAGCCGGACGAAGTCGGTGATCGTGCGGTAGCTGCCGTACGGATCGCGCAGCACCAGGCCGGTCGGGTTGTTGCTGGCGTCGAACACCACGTGGTCGACCATGTAGATGTGCTGGCCGCGGCGATAGGTGCTCTCGTTGGCGTCGGTGTCCGGGTCATCGAGCTGGATCGCCGTGGTGTTGCTGATCCCCGAGCGCGCCCCGGTGGTCATCGGCATGCCGGCGTCGAGCTCGGCCTGGATCACGTACAGCAGGAAGGTGACGTCGTTCTGGATCGCGGTCTTGACCGAGCCGTCGGGCTGGCCGAACAGGTTCCACAGCACCACGGTGGCGGCGCTGATGCCGTCGCTGATCTCGATCGTGCTGCCGGTGTACGGGATCGTCGAGAGCGTCGTGCCGTTGCCACCCGAGATCGACGGGTAGCTCGCCTGGTCGCGGCGGCCGATCGCGAACGCCTTCTCGATGATCGGTACCCAGATCGCGCCGCCCTGGCCGGGGCGCGCGTACAGCGGCTTGCCGGTGGAGTCGGCCCACAGGTCGGAGTCGACGCGGATGTAATCGTCCACGCCGTTGCGCTGGAACCGCACCGCGTACGAGCCGTCGCCGAGCGGCGCCACGGTCTTGCGGATCAGCTCGGGGTCGGCGCCCGCGAATGCCGCGAGCCGCGACATGAAGTAGCAGTCGCCGACCGAGCCCTGGAAGATGTCGTCCTTCGACGGGCCGCCGGCGGCGAACAGCGGATGATCGTCGAAGCTGGTCAGTGTGCCGGTGTGGGTGTCGTACTTCGATGGATCCGGCAGGTCCTCGCCGATCGGATCGAGGCCGACGGCGACCGCCGGGCCGCCGGGGTAGACCACGCCGCGGAACTGCGAGATCACGTGGACGTAGCCGAGGTCGAGCTCGCCGGCCGACGCGTCGGTGATGGTGTCGGAGCTGTCGATCCAGTAGTTGTCCCACTGCGCGCCGCCGGTCAGCGTGTCGCTGCCGAGGCCGACCGAGATCAGGAGATCCTGGCCCTCGTCGCCGAACAGCTGATCGTTGCCCGAGCCGCCGTTCAGGGTGTCGCGACCCGGCCCGCCGTGCAGCTCGTCGTTGCCGCCGTGGCCGTAGAGCACGTCGTTGCCGTTGCCGCCGTACAGGACATCGGAGCCGCCCGAGCCCCACAGCACGTCGTCGCCGTCGTTGCCGTACAGCGTGTCCTGGCCGTAGCCGCCGATCAGGAAGTCGGGGCCGCTGCCGCCGCGCAGCGTGTCGTTGCCGTCGCCGCCGTTGGCGGTGCACTTGATACTCGTCGAGTTGGTGAAGTCGTCGTCGCCATCGCCGCCCGAGAAGCTGATCTCGGTGACGTCGCGCCGCGCGTAGGTCACGACGCTGCGGTTGAGCTGGACCCGGACCGCGCCGGTCGCGTCGATCGACACCGACGCGACGTCGTTGCCGGTGCCGCCCTCGATCGCGACCACGCCGGCCGCGTCGATCGAGATCCCGGTGAGCCGCCGGACCGGCACGCCGGCAAACGCCGTCTGGGCATCGGACAGCACCGCCGCGCGCGGCACCTGCGCGACCAGCGGCGTGCGCGAGATCGCGGGCACCGCCGGCGGCGCGGCGATCTCGGTGCTGAGCTCGAGCTCGGGGAACGGGTTGGCAATGATCGCAGGCGGGAGCGCGACCGAGATCGTGCTCATGCTCGAGACCGTGCTGGCCTGCGCGACCGCGCTGGGCTGGGTGGTTTCGCTCGGGTCGGATGCAGGCGTGCCGAAGCACCCCACCGACCCCGCCGTCAACAATGTGACCAGGGTTCGTGACGCTTGCATGGTGTCTCCTCTGCCCCGAGGAACGCCACGCCACGTGAATCTTCCCGGCGCCCGCGGAAGGCGCCTGGTGTCGCTACCCGCGCGTGACGCTGCGGCGCCGGTCCTCGACGCGCGCCGGCGGCGGTGAGCTCGCGAGCAGCGACGCCTGGCCGAGAACGCGGCCCTGGGGATCGCCCTGCATGACGTCCGCCTGGTGCATCGCGCCGAGCAGCGCGCGCGCCGGCGCGTCGTGGGCCGTCGCCGCGCGCCACGCGTCGGCGAACTCGGGCGCGGGCACGTCGCCGACCACGGTGATCAGCATGAACCGCGCGTCCGGCGGCCCCGACATCCGCTCGAGCTTGAACCGGGTGACGACGTCCTCGAGGAAGCCGACCAGGCGGTCCGGATCGGCGATGTCGAGCGCCATGAACAGCGCGTGGCCGCCCTCCTGGGCGCCATCCGCTGCGTCGGCGACGGGGCGAAACGTCACGGCGCGGATCTGATTGCTCGCCACGGCGATACCGTAGCACGCACCCCGGCCCCGGCTGCGAAACCATGCCGCGGCGTCGCAAGGGTGCTTTTCGCCGCAGGATCTGACACGGTCCGAGCGTGCCGCTCGTCAGATCCATCGCGCGCGTCCCCGGACGCCGGCTGCTGGTCGCGCTGCTCGTGATCCTCGTCGCCGCCGTGGTGCCCGCGGTCGTGATGCCGACGCTGATGTGCCGGCGCACCGATCCCGTGCTCGACGATCTCGGCGCGGTCGGCCGGTTCACGCTGACTGACGAGCGCGGCGAGCCGTTCAGCGACGCGGCGCTGCGCGGCCACGTCACGATCGTCAGCTTCCTGTTCACCCGCTGCGACACGATCTGCCCGGTGACGACGATGAAGATGGCGCGGCTGCAGGACAAGACGTTCGACGCCGGC
>DASWRS010000082.1:0-22202 GCA_036403075.1 Kofleriaceae bacterium
GGACCCGCGGCTCGGCGACTACATGCGCGAGGTCCCGCCCGAGATGGGCGGCGTGCCGATGAGCCAGCTCGTGCCCGGCAAGGGCGGCATCTCGGGCCGGTTCCTCGCGGTCAACCGCGGCAAGCGCTCGGCCGTGCTCGACCTGAAGACGCCCGCCGGGCACGCCGCGATGCTCCGCCTGGTGGCCAGCGCCGACGTCGTCGTCGAGAGCTTCCGGCCCGGCGTGATGGACAAGCTCGGCGTCGGCTACGCGCAGCTCGCCGAGGTCAACCCCAGGATCGTCGTGTGCTCGATCAGCGGCTTCGGCCAGACCGGGCCGTACGTCCACCGCGCCGGCCACGACATCGGCTACCTCGCGGTCGCCGGCGTGCTCGCGATGGGCGGGGCCGAGGGCGGCGCGCCGATGATGCCCGGCGTCCAGATCGCCGACCTCGCCGGCGGCGCGCTGTGGGGCGCCACGGCGATCCTCGGCGCGCTCGTCGGCCGCCACCGCACCGGCAAGGGCGCGCACCTCGACATCTCGATGACCGAGGGCGCGATGGCGCTGCTCGCCGCCGAGCTCGGCAACCTCGACTGCGGCCTGCGCGCGACCCGCGGTACGGCGCGGCTCAACGGCGGGTTCGCGTGCTACGGCATCTACCGCACCCGCGACGACCGCTACCTCGCGGTCGGCGCGCTCGAGCCCAAGTTCTGGATCGCGCTCAACCAGGCGGTCGGCCGCGCCCCGGACCTCTCCGAGCTGCTGTCGCCGCCGGCCGGCCAGGCCCAGGTCCGCGCCGAGCTCGCCGCGATCTTCGCCACGCGCACCGCCGCCGAGTGGACCCAGACCCTCGCCGAGCACGATTGCTGCGTCGAGCTGGTCACCGAGCTCGACGAGCTCCCCGATCATCCGCTGCACCGCGCGCGCGAGGTGTTCTTCACGATCGACGGCGGCGCCGGCGTCGGCCCGGTCCAGCAGGTCCGCACGCCGC
This sequence comes from Kofleriaceae bacterium, assembly GCA_036403075.1. Lineage (GTDB taxonomy): Bacteria > Myxococcota_A > Polyangia > Haliangiales > Haliangiaceae > JABFXX01. The sequence continues at coordinate 972 of DASWRS010000082.1, forward strand.
TCGGCATCCCGCGGTCGCCGCGCCCGCCGCCGCGCCACGGCGAGCACACCCGCGAGGTGCTCGCCGAGCTCGGCCTGTCCGACGCCGAGATCGCTCAGCTCGGCTGAGCGGACCCCGCGCGGCGGCGATCACCTGCGCGCGACCTCCGTCGAGCTCCGGAGGCTCCCGCGATGTCCGGCGACGTCCGGGCGACCTCGGCGACCTCGGCAGCCCTCCGGCGATCTCCGCCGGCACGCCGGCTACGCCCGGCCGAGCACGGTCAGCTGCCGCCCCCGCAGCGCCGAGGCGCTCGCCAGCGCGATCGCGGCGAGCATGGCCAGCGTGAACACCAGGCGCGCGCCGGGGAACAGCGACAGCAGCACGCTGTCGAGCTTGCGCGCCATGACGACGTCGCCGACGACCTGGTTGTCGAAGCCGCGGATCGGCTGCGCCAGCACCTGGTACAGCGCGCCGCCCTCGGTCGCCTCGGCCCTGCCTGCGGTCGCGGCGGCGACCTTGACCAGCGCCGGCGGCACGTCACCGATCGCGGTGCCGTCGGGCGCGACGATCGACAGCCGGGTCTTCTCCTCGAGCCGGATCTCGCCGAACAGCCGCGCGGCATCGACCTCCTCGATGAACGCGCTGGCGACCTCCTTGTTCTTGTCGTTGCCCAGGACCAGCGTCCGGGTGTAGACGAAGCCGAGGCCGCGCGGCGGGTTGGGGCCGAGCAGCCCGGTCTCGACCAGCGCCGGGTCGTCGGTGCGCACCAGGCTGATCGTGCGGTCCTTCTGGGTCAGCGCGGTCTCGATCCACGACAGCCGGGTCAGGTCGCTGCGCGCGTGGGTCGGCGCCGCGCTCGAGAACATCATCCGGCCCTTGTAGTCGGCGACCGCGATCGTCGTGGCGTACTGCGCGCCGGCGAAGTCCTGGATCAGCGTCCAGTCCTGCGACACCAGCGCGCTGTGGATGCGATCGAGGTGCTCGGCGTCGCTGCTTGCGTCACCCAGGCCGAAGTCGGCCTGATCGCGGTTGCTCGAGACCTCGCGCATGACGCTGAGCGAGTAGACCTGGTTCGCGCCGGTGTCGAACCGCGCGGTCAGCCCGTCCCACGCCCGGTTGGTCTGCCGGCCGGTCAGCGCGAACGACTCGTGGATCTCGGCGGTGACGCGATCGCGGACCACCAGGTCGGCGACCAGGCCCAGGCCCAGCGCGGCGGCGACCGCGGCCGCGGCGATCGCGATCCGGCGCCACGGCCGGGCGCGGTCGCGGCCGAGCTCGGCGAGCAGGTGGTCCATCGTCGGGAACCGGTCGCCGGGGCGGACGCGCAGGCCGCGGAGCAAGATCGCGCGCAGCGCGCCCGACACCCGCGTGCCCGGCGGCGGCGGCCGGACCTTGCCGCTGCACACGTGGTCGCCGAGCTCGTCGAAGGTCTTGCCGCCGAACGGCCGGCTGCCGTACAGCGCCTCGTACAGCGCGACGCAGAAGTTGAACTGGTCGGTGCGCGGATCGACGTTGCCGCCGGTGAACTGCTCGGGCGCCATGTACGCCGGCGTGCCGAGCACCGAGCCCGACGCGGTGAGCTCGATGTCCTCGGGCAACGTCCCGTCGCTCGGCCGCGCGGCCGCGAGCCCGAAGTCGGTGACCCGGATCCGGCGGTCGGCGCCGACCAGGCAGTTGTCGGGCTTGAAGTCGCGATGCACGATGCCGGCGGCGTGTGCGGCGGCCAGCCCGCGGCCGGCGGCGATGTAGACCTCGACGATGTCGCCCACGCTGCGGGTCTGCTGCTGCCACAGCCGCAGGCTCACGCCGTGGACCAGCTCCATCGCGATGTACGTCGTGCCGTCGGCGACGCCGACGTCGTAGACCGCGACCACGTTGGGGTGGTTGACCTGGGCCATCGACCTGGCCTCGCGGATCAGCCGGTCGGTCAGCGCCTCGTCGGGGCGGTGCAGCAGCTTGAGCGCGACCTGGCGGCCGAGGTCGAAGTCGTCGGCGCGGTACACCACGCCCATCGCGCCGGCGCCGAGCCGGTCGATCAGCGTGTAGCGGCCGAGGATCCGGCCGGTCATGCTCGGCGTGACCAGCTTCTTCGCGGCCAGCCGGCGCGACGCCGCGGCGGTGTCGACCAGCGCCGGATCGCGGCCCTTGCGGCTGCGGCCCACCGGCAGGCTCGCCTGGGTCGCGAGCAACGCGGCCGGGCCGCCCGACCGCGCTCCGGCCTCGGCGGTCCGCGCATCGCCCGGCTCGCGCAGCGGGTCGGCATCGCGCAGCGTCTCGGCGTCGCGCAGCGTGTCGACCGCGGCGTCGCGGGTCGCGTCGCGGGCCAGGAGCGAGATCAGATCGCGGCAGTCGGCGCAGCCGTCGAGGTGGCCGATCGCCTGCGCGCGCGCCCCGGCGTCGAGCGCGCCGGACATCAGGTCCTGGACGGCGTTGGCGTCGAGGCACTCCACGTCGCCACCATTCTGGCACGAAGTTCCATGCCACAATGGCTGCGATGGATCCCGTCGATCACCTGATCGCCGTGAGCGGCCTGCCCGCCGCGCAGCGCCCGGTCGTCGCCACGGCGTGGCAGGCGATGCTCGACGTCGCCCGCGCCGCGTGGCCCGACGTGCGGCTCGATCCGGCGCAGCTCGTGGGGTTCATCGCCGAGCGCCTCGCCGGCCCCGATCTCGCCGCGGCGCTGGCGAGCGCGCCCGCCGCCGACCTCGTGCTCGCCGCCGCGTGCACCGCGCAGGAGCCCACCGCGCACGCCGCGTTCGACACCGTGCTGACCGAGGTCGACGCCGCCGGCGCCTCGACCCGCTCGCCCAAGGACCTGATCGACGACGTCAAGCAGGTGATCCGCGTCCAGCTGCTGGTGCCCCGCGACGCCAAGCCGCCCGGCATCGCCGGCTATCGCGGCAAGGGCCCCCTGCGCGGCTGGGTCCGGATCACCGCGACCCGCGAGCTGATCCGCCACCAGCGCAAGCGCGCCCGCGAGACCCCGAGCGATCGGCCGCTCGACGAGGCGCTCGGCGACGCCGGCGATCCGCTGCTGTCGCAGCTCAAGGCCGAGTACCGCACCGAGTTCGCCACCGCGCTGCGCGAGGCGATCGCCGAGCTCGGCGCCGAGGACCGCACGCTGCTGCGCCAGCAGATCGTCGACCAGCTGTCGATCGACGAGATCGGCGCCGCGTTCGGCGTCCACCGCGCCACCGCCGCGCGCTGGCTGCAACGCGCCCGCGGCGCGCTGGTCACCGCGACGCGCGGCCGGCTCGCCGTCCGGCTCAAGCTGTCGGTCGACGAGATCGACAGCGTGATCCGGCTGGTCCAGAGCCAGCTCGACGCCAGCGTGATCCGCTACCTGCGCGATGACGGCGACGATGACGACGGAGACGGCGACGGCGACGGCGACGGCGCGTGAGCCGCGTCAGCGATAGACCTGGCCGGCGTCGTGGTACTTCTCGCCGTACTTGTTGAGGTGCGCCGGCTCGGCGCCGCGCACGATCGCGAGATCGACCGTGGCATCGGCGCCGGCCTTGACCGTGACCTTGGCGCTGGTCGGCTTGGTCGCGCGCCGGGTGTAGGCGAACACCGTCCAGTCGCCGGGCGGCACGCCGTCGAGCGTGAACTTGCCGTCCGGGCCGGCCAGCGTGTGGCGGCGGTTCGGCAGCACCAGGATCGTCGCCGCCATCTCCGGGTGGATGTTGCAGTACACGTCGACCGCGCCCGGGGCCGGGAAGTCCTTCTCCTTGGTCTCGCCGCGCGGGAACGAGCCGAGATCGAACTTGCGCGGGGTCGATTGCGAGAACACGTTGTGCAGGAACGGATCGAGGTTGGGGAACTCGACGCGCTCGTTGACCGTGATCGCGACCAGGTCGGGCACGAACTTGCGGCCCTTCTGCGCGATCGTCGTGACCTTGTCGCTCGGCGGCTCGGTGAACCCGACCATGTAGACCACGACCTCGGTCGGGCTGGCCGGCTGGCCGTCGGGCTCGGTGACCTTGACCGTGCCGACCACCCGGCCGCTCGGTTGCGCCGCCGCCGCGCCCGGGACGCCCGCGAAGGCCGCGGCGATCGCCAGCGCGCGCATCAAAACGCGATCCCCCAGATCACGCGCGGCGCGATCCGGACGTGGTAGACGCCGATGCCGAACGCGCCGCTGAGCCAGAACCGGCCGTGGGTCCACGACAGGTCGGGGCCGGCGGTCGCCCAGCTCTCGCCGAACCGGTCGAGGCTGAGCTCGCTGTAGATCTCGGCGCCGACGCGCAGCTCGCCGGTCACGGCGATGCTCAGCCCCGCGCCGGGGTGGAGCTCGAAGTGCTGCGTGTTGGACGACACGTCGCCGGTGACGCCGAGGTCGGCCAGCGCGTGGACCCGACCGGCCTCGTAGGACACCACCGCGTCGCCCTCGAGCCGCGCGTCGTCGCGCTGGGTGACGTCGCGCTTGACCGCGACCCGGATCAGCGGCACGAGCGCCGGCGCATCGACCGGATCCGGCGACACCGGGCGGTAGCGCAGCTCGGCGCCGAACCGCTTGAACGTGAACCCGACCTTGTGCGAGGAGTCGGGCTGCACCGTGTCCGACCACACCAGCTCGACCGGGATGCCGAGCTCGAGGTGATCGGTGATCGCGACCAGCGGGCCCCACGATACCCAGCTCTCGCGCGTCCGCGTCCCGTACTTGTCGTTCTCGTCCTGGATCCAGGTGTCGAGCTCCACCCCGCGCTCCGGCAGCACCTCGGTCCCGTAGAGCCAGCCGTAGAAGCTTCGGCCTGCGGACGCGGTACGCGGCAGGGCACACGCGGCGAGCAGAAAGGCCAGGGCGATACGCACGCCGGCATCCTAGCCCAGCGGCGTGGGGTATCGTCGCGTTCATGATCGATCACATCGGTATCCAGGTGACGGATCTCGAGGCCAGCGTGGCGTTCTATACTCGGGCGCTCGCGCCCCTGGGCTACGTGCTGGTCATGCGCTGGGAACAGACCGCGGGCTTCGGGGTCGCCGGCAAGCCCGACTTCTGGATCGGCGTGGGCAAGCCGACCGACAAGCTCCACGTCGCGTTCCGCGCCGCGGGCCGCGCCGATGTCCGCGCCTTCTACGACGCGGCGATCGCCGCCGGCGGCACCGACAACGGCGCACCCGGCGTCCGCGCGGTCTACCACCCGAGCTACTACGGCGCGTTCGTCCACGATCCCGACGGCCACAACATCGAGGCCGTGTGCCACGAGCCCTACCTCGAGGACGGCTGAGCGCGCCGCGCGCCCTGGCCGTGCGAGCCGGCGTATAGTCGCGCCATGAGCCGCCCTCCGCTGCCGCCGTTCACCGCCGAGACCGCCGCCCAGAAGGCGCGCATGGCCGAGGACGCGTGGAACTCGCGCGAACCGGTGCGCGTGTCGCTCGCGTACACCGAGGACAGCCAGTGGCGCAACCGCGCCGAGTTCTTCCGCGGCCGCGACGCGATCGTCGCGTTCCTCCAGCGCAAGTGGGCCCGCGAGCTCGACTACCGCCTGATCAAGGAGGTCTGGGCCCATGACGGCCGCCGGATCGCGGTGCGCTTCCAGTACGAGTTCCACGACGACGCCGGCACCTGGTTCCGCGCGCACGGCAACGAGCAGTGGGAGTTCGACGACGCGGGCCTGATGCGGCGCCGCGAGGCGAGCATCAACGACGTCGTGATCGCCGAGGCCCACCGCAAGTTCCGCTGGCCGCTCGGCCCCCGCCCCGCCGACCACCCGGGCCTGACCGAGCTCGGCCTGTAGGCGAGCGCCGAGGAGAACGCGTACACGCGGCCGCCGGGGGCTGCTGCGCCGATGGGTGTCGGGACCACGCCCGCCGAATCACCACCGGCGCCTGCGCGGGCGGCGCGAGGTATCTGCGGCGCAACGCCTGCCAATCCTGGTCACGGTCGCGGCCCCCGACCCCATCGGCTCGCGGTCGCCCCGGCGGCTCGCGTTGACGTACCGCGATCGCGCCTTCCGGCGGACCGTTGCCGCCGCGCCGTCAGGCCAGCTCGATCGGCCGCGCCGATATCGGGCACAGCTCGCCGATCGCGGCGGCCGGCAGGCCGGCGTCGACGAGCTCGGCGACGCAGGCCGCGGCGCGATCCGCGGGCACGCAGAGCAGGAGCCCGCCGCTGGTCTGGGCATCGCACGCCAGCGACGCGAGCAGCTCGCGCTGGGCGCCGGGCGCGTCGCCGGGATCGGCGGGATCGGCCGCGAGCGGCGCGCCGTCCGCCCAGCGGACGAGGTCGGCGACGAAGGCGCGGTTGGCCTTGCTGCCCGCCGGGCACAGCTTCGCGCGCAGGTGGTGCAGGGCGTCGGGCAGGAGCGGCAGGCGCGCGAGGTCGATCCGCGCGCCAACTTGCGAGCCGCGGACCAGGTTGCGGAGGTGGCCGAGCAGGCCGAAGCCGGTGATGTCGGTCGCCGAGGTCACGCCATGGGCGTGGCCGATCCGGGCGGCGTCCTGGTTGAGCGTGGTCATCGAGGTGATCGCCGCGGCGGTGGCCTCGGAGCTGGCGACGGCCTTCTTGATCGCCTGGCCGATCACCCCGGTGCCGAGCGCCTTGGTCAGCACCAGGACCTGGCCGGCCCGCGCGGTGCGGTTGGACCACAGCGCCCCGGGCGCGACCTCGCCGGTGACCGAGAGTCCGTACTTGAGCTCGGCGTCGCGCACCGAGTGGCCGCCGACGATCGCGACGCCCGCCGCGGCGCAGGTCCGCGTGCCGCCGGCGAGGATCGCGTCGAGGACCTCGAGCGGCAGCTGATCGTCGGGGAAGAACACCAGGCTGAGCGCGAACCGCGGCTCGCCGCCCATCGCCCAGACATCGGACATCGCGTTGGCCGCGGCGATCGCGCCGAACGCCTCGGGGTCGTCGACCAGCGGCGCGATCACGTCGGCGGTGAGCACGAGGTCGCGGCCGCCCGCGCCGCGGACCACCGCGGCGTCATCGGACAGCTCGTGATCGACGATGACGTCGGGGCGCACGTTCCCCGCCGCACCCGGCAGGTGCGCGAGGACGTGGGTCAGCTCACCGAGCCGCAGCTTGGCGGCTCAACCACCGCCGCGGGCGTACTGGGTCAGACGGATCGCGGCACGTGCTTCGGGCGTCATCCCGGCATCTAAGCACGGCCGGGCACACCAGGCACACCGGGCACGCCGTTCAGGGCGCCGGCCGCGGCGGCTGCGGCACGACGATGCGCCGCGGCCACAGCTCGAGCAGCAGCCGCTGTACGCCCGGATCGGCGACCAGCCGGACCGGCGCCTGGAAGATCACCCCGATGCGGTAGCCCGGGCCGATCAGCGGCACGCCGAACTGGCGCACCTCCACACCCTGGAGCGAGCCATGGAAGATCGCCATCTGCTGCGGCTCGCCGGCGACGAACGCCGTGCCCATGCTCTCCAGCGCCAGGCCCGTGCTGGCGGCATACGCCTGCGCGAGCTCGTGCGGATCGTCGCTGTCGTCGACGAGCGGCGCGGCCGCGATCGCGACGCCGCGGGCATCGAACACCACGGTGGCGCCGTCCTGCGTCCGGACCTGGAAGCCGGGCGGCACGATGATCGACACGCCCTGCCCGACCGCGAGCTTCTTGCCGGCGGCGAGCGGCACATCGGGGTGCGCGGAGGCAGGCTCGGGCGCTGCATGCGACGGTGGCTCGGCCCACGGGTCCACGGCCGGCGGCGCCGCGGCGCCCTCCGCGCCGGCAGCGGCCCGGTACCCGGCCTTGACGCCGCGCTCGAGCCGATCGACCGCGAGCTCTGCGTCGGGCCGCGGCTCGCCGGCAGCGGCTGCGACCAGCGCGGTCGGGTTGTCCGGCGCCGCCGGTGTGCGATCGCGCCCCGTCACCAGCACGCCCGCCACCGTGACGCCCGCGACCAGGACACCGCCGAGAGCGAGGATCAGGCCCAGGCGGCGCGGGCGATGCGCGTCGCCAGGCGCCCCGGACCACGGCTGCGGCGAATGGCTCCCCGGCGGCGCGTGCCTGGGCGGCGGGTACGCGATCACCGGCCCCGGCGCGCCCGGCGGCCCCGGCGGCGCCGCGTACATCGACGGTGCGGCCGGGGTGTCGGCGCGCAACAGCGGCGGCGGATACGGCGGCCCCGGCGGCGCCGAGTACATCGACGGTGCGGCCGGGGTGTCGGCGCGCAGCAGCGGCGGCGGATACGGCGGCGGCGGATAGGCACCGGCCCCGGGCGGCGTATCGATCGGCGGCGGCGGAGCCGCCGCGTGCGCGGCCGGCGTGGCGATGCGCATCGGCGACGGCGCGTACGCCGAAGCCGCGAGCGGCGTGTCGACGCGCATCGCGCCGGACGGCGGCGTCGCCGCGTGGGGCGCGGGGCGTCCGGCCGGCATCCCCGCGCGTGGCGCGCCCCGCGGATCGGGCGACAGGCCGGCGAGCAGCGCGGCGATCTGCTCGCCGAAGGCGTCCATCGTCGGCGGCCGAACGCGCGGGTCCTTGGCCATCGCGCCCAGGATCAGCGCGTCGATCGCCGGCGGCAGCCCGAGGTCGGGCCGGCGCTGCGTCGGCGGCACCGGCGCCTCGATCAGGTGCTTGGACAGCATCGCGAGCACCGTCGCGGCGTCGTGCGGCAGCCGCCCGGTCACCATCTCGTAGAGCAGGCAGCCCAGCGCGTAGATGTCGGTGCGGCCGTCGATCGGCTCGCCGCGGATCTGCTCGGGCGCCATGTACTGCGGCGTCCCGATCATGTCGCCCTGCTGGGTCATCGCCGCCTGGGTCGCGCGCGTGTCGTCGCGCAGCTTGGCGATACCGAAGTCGAGCACGCGGACCACGTCGCGCTCGCGGCCGCGGTCGGCCAGCATCACGTTGTCGGGCTTGAGATCGCGGTGGACGATGCCGTGCGCGTGGGCATCGGCGAGCGACGCGGCGACCTGCGTCGCGATCGCGAGCGCGCGGCCCGGCGCCAGCGGCGCCTCGCGCTGGATCACCGCGCGCAGCGACCGGCCTTCGATCAGCTCCATCGCGATGAACAGCGTGCCGTCGGTGTCCTGGCCGAAGTCGTAGATGTTGACCGTGCTGGGGTGGCTGAGCTTGGCGACGACCTCGGCCTCGGCGTTGAACCGGCGCAGCAGCATCGGATCCGCCGAGACGTCGGGGCGGAGCAGCTTGATCGCCACGGTGCGCTTGAGCGAGATCTGCTCGGCGCGAAACACCGCCCCCATGCCGCCCTCGCCGAGCTTGGCGAGTACGCGGTAGCGGCCGGCGATCTCGCGGCCGATCAGCACCGGGGCCGCGCCCAGGCTCGGGCTCGTCGCCGGCTCGGTCCCCGACGTGGCCGCGCCGCAGGCGCCGCAGAACCGGGCGTCGCCGCGGCTCGGCGCCCCGCACCGGGGGCATCTCGCAGGCCCCGCGGCGCCCGGATCCCGTGCAGTCACGGCGCGCCCTGCGCGGCGCTGCCGGCGCCCGCACGCGCGCTCACGGCGGCCACCTCGGTCAGCGCAAAGATCCCGTAGAGCGCGACGGACCCGCCGCGCAGCACGCGGACCTCGACCCGGCGGTCGTCGTAGAGCGCGACCACGACCAGCGCCTCGCCGCCGCCGTCGGGCACCGGCGCGAACGCCAGGAACACGCGCAGCGGCGCACCGCCAAACGTCATGCCCGCGAGCACGTCGGCCTCGGCGCCCGCCAGCGACGAGATCATGGTCTCGGACAGCAGGCCGTCGACCGCGAGCCGCCCGTCCAGCCGGTGCGCGTCGATGTGGTCGATCGACAGCGTCGCCGCGGCGCCGGCGCCGAGCCGGAGCGCCGAGCCCTGCTCCCCCAGCCGCGGACCTTGCCAGGTACCGCGGAACTCTCGCAGATCGTTACACCCGACGAGCGTCAGCAGCACCAGCGTGGCCCAGCGCACGACGTCACGGTAGCACCGCCGGCGAACCATGCGCTACGTTCACGCAAGATGCGGGGCCGGCTGATGTTCGCGCTGGGGGCGCTGGTCGCGCTGGGGGCGGTGCGACCGGCCTTCGCCGGCCAGCCCGCACCGCCGGCCGATCCGGCTGCGCCCGCACCCGCGCCCGCGCCCGGGGACGCCGCCGCGCCTCAGGCCCCCGATCCCGCGCCGCCCGCGCCGTCGTCGCCCGACGATGACGCGCTCGACGACGTCGCGGCCGTGCCGCGCGGCGATCCGGACGCCCCGCTCCACGAGGACAACGAGTTCGGGCCGCTGATCCTGATCGAGCGGATCGACATCACCGGCAACACCGCGACCCAGACCGAGATCATCCTGCGCGCGCTGCCGCTCGGTCCCGGCGACGTCCTGCACTCGAGCGACCGGCGGCTGCGCGAGGCCCGGTTCAAGGTCCTCGCGCTCGGGTTCTTCCGCGACGTCAGCCTCACGATCCACAAGGGCAGCCAGCGCGGCCAGGTCGTGATCGAGGTCCACGTGATCGAGCGCGGCACCCTGGTGCTGAACCGGCTGTGGTTCGGCACGACCTCGGTGTCGCCGTGGTGGGTCGGCAGCGACATCGGCGAGCGCAACCTGTTTGGCCTGGGTATCGCCGTCGGCGGCGGCTTCATCTACGCGCGCCAGGCGACCCAGGACATCCCCGGGGGCCGCGATCAGTACGCGGCCGAGCTCCGGCTCGCCGACCCCTCGGTGCTCGGCACGCGGTGGGGCGCGAGCTGGGCGGCGACCCTGGTCCACGGCAGCGAGCCGTACCGGGTGTCGGGTGATCCCGGGGACACCACGCCCGGCTCGCAGCGCGCGTTCCCGTACCGCCGGCTCGGCGTGCGGATCGGCGCGACCTACGACCTCAGCGCGCTGACCCGGCTGTCGATGGGGCTGCGCGCCGAGGGCATCGATGCCACGCCGCCGGTCGCGCCGATCCGCCAGCTCCCCGGCGGGCCCGCCATCGCGGTCGACCTCCACCTCGATCCCGGCGCCAGCCGCGTCGTCACCGCGAGCTTCGGGTTCGATCGCGACACCCGCCCCGATCCGATCCTGCCCCACGCCGGCGGCCACCTCGTGGCCTCGGCCGAGCTCGGCGGCACGCTGCTCGGCGGCAGCTACGACTTCGCGACGATCTTCGGCCGCTACGAGCACTACTGGCCGGTGCACGGCGAGCGCCACGCGCTCGCGATCAAGCTGTCCGGCGGCGTGGTCGTCGGCGACGCGCCGCGGTTCGACCGGATCCATATCGCCGACGTCGATCGCATGCTGACGCCGCGCGCGCTCGGCCTGGTGCTGTCGACCTCGGCGCCGCTGGCGATCCTCGGCACCCGCGCCGACAAGCCGACCTACGGCGACCTCGGCGGCAGCGCCACCGTGGAGTACGCGTTCGCGCTGTTCCGCGGCAGCGGCAAGCAGCGGGTCTACGGCGGCGACGTGTTCATCGGCGCCGGGCTGTGGGGCCTGGCCGAGCACGCCGACTTGCGCGCGCGCGACACCGGCGTGTTCGCGTCGCTGCCGATCGACATCTACGCCGACGCCGGGCTGCGGCTCGACACCGACATCGGCGTGTTCGAGCTCACGATCGCGAACGCCCTGGGACGGCTGCGGTGAGGCCGCGACGCGCCGCCCGGATCGCCGCCATGGTCGCGGCGGTGCTCGCGATCGTCCGGCCGGCGCACGCCGAGGACGACAAGCCCGAGCTCCAGCGCATGCGGTTCGTCGAGCGCGGCGACGACCTCACGGTCTCGACCCTGCCGCCCGGCGGCATCGGCAAGCTGTTCGACGCCCATGCCTACGAGGCGCTGTCGACCGGGATCCCGTCGAGCGTCGTGATCCGGATCCAGATCACGCCGCGCGACTCCAACGATCCGGTCGCCGAGCAGCTGATCCAGCGCTCGGTGGTCTACGACGTGTGGGACGAGATCTACACCCTGCGGCTCGAGCAGCCCGACGGCTCGCGGACGATCAAGGTCAAGTACCGCGCCGAGGCGCTCAAGTGGCTGACCGCGATCGACGACCTGCCGGTCGCGCGGCTCGCCGTCCTGCCGGTCGAGCAGGTGTTCGTGCTCAAGATGGTCGTCGAGCTCAACCCGGTGTCCAGGGAGACCCTCGCCGAGGTCCGGCGCTGGCTGAGCCAGGGCAACGGCGGCGGGCTCGACCGCGGCGGCGCGTTCTTCGGTTCGTTCGTCTCGGTGTTCTACAATCCCAAGATCGCCGACGCCGACCGCGTGCTGCGGATCCGGTCCCAACCGTTCTACCGAGCTCCCCCGTGACCCGCGACAAACGCCTGCCCCTCCAGCTCAAGCTCACGGCCGCGCTCGTGCTGATCGTGATGACGCCGCTCGCAGCCTCGGCGTACCTGATCGACCAGCTCGGCAAGACCGCCGCCAACGTCAACGCCAGCGAGGCGTCGTCGCGGATCGACACGATGGAGAAGGCGATCGACACCTACCGCGACCTCGTCGAGCTCACCAAGCGGCTGCACGACGAGATCGCGACGCGGCTCGCCCAGCGCCCCGACTTCGTCGCGCTCGATCCGACGATCAACCTGGCGCGGATCATCAACGACGAGCCCGGGCTGCGCGCGATCGCGCTGGTCCGGCCCGACGGCACCGCGGCCGCGGAGGCCGAGCGTCCGCTGCCCGGACCGGCGTGGCGCGACAAGGTTGTCGACCATCCGCTCGGCACCGCCGGCGCGACCCTGCGGCTGACCTTCGCGGTCTCGGCCACGATCAACGAGGACCTCGGCCGGCTCAAGCAGTCGATCGATGCGGCGCGCACGTTCTCGCAGATCCGCACCGCGCTGCCCGGGAGCTACCGCACCGCGTTCCTGGTCCTGCTCGGCGTCGCCGGGCTCGCCGCCGCCGGCTTCGGGATCGGGGCCTCGTCGTTCCTGACCCGGCGGATCACCGCGCTGGTCTCGACCGCGCGCAAGGTCTCCGACGGCCAGATCGACGCGCGGGTCGAGCTCCGCGGCCGCGACGAGCTCGCCGAGCTCGGCAGCGCGTTCAACACCATGCTCGACGATCTCGACCAGACCCGCGCCCAGCTCGCGTACCTCCAGCGCATGGGCGTGTGGCAGGACGTCGCGCGCCGGCTCGCCCACGAGATCAAGAACCCGCTGACCCCGATCCAGCTCGCGGTCCAGCACTGCGTGTCGTCGTACAAGGGTGACGATGCGCGGTTCCGCAAGCTCCTGCGCGACACCGGCGAGATCGTCGAGGAGGAGATCGCCGGGCTGCGCCGCCTGGTCGACACGTTCCGCACGCTCGGCGCCCTGCCCAAGGTCGAGAAGGCGCCGATCGCGCTCGCCGAGGTGATCGAGGAGCTCCAGCTCGACCCGACGATCGCGGCGCACGTGACCCTGCGGGCGCCCGAGCTGCCGGTCACCGTGCGCGCCGACAAGCTGCTGCTCAAGCGCGTGCTCGCCAACCTGATCGAGAACGGCATCCACGCCGGGCAGGAGGCCGGCACCGCCGGTGACATCGTGATCGGCTGGGCCGCCGATCCGCGGCGCGACGTCGTGACGATCACCGTCGACGATCACGGCGCCGGCGTCCCCGAGGCGAGCCGCGACAAGATCTTCGAGCCCTACGTGACGTCGAAGGCCACCGGCACCGGCCTGGGCCTGGCGATCGCGCGCAAGATCGCGATCGAGCACGGCGGCGATCTCGTGCTCGCCCCGGAGCGGGCGCCGACCGGCGGCGCGCGGTTCATCGTGTCGCTGCCGCTGCGCGGCCCCGACGCGTCGCTGCCGTGACGCCCCGACCTGAGTCCCGACCTCACGGCGACGGCTCGACCTACATCGCGATGGAGCTACTCGAGGGCGAGTCGCCGACGGCCCGGCTGCGCGATCGCGGTCCGCTGCGGGCGGCCGGCTCGTCAGCGTCGCCGGGCCGCCGGGCTCGGGCAGGTCCACGCTGGTGGCGATGGCCGAGTACGGCTGCGATACGATCGGCCTCACGCCGGCCGAGCGCGCATCGGGATCCGGGTGAGCCACCGGTCCCTCGCCGACGCCCTGGTCCATCAGCTCGAAGTCGCGGATGCTGGTGACGATCACGGTGTGGCCGCCCGAGGCGCACAGCTGGGCGAGGCTGCGCCACAGCTCGCGGGTCCGCGCGCGGCGCTGCACGTCGGGCTCGGCGCTCGATGCCAGCCGGAGCAGCCAGTCGGCGTCGTCGAGGACGATCACCAGCTGCTGCCGCTTCTCGGTGGCGGCGGCGGTCGGCAACGGCGACGCACCCAGCATCATGATCGTCTTGTGGATCGACCCCGCCGGGGGGCGGCGGCGGGACGGTGCCGACGGCGGACGGCTGGTCGGCGAGATCGCCGGCGGGCGGCCGGATCTGCTCGTGGAGCTCGAGCAGCAAGGTGTCGGGGTCGCGGCCGACCAGCTCGCTGCACGACAGCCGGATGAACCGGCGCGCCACGCGGGACGCACCGAGAGCCCGCGGTCGTGCACCACGACGTTCAAGCTGACCGCCGGCCCGACGGCGCACGATGCGTACATCGTCCGGCTGCGGGTCGACGACCAGCCGCTGGTCTCGGCGTCAATCAAGAAGGACGGCTTCGCGTCGGTCCGGGCGTTTGGCGAGAAGACCGTGCCCGTGCTCGCCATCATCACCGCGCTGCTGACGGCCGTGGGGGCGTTCCACAAGGAGCTGTGGCGCTCCGCGGCCCAGCTGATCGGCCGCGGCGGCGATCCGCCGGCAGCGCCACCCGGCGTGCCCCAGGCGTAGCGCGGAGGCGTGGCGCCCCGACATGGCGCTTCTGGATGGCCCGCCCGCGGCGGCGTTGTGGCTCTCGAGCTCCGCGGTCAGCGAGACGTCGAGATCGGTCGCCCGTTAGATCGCGCGCCAGCGCTGAACATCGCCGGCGCGGCGGTCCGCCGGCGTCGACCTGGTCGATCACCACCAGTGGCGCGGCGTCACTTCAGGGAACATGACGAGCTGCGGCGCGATTTACGGTAAGCGCTCCCAGCGACCCGATTTCTGGCTCTAACCGCGAATTCGGCGCGCTTGCTCGTGAGCAGAAGTGTGATTCCACCGCGCACTCGAGCTCGGCGATCGACGTCGCGCGTGGCGAGCTCGGACAACGCTGGCGCTGGCGCTACTCATCCTCTTGATCAGAGGACTCCCTTATTGCTGCAGCAAATTCCGGCACGACCGTAGCCAGGCCGGCGAGCACCTGCTCGAAGGTGATTGGTGGTCGCTTTAGCGCCGCCGCCTGCGCCTTCACGAGTGTGACCATCCCGCCTGGGCTGAGACCGAACAAGTTGCACAGAAATTCGTCGGGGCTCTGCGCCTCGATGCCTTCAGGCAGCTTCTTGAAATCGCGCATGTTGCTCGTCACGATCACTTGCGCATCAGCTTTGAGTGCCGCGGCCGCAACATGGCGGTCCTTTGGGTCGTTCTCCATCGCGGCGACATAGGGCTCGTACCCGGTGACCATCGCTTCCCGAAAATGCTTGCGCATCGCGTTGCAGCGGTTCGCGGCCTGTTCGTCGGTGAGTCCTAGCTCAGCCACGAGGTTGCGCCGGGTCTCTTCAAGAATCGCCTCCGACCAGTAGATCTGGAAAAAAACCCGCGGAGGCGGCACGCAGAAGGGTGTCGCACAAAGACACTGGCATCAGAGCGCACGCATCAACGACCACCCGAAATGGAGCTGGGAACATGGCGACGCCGACGTGACGCCGCCGCTATCTTACTTGAGTTCCGGGTATCCGCCCATGTCCTGGGTCATCGCGGCGAGTTCGTCGAGCCCTTCCTCTCGCTCGTGGTCACGCTTCGCCTTGTAGGCGAGCACGTCCTCGATTCGAAGGCGTCGATGCTTTCCTTCTGTACGATTGAAAGGGAGCTCGTTCTCATCGAGCAACCGGATCAGGTACTGCCGCGAGACATTGAGGAGGTTGGCCGCCTGCTGAGTCGTAAGCTCTTGACCAACGGGCACGATGGTGACGGCATCGCCACGTGCGAGCACTTCCGCTATCCGCGCCAAGAGATGAAACATCGGCTCAGGCAGAGGGATCTCCCCCCCGGTAGGACCGACAAGACGTGGCTGCGACATGCGCGCTTTTGTCTTCCGAACCCCCAAGATGCGCGCTAATTGCTCGGCCGCTGCTCCAAGCTCCGCAAGCGTATCCGGTGGCGCCGAGACCGGTGTCATACGGCGGATCTGTTCCTGCAGCGGTGCCATTGCAGTCGCCATGGTGTTCTCCTCCAGAGCCGCGATCCCTTGCGGGAACGGTTGCCAACTTCGTAACGACTCGGCTCTCCAGCAACGTAGGTCAAAATCGACCAAAACGCAACCCGCTACAGGTGCACATCGACCAAAACGCAACCTGTGCCTAGCTCACGCCAGCCGAATTCCACGATCTTATCCCGTTGTATCGCCAGATATGGGGCGAGCGCCTGGCGCTCATGTTGCCGCGCACACAGGACAGCGCTGCTGCCCACACAGGACACGCTCAGCGCGCGTCCTACGCCGGCGCGACCGTGCCTCGAGCCCGCTCGTGTCCACGCGCCTCGAGCTCGTGCGCGCCTACGCCGACCGCCGCCGAGTCGAGCTGGGCAAGTCGATGCGCGCCACGCTCCGTGCCTCTCGCCGCTTTGGGTGTCGAACGCGTGACGAAGCGAGCGACTGCAGCGCCGGCGTCTGGTCAGCGACCGCGTCACCGGCCAGCTCATCGTACGCCGCGCCGATGGTACCTCTCGGTGCTCGTTCCAGCTCGGGGCGACGACGATCGCCGAGCTCCACATGCTCGCCGGCCAGCTTGACCTTGCCCGAGGTGCTGGTGCTCATGGCGGCACGACCTTCTGCACCGCGGTGCTGCGCAACCCGATCGCCGAGTTCGCGATCTCGCCGCGGCCGACCAGGTACACGCCGGTGACCAGAGTGCCGGTGACCAGGGTGCTGCTCGCGGATGACCGGGTCACGAGCCGTCGCGGTACAGGTCCGCTCGATGTACTCGGCCTGCGGGGTGCGCTCGATGTGCTCGGTGCACCGGCCGAGGTCCGGGCGCCGCGGGTCCTCGTGGGACGCGCGGAGGATGATCGCCCGCGATCGCCATGGCACCGACCACGAGCGCGAGACGTCGAGATCGATCGCCCGCTGATCGAGCCGCGCTCCGGATCGCCACGGCGCCCGGCGGTGCCCGTTCCGTGGTTTCATGGTCGCCGCGTGATCCGGACCCTGCGGCGTGGCGAGATCCTGGTGCTGGCGGCCGTGGCCGGCGCCGGCTGCGGCTGGCTGCCGCCCGATAGCCCGCCGGCCCGCCCGGTCGCGGGCGACCCCGATGCCGGGCTGTTCCATGCCTGGAAGATCACCGGCGAGGTCCTCGGGCCGCGCGCGCTGATCTCGGAGGCCGACGCCGCGGAGTTCCGCGAGCGCACGGTCGGCGTCAGCGCCACCGGGTACTCGTCGCCGTGGTCGGGCAGCTGCCCGGAGGCGCGGCGCGAGAAGCAGCCCCGCGCGCTCGCGGAGGTCGCCGCCGCACACGACCTCGACGGCGCCGCGAGCCTCGGGCTCGCAGAGCCGATCATCGAGTACCAGCTGCAGTGCGTCGCCGGCCGGACGCCGGCGCTGACGCTGTACGTCGCCGGGCCGCACGCGGTCACGTGCTGGAGCGGCGTGTGCTACCTGCTGACGCGGTAGTCGCTCGGCGAATTCCGTAGCCCTGCGACACCTGCAGTCGGGACTGCCGGTTTCGCAGCGCGGCGCCGAGGATAGCGCCGTGGCGGCAGCCACTTACGGCTGGCCCGCTCGCTGCAATACCCACGGTCGGGAGGACCCCATCATGTCCATGTCAAAGCGCACCGCACTGCTCGCAGTGCTTGTTCTCGGTTCGTCGTCGGCTGCCATGGCGTCGACCCACACCTATGACCGCCGCACCGGCGTCGAGCGCACCCGCGTCGGCATCGCCGAGCGCATCACCACCGAGCGCATCGACCGCCCGAACGCTCGCATCGAACGGCCGTACGCTCGCGTCGATCGCCCGTATGCTCGGATCGACGCTCGGATCGACGCTCGCATCGACCGCTCCGACGGCTTCGACCGGAGCTGGAGCGGCCGCCCCCAGGACGACTTCGGCGCGCGGCGCTACCGCACCAACTGGGTCGCGCTGAGCTCGCCGCTGCAGCTCACCCGCAGCGGCCAGGACTGCATCGACGTCCGCGACACCGGCACGTTCACGCAGCTCCGGCTGCAGTCCGCCGGCGGCATCGCCGCGATCGATCGCGTGATCGTGCGCTTCGCCGATGGCACCGACCAGGTCGCGTACCTCGATCGCGTGCTGAGCGACCGCGACGGCCTGCTCGAGATCCCGCTCGACGGCAACAACCGGCAGATCGACCAGATCATCGTCACCGGAGCGCCTGACGCGCGCGGCGCGATCCAGGTGTTCGCGATCTGAGCTACCCCGGCGGCGGCAACAGCCGGAACAGCAGCGCGTCCTTGTTCTGGGCCGCGGTCGTCACGCACTGCTTGAGATCGGCGAGCGCGCGGATCACGGTCTCGGCGAGCATCCGGCCGTCGTCGCGGCGGCGCGGCGCCTCGGGGATCGTGGCGAGGTACTTGACGAACTCGTCGTACTTCTCGAGCAGCTTCTGCGGATCGAGCTCGCGGATCATCGGCAGGAAGTGCGACGGGTTCACCACGACCCAGTCGCCCTTGCCGATCTCGAGCGTGTTGCGGTCGGCGTACGGCGTGGTCAGCTGATCGTGCGGGATCGTGCCGAGGAAGCCCTCGTCGTCGGCCTGGAACTTGTGCGGGATGACCTCGACGAAGAACGCGAACAGCTCGATGCCCTTGCGCAGGTTGCCGAGATCGTCGTCGTCGAGCGGCGGGAACTTCTCGGGCACGCCGACGTGGAGCGCCGGCATCACCACCCGCTCGAGGATGTCGATCGCAACCGGCGCGGTGGCGCGGCGCAGCCCGACGATCTGCGCCACGGCCTCGAACAGGCCGCGGTCGCCGGTCTGCTTGGCGACCGGCTCGTCCTGCTTGGCGCGGGCGAGCGCGCCGACCACCTGATCGATGATCTGCGAGTTCTGCGCCCCGAGCCGCGGGCCCTTCTCCTTGATGTCGGCGATCAGCCGGGTGACCGGCTCCTCGTTCCACATCTTCGCGAGGTGGGTGAAATCCATCGCCATCCACTGGCCGAGCGGCACGGTGTGCAGCCGGATGTAGTGCTGGGACAGGAACCGATCGAGCGACTGGCCCTTGTCGCGCTCGGTCTGCTCGACGTGCTGCTGCCGGATCCGCTCGATCTCGCTGACCATCTTGCGGGTCGCCCCCGAGCCCATGCGCAGCAGCTGCTCGGCGAACACGAACGGCGCGATCTCGAGGAAGATCTTCGAGAACCCGACCCGCCAGGTGTGCGGATCGTCGCCGAGCAAGAGCCAGTGCCCGCCGTGGCGCCGCCGGATGGTCTCGCCGATCCACGCGCCGAACGAGAACCAGACCTCCCAGTGCTCCTCGGCCTTGAGGTCGAGCTCCTCCTTGTCGCCGATCTGGCCGAACAGCCAGGTATCGAACGTGATCAGCTCGAGCGACTGCGCCAGCGCCATCGCGCCCTGGTCGCCCTCGGACTCGGCGATCGACGCGACGGTCTCGCCCTCCGGATCGATCAGCTCCTCGATGATCAGCTCGGACTGGCCGCGCGCGCGCGAGCTGAAGCGGTACGCGCCTTCGCGCAGCTCCTGGGTCGCGCGCTCGAATCGCTCCTTGGCCTGCTGCTCGGCCACGGCGAGTTGCTTGGCGCTCTCGGACTGCTTGCCGGACTCCGACACGACCGGCATGGTATACAGCTGCCGGCCGGGGGCAATGGGCCGCGCCTCGATCTTCGAACGGCTGCGCCGCGGTTTGCGCGGGGTCGATCACGCCGCGGCTCCTGCGCTGCCGCTCGGCGAGGCGCTCCACCCCGTGACGCTCGCCGCCGTGGCGGTGCTCGCCATCAACGACTGGGTGCTCAAGCCGCACCTGGGGCCCGGCCTCGTCACCGGCAAGCTCAGCGACCTCGCCGGGCTGGTGTTCGCGCCCATCGTGCTATCGGCGGCGCTCGGCCTCGCGCTCCACGTCGCGGCCCGGCTCGGCGCGCGCGTCGATCCGTCGCTGTCGCGCCGCCGCCTGATCGCGTGCACCGTCGCCACGGGCGCCGTGTTCGCCGCCGTCAAGCTCGACCCCGGCGCCGCGCGCCTGCTCGCCCGGCTGATCTCGCAGCTCGGCCGCCCCGCCGCCATCGCGCTCGATCGCACCGATCTGCTCTGCCTGCCCGCGCTCGCGATCGCCTGGTGGATCGGCCGCGACGAGCTGCGCCGCGTCCCGCTCGGCCGCCCCGCCGCGATCCACCGGCTCGGCCGCCCCGCGGGCCCCGCGCTCGCCGACGTTCGCCGGGCCGGTGCCCCCACCGACCGCCTCGCCACGCTCGCCGCCGCGATCGACGCGTGGGACGTCGAGGACCTCGAGCAAGCGCTGCGATCGCCGGCCGATCGATGACCGATCGATGACCGATCGATGACCGCGTCCGGGCGCGGCTACGACGCGAACAGGTGGGCGAACAGCCGCGACAGCCAGGATCGCTGCGACTGGTGGCGCGCGCCCGCCAGCTCGACGATGCGCTCGAGCTCGGCGGCGTCGAACCAGATCTGGTCATCGGCGTCGCAGCGCGCGACCCGGACACCGCCCATCGCAACCGGTTGCATCGGCCGCCGGCAGGTCGGGCAGGTGTGCGCGTCCGGCTTGAGCCGGCGCACCAGCCCAGGCTTGGTCCGCCGCGCCGTCATCACGTCGCGGATGACGTCGTCGGAGATATCCGGAGCCAGCAGGCGGAGCCGGCGCTCGAGCTCGCCCGAGGCAAGCTGCATCCCGGAGCAGCGCGGACAGCGCCAGATGTCGCGGCGCTGGCGGCGCAGTAGCTCGACGCTGCAGCGCGGGCAGACCGGAGGGCGATCGCGATAGGCCACGGCGTCCTCCCATGGTACCGGATCCGACGGCGCGAGGATTCCCGGCGAGATGGTGTGCCCCGGCGCACGGCGGTCGGGGCTGCGCGGTCGAGCTCCTGGACGTGCACCGCGGCAGCGTGTGCTCGGCGGGTCGCGGGGATCGTGGACGTGCGCGATCGGCCGCGTCGCCGCGACCGACGCGAGCCGGTGCATGCTCCGCGCGTACGTCGCTCATGCCTGCCCATTCCTGGATGAACAGCAGTCCGGTAGCGCGAGTCACCGATCACTCGCAGCCGGTCTGGCAGGCTGGTGCCGCGCGCCGCGTGTGAACCGGTTATTCTGACTCACAGAGTCTGCGAGATCCGTGACGTCCAATCGCGATCACCGCCCGGGCGGTAGGCAGTCGGGTCGCGAGACGGGCGCAAGC
>DASWRS010000083.1:0-9836 GCA_036403075.1 Kofleriaceae bacterium
GTGAGGGAGAACCCGACCGGCGGCGAGCCGTTGGTGCACGCGAGCTGGCCCGGTCCAGCGCCGAACCCGTCGAGATCCGCGTCCACGAAGGTCGTGAGCGCGACCGAGACCGCCGCGTTGCCGTCGTCGCAGTCGTTGCCCATCGGCGCGGCGTAGTACGGCGGCATCAGCACGCCGGCGGTGCATCGTGTGCCGAGCGCGAGCACGGTGGCGCCGTCACCGTCGAAGTCGACGGCGCTGTACATGAGCGATACCCACGCGGTGGGGTCGCGGTCATCGCAATCGGTGCCGCTCGTGGTGAATCCCGGCGGCGGCGTGCCCCCGGTGCAAGCGAGCTGCGCGGGTCCGGCGCCGAAGCCATCGCCATCCACGTCGGCGAAGATCGTGAGCGCGATCGAGACCGCCGGGTTGGCATCGTCGCAATCGAGCGGCCGGTCCCCCGGCGCAGAGACCAGATACCCCGGCGGCAGCCCTGCGCCGCTGCACACCGTGCCGACCTGCGCGACCGCGGCGCCATCGCCGTCCGCGTCCCGGAAGCTGTAGGGCAGGTTCGTCCAGCGGGCCGGATCCGCAGGTGCGCAGTCGCCGTCGACCGGGGCGAAGCCGGCCGGCAAGGTGCCCGCGGTGCAAAACGCCATCGCCGGGCCGTCGCCGAACCCATCGCCGTCGCTGTCGACGAAGCCGGTCACGAGGGTGAAT
This sequence comes from Kofleriaceae bacterium, assembly GCA_036403075.1. GTDB lineage: Bacteria > Myxococcota_A > Polyangia > Haliangiales > Haliangiaceae > JABFXX01. The sequence goes on from DASWRS010000083.1 coordinate 700, forward strand.
GCGGCCGGATCGGCATCGTTGCAGTCGGGCTCGCCGGGGGTCGTCGAATAGCCCGGCGGCAGGCTTGCTCCGCTGCAGATCGTGCCGGACGACGCGACGGTGTGCCCGTCGCCGTCGACATCGCGGAAGCTGTACGCGAGGTTCTGCCAGACGTCCGGATCACGGTCGTCGCAATCGGTGTCGGCCGGGTGGCCATCGCCGTCGAGGTCGATCAGCGGCGGCGCGTCGGGCGGGGCGTCGATCACGGCGGCGTCGAGCGGCGGCGCGTCCGCCGGCAGCGCTGCGTCCGGGCGCGGAGGGCCATCGTGCGGCGCATCGAGGTGATCGCCGCAGGCGACGGCACCGGCGACGAGCGCGACCAGGGCGAGGCGAGACAGCAAGTCGGTCATCGATGCGTCCGGATCCTGGGCCTCAGGGCGCACGCAGGATCAGCTTGCAACCGTGTGCGGTGACGCCGGGACCTGGGCCGATCGCGAACTGGAACTTGCCGGGCTTGGACATCGCGACCACCGCGAGGCGCTGGCAGTGCATGGCCGTGTCGACGGCACCGGGGACCGAGTTGTTGTTTCCAAAGTTGTAGGTCCTCGAGCTCGGCGTCGTCCCTCCCGCCAGGATCCCGACCACCACGACCGTCGCGGGGGCGCTACCGAAGTTGAAGTCACTGTTGTTGACCTCGACGGAGTCGACGGTGTCATAGACATCCGTTGCGGCCGCCGCCGCGGGTCGCGGGGCTGCGAGGCTCGACAAGGCGATCACGAGGCAGAGGGTGAGACGGTGCATCATGGCGATCCTCTTCGTTCTGTCGTTCAGATCCTACGCGTCCGGCCCAGCACATCGATAGCCCTGTGGCGGCGCGTCTCGTGTGGATCCCGGAGACTCTCGAGCTTCCGACCAAGATTGCCGTGGATTGCCGCCGCGGGCCGGTCAGCGAATGCACGACATCGTGGACGACGAGGTGGCGCCGGGGCGGTGCGGCGGCAGGTGCGCGACGTCGAACGTCGCGTTGTGGGGATACCCGTACTGGCCGGTCAGCACGACCGCGGGCCCGGTTGCATCGCTGAGCAGGCCGAGGATCCCCTCGGGAGTATCGAGCTGCACGATGCCGTGCGGCGTGCGCACGAACACCGAGATCGAACGCGGGCAATTCTCCGGGGAGTTGCCGACCTCGGTGGTCGGAGCATCGAAGTCGATGCTGCTGACCTCCCAGATCGTCGGGATCGATCCGGCCTTCGTGATGCCGAGGGTGAGCGTTCGCCCGGGCCGCGCGCGCTCGAGCTCCAGCGCACGCTGGACCGCCGCCGGCTGATCGCCGGGGATGATCGCGTCACCCTGGAGCTCGACCGGCCGCGACAGCGTGCAGCGCGGCGGGTCGTCGCTCACGACCACCGGCGGGTGCGCGTCGTCGGCCATCGGCGGGTGTGCATCGTCGGCGGTCGGCGGGGTATCGCCGCCGGTGGCATCGCTAGCTTCGGGGGCGTCGGCGCCCGGCTCGTCGCACCGGCCGGCGAGGATCGCCTCGTGGTCGTCGTCGCACGGCTGGTACACGTCGCACATCGAGGACACCTGGGTGACCCGGACCTCGCAGGGCGGCGCGGCCTCGAACAGCAGCCAGGTCCGGCCCGGCGGCGGTGACGCGCCATCGAGCGGCAGCGCCCAGGTGCCGCTCTCGCTCTGGCTCTGCACCGGCCCGAACACCGCCGAGGCGGCGGGACATGTCGGCGCATACGCCACTGCATTGACAAGCACGGCCGGCGCGGCGCCGCGGCACGCGCATACGGACCAGATCACGACCAACCCGGCCCGGGTAGCTGTCATGCCCGAAACACGTAGCACGGCGTGCCGCGATGTTCCGGCGGCGAGTGGCGGGATGGGCGGAGCCTCACGGTCCGTAACAGGTGAACGCCTGCGGCGGCTCGCCGCCACACGGCGCGCGGTTCTGGCACTGGAACGGCGCGCCGCAGTACGTCGACTGGCACGCCGTCGAGCAGGCGTTGCCGGGGCAATCGACCGTCTTGGCGACGCACTCCACGCCGCGGCTCTGGCAGACACCATCGTACTTCGCGACGCAGAGCTGGTCGGCGCGGCAGGGCGCGCACGCATTGGGCGTATCGATCGCGGTGTCGATCGCCGCGTCGATCGCCGGCGCACGCGGCTGTCCGGAACAGGCAGCGAGTACCGCCAGACCGGCGAACACGGCAGTGGCGAGCCAGCGCATGGCGGCCAGCCTAGCAGACCGCGGCGGCGCCTCCGGCCACGAGGTGCAAGGAACCGGCGCGCAGGATGACGCGCGGGCCGACCCGAGCCGCGTCGCGATCCCACGAGCTCGCCGGCAACGGATCGTACCTGCTCGAGATCGTGCCGTGACGGGCGCCGGTCGCGGGCGTGGCGACCCAGGGGCGTTCGCGAGCGGCGCGGAGACGGGTGACGTCGATGACGAGCAGGGCCGCGCCAGCCGCCGTCGCGGCCGCGCCGGGGCCGCTCAGCGCTTGTGCTTCTTCTTCGGCTTGTCGGGCTTGTCGGGCTTGTCGACCTTGCCCTTGCCCTTGCCCTTGCGCTTGTCCTTGGCATCGGGCGTCGGCGCGTCGGCGTTGCCGGACTCGAGCTTCTCGACCCGGTCGCGCAGGGTCGAGGCCAGGGCGCGGAGCTCGCCGAGCTCGTCGCGCATCCGCCGCAGGTCCTCGCCGGTCGACGCGCCGTCCTCGAGGTCGCGGATGACTTCCTTGCCGCGGCGGCGCAGCCGGCCGTCGAGCTCGCGCTCGATCATGCGGCGCAGCGCGGCGATCGCCGCCGGATCGCCGATCTGCGCGAGCGCCTCGATCGCGGCGGCCTGGACGCGGAAGTCGTGGTCGGCGAGCAGGAGCTCGATGCGCTCGCGGACGTCGCGGGCCTCGCGATCGCGCCGGCCGCGCATCAGCACGGCGAGCGCCATGGTCGCGGCGCGCCGGCCCTGGCTGATCCGGCCCCAGCGCAGGCCGTCGACCAGGAGGCCGAGCGCCGAGTCGTCGCGGGCCTCGGCCAGGCCGCGGTACGCGTGCTGGCGGATCACGTCGCCGTACGACTCGCGGGTCGCGGCGGTCCGGAGCAGCTCGCCCGCGCGCGGGGTCCGGGTCTTGCCGAGCGCGAGCGCGGCCTCGGCCTCGACGAAGTAGCTCGCATCGCCGCGCTCGACGATCTGGGCGAGCGCCGCGCCGGCGGCGGCGTCGTGGACGAAGTCGCCGAGCGCGCGCGCGATCATGCGGCGGGCGCGCGGGTGGACCTCGGCGGCGAGCGCCTTGATCAGGCGGTCGCGCGCGGTGGCGGTGCGCAGCCGGCCCAAGCCCTGGGCGGCCGCGCCGCGCACCGCCCAGAACCGGTCGTGGTCGACGGCGCTGCCCAGCGCGCGCTCCGCGGCCGGGCCGCCGCGCCGGGCGAGCGCCTGAGCGGCGGTCGCGCGATCGATCGCGAGCGTCGCGCCGGCGAGCTCGGCGAGCCACACCGGCTCGGGCTTGTCGATCTTGAGGCCGGCGAGCACGACCCGCCCGGGGTCGAAGATCGCCTGGCTCGGCTCGGCGTCGAGCCGGATGTGGAACACGTGGCGCGGATCGATGACGTCGATCGCGACGTCGTGATCGCGGTCGCCGACCCGGAACCGCACCACGGTCGGGATCCGGAACAGCGGGGTCCGGCCCTCGACCTTCTGCTTCTGCTCGACGGTGACCGCGGCGAGCCGGTCGGCGGCGTCCCACCGGATCGAGACCTCGAGCTCGGGGTGGCCGGCGCCGTCGAGCACCCACTGGCTGAAGAACCAGTCGAGGTTCTTGCCCGTGGCCTCCTCGACCGCGCGCGCCAGGTCGCGCGACTCGACCACGCCGTGGCGGTGCTTGGTCAGGTAGTGGGTCAGGGCGGACCAGAACGCGGCGTCGCCGACCACGTGGCGCAGCATGTGGAGGACGCGGCCGCCCTTCTCGTAGAGGTGGTGATCGAAGATGTCGATCGGCTCCTCGTAGTACTTGGTCGCGATCGTCCGGCGGTAGCGGCCGGCGTCCTCGCCGAAGTAGTGCTCGGCCCACTCGTCGAGCTCCAGATCCGCGGCGTCGCGGCCCTCGTGGTGCTCGCGCCACAGGTACTCGCTGTAGGTCGCGAAGCCCTCGTTGAGCCAGCCCTCGCCCCAGTCGCGGCAGGTCACCAGGTCGCCGAACCACTGGTGGGCGAGCTCGTGGGCGACCAGCGCGTCGACGTCGTGATCGATCGCGGCGCGCTCGTCGAGCAGCACGGTGTCGGTCAGGGTCGTGGCGCTGGTGTTCTCCATGCCGCCGAAGATGAAGTCCGCGACGAACACCTGGGCGTAGCGCGGGTAGGGGTAGGGCACGCCGAACCGCCTGGACAGCAGCTCGAGCATCTCGGGGGTGCGCGCGAGCGTGCGCTCGGCGGCGGCCTCGCGGCCGCGCTCGACGTAGTACACGACCGGGATGTCGCGCCACCGGGTCTCGATCGTCGCGAAGTCGCCGACCGCAAGCGTGATCAGGTAGCAGCTGTGCGGGACGTCGAGCCGCCAGTGCAGGATGCGGCGGCCGCCGTCGGTGCGGTCGGACACCAGCGTGCCGTTGGATACCGCGAACAGCTGCGCCGGCACGGTCACGGTCAGCTCGCTGGTCGCCTTCTCGTGCGGCGCGTCGAAGCACGGGAACCAGTAGCGCGAGTCCTCGTCCTGGCCCTGCGACCAGACCTGGACCGGCTTGTCCGGGTAGGCCTCGTCGGGCGCGATGAAGTACAGGCCGCGGCGGGGCGCGCCGCGGTAGGCGACCGCGACCACCAGCTCCGAGCCGGCGGCGGCGGGCTCGGGTACCTCGATCCGCAGCTTCTTGCCGTCGTGGCGGAACCCGGCGTCCTCGCCGCCGACGGTGACCCGCTCGATCGTCAGCTCGACCGCGTCGAGCTCGACCCAGCGGGTGTCGGCCGCGATCACGCGGCAGCGCAGCGTCACCGTGCCGGCGACCCGGCGGCCGGCCGGATCGACGTCGAGGACGAGGGCGAGGTGCTGGATGTCGACGACCCGGTCGGGCGCCCAGCGCGCGCGCGTCCCGGGAAATGCGAACTCGCGTGTCATGACCGCCCGACGATACCGGATCGAGTCGCGGCGCGCGGCGGCCGGCGGTCACTGCTGCAGGCAATACACCGAGCCGCCGTATTTGCACTGGTTCTGGCCGTAGCCGAACACCCCGCGGCCGGCGAGCGACGCATAGCCGGTGAGCAGGTAACGGTCATCACTGGTCCGGTCGGTGTAGTCGTCGCAGGTCGTCGCCGCGGTGCCGAGCGTGTTGACATCGGGTGCGCCGATGATCATCGGGCCGTACAGCGCCGTGCCGTGCTCGTCGATCTCGAGGGTGGCCACGAGCTGCGGCCCGGACGGCGCGAACAGATCGGGCGCCTGGGCCACGATCGGGACGCCGTCGACGCGGACCCACGGTGCGCCCGCCGCCGAGAACCGCGACGCCGCGGTCTGCATCGTCGTCGCGACCAGGGCGCGGAACGTGCCGGGCAGGCCGGCGGCGGCCGCCTTGTCGGTGCAGATGCCGTCGAGGCCGGCGACCCCTGCCGCGGCCGAGGTCCGCGTCGTTGCGAACACCGTGCGGCCGCTCGCCCGGGCGTACGTCAGGTTGACGCTGTAGTCGACGCCGAAGCAGTGCAGCGGCATCGCCGTGCCGCACTGGACGGCGCCAAGGTTGGTGTCGTAGTCGTAGAAGTCGTAGGTCGCCGCCTGGGCCCATCCGCCGCCGGCCTGGCCGGGCATCTGGCGCACGCCGCTCGACGCGGACAGCGTCCAGCCCATGCAGCTGTAGCCGCCCGAGCCGCTGAGCACGAGCGTGGTCATCGCCACCGGGGTGCCATGCTCGTCGACCCGATCGGGGTACAGCGAGTGGCCGGCGAGGAGCTCGGCCTTGCTGGTCGCGAACGGCTTGCCGTCGCGCCGGATCCAGCCGCTGGCGTTGCCGAGCCGCGTCGCCCAGTCGTTCGCGCCGGTCTCGATCCAGCCGATGTACCTGCCGGGCAGGTTCGCCGCCTGGGCCGCCGCCTGGCAGGTGGTGTCGGCCCACTGCGCCGGGTTGTTCGGGCTCGGCACGAACGCCCGCGAGGTGACGAACACCAGGTTGGCAGGGGAGAACCCGGCGCTGGCGCTGCGCGGCGCGGTCATGTCGAGCACGCAGGTCAGGCCGTTGCCGACGCAGTCGCCGGTCCAGGTGCCGAGATAGAACCCGGGGTCCGGGAAGGCGCCGAGCGCGACCCGCGTCCCGGTCGGAAACCGCAGGCAGCCCGGGCCGCAGCTCGTCCCGGCCGGCGACGAGGTCACGCTGATCCGGCCGGTCGCGCCGCCGACGCCCGAGGTCGCGAACATCAGATCCTGGGTGCCGGGCACGAACGCGGCGGTCACGGTGAGGTTGGCATCGAGCACCACGTCGCAGGTCCCCGTGCCGGTGCACGGCCCCGACCAGCCGCCGAACCGCATCGTCGGGTCGGGCACGGCGGTGAGCGTGACCGGCGTGCCGCGGTAGTAGCTCGCGGTGCAGGTCGCGCCGCTGCACGCGAGCTGGCCGGTCGACACGGCGACCCCGCCGGTGCCGCTGCCACCGCTGGTCACGACCGTGAGCGTGAGCCGGTCGCGTGCGGTGCCCGACAGCGATGCGGTGGTGGTGCCGCCGGTCGAGGCCGCGGCCTGCAGCGTGGCGGCGCGGGCGCCGAACGTGCCCGGCGCGAACGCCACGCCGACGCTGCACGTCGCGCCGGACGCGAGCGTCCGGTTGTTGCAGGTGTCGCCGACGATCGCGTAGTCGGCCGCGCTGCCGCCGACCAGCGACGTCGTGATCGGTGACGTCGCCTGGCCGCCGGTGTTCTGCAGGGTGAAGCTCGCCGGCGTGGTCGAGCTGCCGACGTCCTGGACGCCGTAGTCGTGGCTCGCCGGCGAGAACGCGAGCGCGGCGGGCGGGATGCCGGTGCCCGACAGGCGGGCGGTCACGGTGCCGCCGGGCGACGCGGTCACGGTCAAGCCGGCCGCCGCGTCGCCGAGGGCCGTTGGCGACAGCACGATCGTGACGGTGCACGAGCCCGACGGCGCCAGCGCGGCGCCGCAGTCGTTGCTCGTGATCTGGTACTGGCCCGCGGCGGGGCCGGTGAGCGCGGCGGTGACCGATCCGGTCGCCACCTGGCCGATGTTGGTGAACCGCACGGCGAAGCTCGCGCTCGTGCCGCCGGCGACGACGGCGCCGAGATCGAGCGCGGACGGGAGCACGTCGAGCGCCGCCGGGAACAGACCGGCGCCGCCGAGCGAGGCGACGGCCGTGCCGGCCGCGGCCGAGGTCACGGTGAGCGACGCTGCGCGGGTGCCCGGCGCGCTCGGCGCGAACCGCGCCTGGATCGTGCAGGTCGCGCCCGCCGTGAGGATCGCGCCGGTGCACTGGTCGGTCGTGGTCGCGAACTGCTGGGCGTCGCTGCCCGACAGCGTCGCCGTGACCTGCCCGGACGACGATCCGCCGGTGTTGGTCACCGTGAACAGGACGTCGGTGCTCGCCGCACCCGGCCCGACGCCGCCGAAGCTGGTGTGCAGCGGCGCGATGCGCAGCGCGCCGGGCTCGACGACGGTGGCGCGCAGCGCCGTGGTCGCGACGCCGCCGGGCATGGCGCCGATGGTCAAGGTCGCGGCGCCGGTGCCGGCCGAGGACGGCTGCAGCGTGGCCGAGACCGTGCAGCCGGTGCCCGGCGCGAGGATGCGGTGGGCGCAGCCGTCGCTGCCGATCGCGAACAGCACGATGCCGGGGCCGCTCAGCGCCGCGGCGGCGAGCTCGCCGGTGGGCGCGCTGCCGGTGTTGGTGAACGCGAAGCTCGCAGCCGCCGTCGCGTTGCCCAGCACGGCGGTGCCGAAGTCGTAGCTCGCGGCCGACGCCGTGAGCGCCGCGGCGGCGCCACCGGGCGAGCCGCCCGGCGGCGTGAACCTCGGCTGGTCGAGGCCGCAGCCGGCGAGCGCCGCGGCGGCGAGGGCGGTGGCGACGAGCCCGCGATGCGCCCGCATCAGAAGCTCCCCGTCACGGCGACGCCGGCGTGGTGGGCCGACAGCGCGGGCGCGACGCCGAGGCGCCCGGGCTCCGGCGCAGGCACGCCGGTGAGCCACAGCACGCCGGCGGTGATCGCCGCCGCGGCCGCGACGCCGAACGCGAGGTCCGCGCCGAGCGCGCGGGTGCGGCTCGCGCTGGCCAGGGCATCGGCGCGCGCGGCGCCGGCGCACGGCATCGCGGGATCGGGGCACAGCGCGAACGCCTCGTCGCGCCGCGCGTTCGACTGGACGCCGAGCACGACGCCGACGCCGAGCGCGACGATCCCGGCGCCGGCGGCACCGAGCGCGAGCTTGCGGCGTGCGGTGAACCGGCCCGGCGAGCCTTCCGGAACCGGCGCCGCCGGCGGCGCGGCGATCACCGGCAGCGCCGAGGGTCCGCGCGGCGGCGGCGGCTCGGCCGCGGCGATCAGCCGGGCGATCTCCTTGAACCGCGGGACCTCGACGCTGATCTTGCCGCCCTCGGGCGGAACCGTGACGGTGGTGTTCCAGCCCTCGTGGCCGGGGGCCCGCCCGCCGATCACGTACGCGCCGCCGTCGGTCGGCACCGCGCGGTTCCACAGCCCGGGGTCGAGCGGGTAGCCGTTGCGCGACAGCGCGAGCCCGTCGACCCGGGCCTCGTCGGACACCAGCACGGTCAGGTACGACAGCCGCGGCTCGAGCGCGGCGACCTTGGCGCGCGCGACCTCGCGCTTGCGCGGATCGCGTACCCGGGTGAGCGCGTCCTTGTACGCCGACCACGCCGAGGCGAGCTGGTGGTTGAGCTCGCGGCACTCGCCGAGGCGGATCAGCGTCCCGGCGCGCGACTCGATCCGGTTGGACGACGCGAACGCCTCGCACGCCTCGGCGATCTTGCCCTCGGCCATCAGCCGGCTCGCGTCGCTGAACAGCGCCTCGGCATCCGCGCTCTGGGCGTGCACCGGGGCGGCGGCGCGAGCCACCGCGAGGCTAGTCACCGCGATCGACAGGGACAGACGGGTCCGGGATAAGGGCATGTTCGCTGGGTCTCCGGGGGTTGGTGGCGCGATGCGGTCGGGGAGCGGGGAGGCGCGGGCCG
>DASWRS010000084.1:0-49469 GCA_036403075.1 Kofleriaceae bacterium
TGGCCTCGTGGTCGGGGGCCGAGGCGCCGACCAGCTCGCCGAGGAACTCGGTGACGCGCTTGTGGTCGGCGGCGGGGACGTGCTCGGCGACCCGCGCGCGGATCTTGTCGCGGCGCTCGGCGAGCGGCTCGCCGCCGTGGACGCCGAGCGCGCCGCGCAGCGCCTGGGCGAGCAGGTCCAGGGTCGAGCCGGCGCGCAGCGAGTCGCCGCGGCCCATCCAGATCGCGACCGGGTCGGTGCGGTGCTGGACGCGGCTGACGAACTCGGCGCGGAGCCGTGACTTGCCCATCCCCGCGGCGGACGTCACGACCACGACCCGGGCCTCGGGCTCGTCGATGCACTCGTCGAGGATGCCGGTCAGCGCGCCGAGTTCCCAGTCGCGGCCGACGCACGAGGTCGGGCGGCCGAGCAGGGTCCGGGCGCCCTGCAGCAGCACGCGCTCGCCGCGCAGCATCCATCCGGCCTCGCTCTCGACCACGTCGAACCTGGCGTCGAGCAGGCCGGCGCAGATCTCGTCGAGTGCGATCGGCAGCGGATCCCCGGACGCGGTCACGTGGGACAACAGGCGCGACGCGCGATCGATCACGTTGTCCTCGGGCAGCTTGCGCGGCGACTCGGCGCGGCCCATCGCGATCGCCATCGGCCGGTGCCCGGCCACGGCGCGCATCGCGAGCGCGCAGCGCGCGGCCTGGGCCGCCTGGTCGGTCGCGACCTGGCGCTCGGCCTCGAGCACCGCGATCATCGAGCCGTTGGTGAGCTGCTCGATCCGGCCGCCGTACGGCGCGATCGCCTGGCGCAACGCGGCCTGGTCCGGGTCGGCTCCGCCGGCCTCGCCGAGCAGCACCACCGACAGCAGCCGGCGCTCGCTGCCGGTCAGCGCCGACGGCTGGACCCGGCGGCCGCGCGGCGCCACCGCCGTGCTGTGGACCCGCGGTCCGAGCGCGACCAGCACCGCCGCCAGCTGGGCACCGTCGCCCGGCCGGAGCGCGGGCTCCTTGTCCAGCATCCGGGCGACCAGCGCGTCGAGGTCCTCGGGGACCTCGGGCCACAGCGCGCTGACCCGCGGCGCCTGGTCGAACAGGATCTTGCCCAGGACCGCGATCGCGCTGTCGCCCTCGAACGCCGGCGCGCCGGTCAGGCACTCGAACAGCACGCAGCCGAGCGCGAACACGTCGGCGCGGGCGTCGATCGCGGCCTTGCTGCGCGCCTGCTCGGGCGCCATGTAGCCCGGCGTGCCGATCATCGTGCCGGTCTGGGTCAGCTGAGTCCGGCCCGCCTTCTGGGCGATGCCGAAGTCGAGCACCTTGACCTGATCGATCCGGCCGCCGGGCAGGAACAGGTTGCTGGGCTTGAGATCGCGGTGGACGATGCCGCGGGCGTGGGCGGCCCCGAGCGCCTCGGCGACGCGGGTCGCGAGCACGACCGACTCGGCCATGGTCAGCGGCTCGCGCTCGAGCCGGCTCCGGAGGTCCTCGCCATCGAGCCATTCCATGACCAGGAACAGCTTTCCCGACGGCGTGGTGCCGTGCGCGACGTGGTGAACGATGCCGGGATGCGACAGCTCGGCGAGCAGCTCGACCTCGCGCGCGAACCGCGCGGTGCGGTGCTCGCGGTCGTCGGAGATCAGCTTGACGGCGACCGTGCGGTTCGAGACATGGTCGCGGGCGCGGAACACCTGTCCCATGCCGCCGGCCCGGATCTGCTGCTCGATCTCGAACCGCTCGCCTAGCAGGTCCCCGAGCGCCATGGCCGGCTCCCACCTTCCCCCGCGTCGACGGCTAGCAACAAGGCCTCGGTCCCCAATTAGCTTTCGGGCGGGATCTTCAGCTCGCCCCCGCTCCCGCAGCGCTCGAAGTGCTCCTTGATGCGCGCGATGTCCGGCTCGCCGACCTGCTCGAGCCAGTGCCCGGCGAGCCAGTGCCCGGTCACGTGGTCGTCCCGGGTCAGCATCTCGTAGGCCGCCTCCTGGACCAGGGCGTGCTGGAACCGGTACTCGAGCTGCCCCGGGAACCGCCCGTCGTCCCGGACCTCGATCACGCCTTGCTCGACGAGCACCGCGAGCCACGCCGCGGTGTCGCTGCCGCCGAGCAGCGCCTCGACCCCGCCGCCCCAGAACGTGACGCCGAAGATGCTCGCCGCTCGGAGCACCCGGCGCGCCGCCGGATCGAGCCGCTCGATCCGGGCCTGGACCATCGCCAGCACCGTCGGCGGCGTGGCGGTGGTCTCGCCCTCGGCCGCCGCCCGGATCAGCTCGACCAGGTAGGACGCGTGGCGGTCGGAGCGCTCGACCAGGGACTTGACCGTGGTGTCGTCGGCGTCCCCGCCGAGCACCTGGCGGACCAGCTGCGTGCTCGCCCGGCGCGACAGCTTGCGCAGCCGGATCTCCTGGACACAGCGATCGGCCCACAGCTGCGGGAACAGCTCGTGGACCTTGGTCCGGGCGAGCGCGAGCACCATCAGCGGCTGATCGGACAGCGCGCCGTGCGCCGCGTAGATCAGCTTGATCGTCGGCAGGTCGCCCCAGTGCAGGTCCTCGAGCACGATCACCACCGGCTGGGCCGCGCACTCGGCGCGGAGCAGGCTCAGGAAGGCCTGCCGCAGCTGCTCGCTCGGGAGCCTCCGGTCGCGCCGCGCCGGGCCGCGCCCGGGGTGGTCGTCGTCGAGCGGGGTCCCGACGAGCTCGCCCAGCGCCTCGGCGTAGCGCTCGCCCTCGCCGTTGAGCCGGCGCGTGATCCACGCGCGGATCTTGGCCTGCCGCGCCTCGAGGGGCTCGCCGTCGATCAGCCCCAGCGCGCAGCGCAGGATCTGAGCGAGCAGCCCGAACGCCGCGCCCGCGTTCATCGCCTCGCCCTCACCGATCCAGATCGAGACCGGCTGGCCGCGCGCCTTCAGCCGGCGCAGGAACTCGCGGCCCAGGCACGACTTGCCCACGCCGGCCGCCCCGCTCAGCAGCACGATGCTGGCGACGTGCTCCTTGGCGCACTGATCGAACGTGGTCTCGAGCTGGTCGAGCTCCTGCTCGCGGCCGACGCACGCGGTCGGATCGCCCAGCGCGAGCCGGGCGCGCTCGGGCTGTCCGAGCTCACCGCGCAGGTGGCGCCCGGTCTCGCCGGTGTCGAACCGGTGCTCGAGCAGCGACGCCGTCACCTCGTCGAGGCACACCGCCGTGGTGTCGCCGCCGGTCTCGAGCAGGTCGACCGCGCGATGCACCAGCTCGGTGTCGTGCAGGCCGTGGCCGGGGATCTCTCGCCCGGACACCACGGCGACCGCGCCGCTGGGATAGAGCTGCCGCAGCGCGAGCGCGCAGCGCGCCGCCCGCGCCGCCAGGTCGGTCGCCGCGTCGGCGTTCGACAGGATCACCAGCACCAGGCCGTCGGCGATGCTCTCGAGCTTGCCGCGGTGGCGCTCGGCGATCTCGGCCAGCGCTCGGTCCTCGGCCGTGCGCTCGGCGAGCACGGCGGTTCTCTCGGTCCGCTCGGTGCTCTCGGCCCGCGCCGGGCGCGCGACCACCGCACACATCATCCGCCGCTCCGTCGCCATGAGCTCGGACACCACGCTGCGCGGCCCGGACGGCACCGAGCGCGGCGTGGGCACACTCTCCTCGATCGCGAGGAGCTCGGCCGCGACCATGTCTCCACCCGGCGGCCGGTCCTCGGGCGACCGCGACAGCATGCGCGCGACCAGGTCATCGAGCTCGTGCGGGATCGACGGCCGGAACTCCCGGAGCCGCGGCAGCTGCTCGGCGGTGCCGTTCAGCAGCGTGCGGAGCGCGTCGGGGCCGCGGAACGGCGCGCGGCCAGAGATGCAGCGGTACAGCACGCAGCCGAGCGAGAAGATGTCCGCGCGGCCGTCGAGGTTCTGGACGTTGTAGACCTGCTCGGGAGCGATGTAGCCCGGCGTGCCCAGCATCGTACCGGTCACGGTGAGCTTGTCGTCCGCGAGCGCGCGGCGCGCCATGCCGAAATCGATCAGCGCGACCTTGTCGATCAGGTCGTCGCGCAGGAACAGGTTGCTCGGCTTGAGGTCGCGATGCACGACGCCGCCGCGGTGGATCGCGCCGAGCGCCGAGGCCACGCGCCGGCCCAGCGCGAGCACCTCGGCGATCGTGAGCTGGGTCCGCTGGAGCCGAGACGACAGGGTCTCTCCGGACAGCCACTCCATCACCAGATAGGGCTCGCCCTCGGCCGTGAGCCCGCTGTCGATGTAGCGAACGATCCCGGGGTGGGAGAGTGTCGCCAGGACCTGCGCCTCGCGCGCGAAGCGCTCGAGCTCGAGCCGTTCCGCATCGTGCATCACCTTGAGCGCCACCAGCGCGCCGGATCGACGATCGCGCGCGCGGTAGATCTGCCCCATTCCACCGAAGCCCGCCAGCTGCTCGATCGTGAAGCGCTCGTCGATGACCTCTCTGCTGCGCGGCATCCTCTCCATCTTTCGGTTGACCGCTCGCGCGGAGCTCGATCGCGCCGGGCTCCAACGCGGCCCATCAGAGCGGATATGAGGCAGAACCTCAAGGGGGCGTTTCACGCACATCGGCCGCCGACTGAGCCCGCTCCATCGTCCGTCCCGTCGATGCGCCAGGTGACAGATCGAGCGCGGATCGTGCGAGCCACCAACCGGTCGGTGCGGCGGTGATTTCTGCGGCGGCGCAGGTTTCGTGAGTCGTGCCAAACACGCGGAGCTGACGCCGGCTCGGCTCTCATCCATTCACCGATGAGGCCCGGATGCTGCGACGACGACGCCGCAACCGGGCGTCCGGAAACCGGACGACGGTCACAGCGCGGCGCGCAGCGCCCGGACGATCGTGGCGGCGGCGACCGCGACCCGCGGCTGACAGGTGACGAGTGCGCCACGGATCACACGCAGGTCCGACGCCGACGGCGCGAGCAGCGGCCGGTGCGCGAGGACGCGCTGGACCCGGGAGGCGATCGCCTCGGGCCGCCGCAGATCGTCGGGGACGCCGTGGCCGCGCAGCCGGTCGAGCAGCACGGCGAACCGCGGCGCCGCGTCGGGGTCGCGCCACGTCAGGGCCGGCTCGTGGGCCAGGGCGGCGAGGTACGCCGCCCGGTACGCCGGCTCGTCGACCAGAACGCCATCGAGCAGCAGCTCGACGCCGATGTGCGCCACGGCGCGCCGCGGACCGCGGGCGCAGCCGCCGCGGTCGAGGTGCTCGTCGAGCTCGCGCATCAGGCCGGTCACCGCGGGCAGCCGGTGGAACGCGGCGTCGGTCGCGTGGTGCAGCGCGATGCCGCCGGTGACCGCCGCGTCGTCGGCCGAGGCGATCCGGCCGCCGATCATCCCGGCGAAGTCGGGCAGCATCGCGCCGAGCGTGACGCCGGGCCCGGCGGCCGCCGACCAGCTCGCGACCGCCGCGTGGCCGAAATAGTTCACGCTCTGTCCTACCATCTCCACTAGCATTTCCGGCGTGCTCGTCCTCGGCATCGACCTCGGCACCCAGAGCCTCAAGGCGGTGGTGTGCGACGAGGCGCTCGCGGTGCGGGGCCAGCACGCCGTCGGCCACGCGACGCAGTACCCCGCCCCGGATCGCGCCGAGCAAGATCCACGCGCCTGGGAGGCCGGGCTCGGGCCCGCGATCGCCGGGGCGCTGGCGGCGGCCGGGGCCGGCCCCGAGGCGATCGCCGCGATCGCGATCGCCGGCCAGCTCGACGGCTGCATCGCGGTCGACGCCGCCGGCGCGCCGCTGCACCCGGCGCTGATCTGGCAGGACCGGCGCGCGGTGACCGACGCGGCGCGGGTCGATGCCCGCCGGGTGTTCGCGCTGACCGGGCAGGTCGCCGACGCCGGCCACATGGCGCCCAAGCTGGCGTGGCTCGCGCGCGCGCGGCCCGGCGCGGCCCGGTTCCACCAGCCGGTGAGCTACCTGGTCGAGCGGCTGACCGGCGCGGCGGTGATCGATCCGGCGCTGGCGTCGACCACGATGCTGCTCGAGCTCGCGACCGCGCGGTGGTCGGCCGAGCTGCTCGACGCGTTCGAGGTCACGGCCGCGCAGCTGCCGGCGCTGCGGCCGGCGTGCGAGGTCGCCGGCGTGCTCACCGACGAGGGCGCGCGGCTGACCGGCCTACCGGCCGGCTTGCCGGTCGCGGTCGGCACGGGCGATGACTTCGCGGCGCCGCTCGGGGCCGGCGTCGTGGCGCCCGGCCCGGTGGTCTGCGTCATCGGCACCGCCGAGGTCGTCGGCACGCTCGCGGCCGATCCGGTGCTGGATCGATCCGCCGAGCCGATGGTCGAGACCCACGCGTTCCCGACCGGCGCGTTCTTCGTCGAGAACCCGGGCTGGCTGTCCGGCGGCGCGGTGCGCTGGGCCCAGCGCCTGCTCGGCCTCGGCGCCGCGCACGGCGACGCCGAGCTCGACGCGCTGGCCGCCGCGGCTCCGCCGGGCGCCGCGGGGGTCACGTTCATCCCGGCGCTCGCCGGCGCGATGACCCCGGTGTGGCGGCCGCACGCGCGCGGCACGCTGCACGGCCTGGCCGCGGGCCACGACCGGACCCACGTCGCGCGCGCGGTGCTCGAGGGCCTGGCGTTCGCCACCCGCGACGTGTGCGTCCGGCTCGGCG
The DNA here is from genome assembly GCA_036403075.1 of Kofleriaceae bacterium. Lineage (GTDB taxonomy): Bacteria > Myxococcota_A > Polyangia > Haliangiales > Haliangiaceae > JABFXX01. Next base: position 6,573 of record DASWRS010000084.1, read on the forward strand.
AGCTCGGGCTGCCGGGGCACGACGTGCTGCTCGTCGGCGGCGGCGCGCGCAGCCGGGTCTGGGCGCAGATCCGCGCCGACGTGCTCGGCGTCCCGCACCGCGTCGCGGCGCACGCCGATGCCACGCCGCTCGGCGCCGCGATGATCGCCGCGGTCGCCGCCGGCCTCGCGCCCGACCTGCCGGCCCTGGCCGCGCGCGTGCCGCCGCCGGTCGCCACGTTCACGCCGTCGGCCGAGGCCGCCGAGCGCTGCGCCGAGGCCCACGCGCGCTACCGCCGGCTGATCGATCAGCTCGCGCCGCTCGCGACCGCGCCGTGGGTCTCCGGCGGCGATGGCGGTGACGGCGGCGACCACGGTGAGTGACGCGGCCCGTGCGGTGCCGCACTCGACGGGCCGGCGGCCGCTGGTCGGCCGGGCGATCCCGAGTAGAGTGTGTCGGTCGTGCGCCCGGCTCGGTGCCAAGAACGCTGGAAGCTGTCGCAGCTCGGGCTCGCGGCGGCACTCGCGGCGCCGTGCGCCGGGTGTCCCGCCGACCCACCGCCGGCGTGCATCACCGTCGATACCCGCTGTCAGCCGCTGTACGCGCCGACGTTCGACAACGTCTACGCGATGACGCTGCGAGATACCTGCGGATCGCAACGCACGTCGTGCCACTCGGCCGCGGGAAAGCAGGGCGGCATGTCGTTCCAGGATCCGCAGCACGCGTTCGACGCCCTGCACGCCGGCCGCGTCGTGCCGGGCAACCCGGGCTGCAGCAAGATGATCGTCCGGACCGACTCGCCGGGCGCGAGCTACCAGATGCCGCCGGGCGATCCGCTGAGCGAGGCCGAGCGCTGCGTGCTGATCCAGTGGGTCGCCGCCGGCGCGCTCGCCGGCTCGGGAGCCGCGCCGTGACCCGCGCCGCGTGGCTCGCGGTGACCGCGATCGCGGCGGCGCTCGCCGGCTGCAGCGACGACGGCCCGGCGCGGACCGTCGCCGAGCTCCAGGATCCCGGGACCTGCCACGAGTGCCACCCCAGGCACGTCACGCAGTGGTCGGGCTCGATGCACGCCTACGCCTCCGACGATCCGGTGTTCGTGGCGATGAACCGGCGCGGCCAGCGCGACACCGGCGGCGCGCTCGGCACGTTCTGCGTCAAGTGCCACGCGCCGATGGCGGTCGAGCTCGGCCTGACCAACGGCACCGACTTCGATCCGGCCCGGCTGCCGGCCGCCGCCCGCGGCGTCACCTGCTACTTCTGCCACAACGTCGCGTCGGTCGCCGAGACCCACAACAACGGCCTGGTGCTCGCCGGCGATCAGACGATGCGCGGCGGCGTCGGTGATCCGGTGAGCTCGCCGGCGCACCGCACGCGCTACGACCGGCTGATGGACTCCGACGCCAACCAGTCGGAGATCTGCGGCTCGTGCCACGACGTGGTCACGCCGCGCAACGTCGCGCTCGAGCGCACCTACCAGGAGTGGCAGACCACGTTCTTCGCCCAGCCCGATCCGCAGCACCACCTGAGCTGCGGCTCGTGCCACATGCGGTCGTCGACCGACGTGATCGCCGATGCCCCCGGGCTCGCGCCCAAGCTGCGCAAGAACGGCTTCCACGAGCACCTGTGGCCGGGGATCGACCAGGCGCTGACCGCGTTCCCCGAGACCGCCGCGCAGGCCGCGGCGATCCAGCGCGACCTCGACGCCGCGGTGGCGGTGATCGGCCCGGCGGCGTTCGCCAGCAACGTCCAGCCCGGCGGCATCTGCCTCGATCCGCGCGGCATGCTGACGGTGCGCATCGACTCGATCGGTACCGCGCACGACTGGCCGAGCGGCGCGGCGCAGGATCGCCGGGCCTGGCTCGAGGTCGTCGCGTCCGACCAGGATGGCAACGTGGTGTTCTCGAGCGGCGTCGTGCCGGCCGGCATGGATCCCGAGCAGGTCCCCGATCCGACGCTGTTCGGGCTGTGGGATCGCGCGTTCAAGGCCGACGGCACGCCGGCGCACTTCTTCTGGGACATCGCGCGGGTCGACAGCAAGCTGCTGCGCCCGCCGATCACGCTCGACAAGAACTCGCCGGCGTTCGACCACTCGACCACGGTGGCGTTCGACGTCACCAGCACCGCCGCGCGGATCGACAAGATCACCGCGAAGCTCCGCATCCGCCCGCTGTCCTACGCCCTGCTCGACGATCTGGTCGCCTCGGGCGACCTCGACCCGGCGGTGGCCGGCCGGCTGCCGACCCTCGACATCCTCGGCACGCAGAGCACGTGGACGCTGGCGACCCGCGGCACCGGCCCGGCGATCAACACGTTCTGCAACCCGCAGTGAGTCGCGGCTGCCCGGATCTGGGGCTCACTCCGGCGCGGTGTCGACCGGACGCGCCCGGCCGCGCAGGAACGCCAGGTAGACCAGCGCGCCGAGCGCCGTCATCCCCAGGCCCAGCGCGCTCGGCCGGGGCGAGGTGCCGATCGTGTTGACGATCAGCAGGATCGCCAGGCCGACGAACACGACCGGCACGACCGGGAAGCCCGGCACCCGGAACGGCCGCTCGCGGTCCGGTTCGCGGCGGCGCAGCATCAACACCGAGCCGGCGTTGAGCGCATAGAACAGCCACGACGCGAACACGACGGCGTCGGTCAGCTCGTCGAAGCTGCCGCTGATCGCGAGCAGGCACGACAGCGCGCCCTGGACCACGACCGAGACCGTCGGCACCGCCGCGCCGGCCGACAGCCGCGCCAGCGCCGCCGGGGCGAGCCCGTCGCGGGCCACGGCATACGGCACGCGCGCGCCGGTCAGCATCGAGCCGTTCATCGCCGACACCGCCGAGATCGTCATCGCCACGGCGAGCAGCGCCTGCGCCGTCCCGCCGAGGAACTGGTCGGCGGCCCGCGCCGCGACCGCCGGTGCCTCGGGGTGGGCGTTCGAGCTCGCGGTCGCGACCTCGGAGAACGGCAGCGCGTGGAAGTAGCCGACGTTGACCAGCGCGTAGGTCGCGAGCACCGCGAGCATGCCGAGGATCGTCGCGCGCGGCAGGTTGCGCTTCGCGTCGCGGATCTCGCCCGCGGCCATCGGCAGGTTGTTCCAGCCGTCGTAGGCCCACAGCGCGGCGAGCACCATCGCGCCGAACGCGGTCCATCCGGGGAACGCGCCGCCCTGGGCGAGGCGGCCCCAGCTGCCGTGCGGCGTGAGCAGCGCGCCGGCCGCGAGCCCGAGGATCATCACGACCTTCATCGCGGTCAGCACGGTCTGGAGCCGGCCGCCCGAGCGCACGTTCAGGCAGTTGATCGCGGTGAACACGACGATCAGGCCGATGCCGACGACCTGGACCCCGGTGAGATGATCGGGCACGAGCTGGACGCCGGCGATGCGGACGCCGAGGAACGGCACCGCGAACCGATCGAGCGACGCCGCGGTCGAGAAGAACGTCGCGCTGCCGACCCCGTAGGCCGCGATCGAGGCCGGCGTCACGATCCAGAACCGGTTCCAGGCATAGAGGTAGCCCATGAACGGGCCGTAGCCCTGGCGCAGGTAGATGTACTCGCCGCCCGCGGCCGGGAACATGCCGCCGAGCTCGGCGTAGGTCATCGCGCCGGTGAACGACAGCACGGCCGCGACGCCCCACGCCGCGAGCACCCACGCCGGCGAGCCGCCGAGCTGCGCCATCACCGCGGTCTTGAGGAACACGCCGGTGCCGATCACGGTGCCGATGACGATCGACGCCGAGGCCCACGGTCCGAGATCGCGGCGCAGCCCGCCGGCTGCCCGGGTCACTGCGCGGTCGCCTGGATCCACGCGCGGACCCGGTCGTCGAGCACCGGCAAGGTGACCGCGCCGGCGCCGAGCACGGTGGCGTGGAACGCCTTCAGATCGAAGCGGCCGCCGAGCGCGGCCTGGGCCTCGCCGCGCAGCTTGAAGATCTCGAGCTGGCCGACCTTGTACGCCAGCGCCTGGCCGGGCCAGCCGATGTAGCGATCGACCTCGTTGGAGATGTTGACCTCGGTCAGCGCGGTGTGCGCGCGCATGAACGCCTCGGCCTGGGCGCGGGTCCAGCCCATCGCGTGGATCCCGGTATCGACCACCAGGCGCGAGGCCCGCCACGCGTCGTACGACACCTTGCCGAGCCGGTCGGTGTCCGACGAGTACAGCCCCATCTCGTCGGCGAGCCGCTCGGTGTACAGCGCCCAGCCCTCGACGAACGCGGTCGAGCCCTCGAGCTTGCGGAACATCGGCAGCGCGCCGAGCTCCTGGGCGATCGCGATCTGCAGGTGGTGGCCCGGGATCGACTCGTGCCAGGTCAGCGCCTCGAGCTCGTAGCGCGGCCGGGTCTCGGGCCGGTACGTGTTGACGAAGTACTCGCCCGGCTTGCTGCCGTCGTAGTGCGGCTGGCGGTAGTACGCGATCGTCGAGTACGGCGCCTCGTAGGCCGGGGTCTCGCGCATCACGCAGTCGGTCCTCGGCAGCACCGAGAAGAAGCCCGGGATCGCCGCCTTGGCGCGATCGAGCGCGCGCTGCGCGGCCGCGAGCAGCTCCTCGCGCGACGCGAAGTACAGCGCGCGATCGGTGCGCAGCCGGGCGACGGTCGCGGCGAGGTCCGGCGCGCCGAGCACGGTCTTGCCGAGCGCGGCGAGCTCGCGATCGGTGCGCTCGATCTCGGCCAGGCCGAGCGCGTGGAGCTCGTCGGGAGTCTTCGCCATGCCGACGTGCGACAGGATCGAGGCGCGGTAGCACGCGTCGCCGCCGGGGATCCCGACCAGGCCCTCCTGGGCGCCGCGCGCCCGCGGCATCAGCTGATCGCGCAGCATGTCGCGCAGCCGGGCGAGCGCCGGGACGATCTGTGCGGCGACGACGTCGCGCAGGGCGCCGGCATGGCGCGCGCGCTCGCCCGCCGGCCACGGATCGGGCGACGGCCGCCGCGCCCACGCCGGCGCGGCCATCGCCCAGCCGTCCGCCGGCTTGGCGAGCTCGTGATCGAGCTGCTCGATCGCGCGCCGCAGCTTCTCGGCCGACGCGACCCGGCCGGACGCCAGCCCGAGCCGCAGGTTCGCGATCGTGTCGTCGACCATCTGCGCGCCCTGCCGCATCCGCGCGATCAGGTTCGCGGCATCGTGCGGCGACTTCACCGTGTGGGCCTCGACCAGGTACGACAGCTCGCCGAACACGCTGGCGTTGGCCGAGTCGACGTTCCATTCGTGGAACTTGCAGGCGTCGACCCCGTGCTGGGCCTCGAGCTGGCCGCGCAGCAGCGCGAGCGTCACGCGATCGTTGTCGCCGAGCCGCGCCGGATCGAGCGCGACCAGCCGGGCGAGCAGCGCGTCGCGCTCGCCCTGGGACGCCGCGATCGACGCCGCGTCGCTCGGCGCGAGCTGGTCGTCGTAGCGATGGTCGCCGAGCGTGGTCGCCCAGGTCGGCGACCACCGCATCAGGTGCTCCCAGTGATCGGCGACCACGTCGCGCAGCATCGGATCGGTGACGCCGGCGACGGCGGCGCCGGCGAGCGGGGACGGCGAGCTCGACATCGGGGTCCTCGGGCCTGGGGCGCAGGCAAACGCGCAGGCGACAGCGGCAAGCAGGATGCGCACGGCTGCGGTTGTACCGTGTAGGCTTCGCGGCGTGCAGGTTCATTTGATCGACGGCACCTACGAGCTGTTTCGCGCCTGGTTCGGCGCGCCGCAGGCGCAGGCCCACGGCCGCGAGGTCGGCGCCGTCCGCAGCCTGATCCGCAGCCTGTCGACGCTCTTGTCGCGCACCACGCAGGTCCGTCCGGATGGCGGGCCGGACCGGCTGCCGATGACCCACGTCGGCATCGCGTTCGATCACGTGATCGAGTCGTTCCGCAACGACCTGTTCCCCGGCTACAAGACCGGCGAGGGCCTGCCCGAGGCCCTGGTCGGCCAGTTCGAGCTCGCCGAGCGCGCCGTCGCGGCGCTGGGCCTGGTGGTCTGGCCGATGATCGAGTTCGAGGCCGACGACGCGATCGCGACCGCCGCCGACCGGCTGGCCGGTGATCCCGCGGTGGACCGCGTGCTGATCACCGCGGTCGACAAGGACATGTGCCAGTGCGTCATCGGCAGCCGCGTGGTGTGCTGGGACCGGTTCAAGGACCAGGTACTCGACGAGGCGGCGGTGATCGCCAAGCACGGCGTGGCGCCGGCGTCGATCCCCGACCTGCTCGCGCTGGTCGGCGACACCGCCGATGGCATCCCCGGGCTCTCGGGCTGGGGCAAGAGCTCGGCCGCCAAGGTCCTCGAGGTCTACCACCACGTGCCCGCCATCCCCGACGACCACACCGCGTGGACGGTGGCGCTGCGCGGGGCCGATCGCCTCGCGCGCACCCTGCGCGAGCACCGCGCCGAGGTCGCCCTGTACCGGACGCTGGCGACCTTGCGCACCGACTGTCCGATCACGTGCGACGCCGCCGCCCTGGCGTGGCGCGGCGTCGACCGCCCGGCGCTCGACGCGATCTGCGGCGAGCTCGGTGTCGAGCCTGCCAGCATCCGGCTGTGACCTTCAAAGATCCACGGCGCGGTCGATTCGACGCCACGGACGGTCCGCGCCGCGGGGCCAACTGGGACCTCGAGACCGCGGCGGCCGGGGCCTCGCAGGTCCCCCGGGTCCGCGGATCTGCGGCGATCGGCGAAGATCCTGCGGAGGATCGGCGACTTCCGCGACAGAACGGCGCGATCGATCACGCGTGATCCGGCGAGCGATCTCCCGGCGTCCCGGGTTATGCTGCGCGGGATGTCCGGACCGGGGCATGTCCTGTTCAGGATCGCGTACGCTCGCTACAGCGAGCTGCGCGACGACGTGGCCCAGCAGATGGCCCGCGGCGGACTGCTGGTCAAGGTCCACGACGCGTCCAACCTGACGCTCGACACGCCGGTGCAGCTCGAGCTCGTGCTGCCCGACGGGACGTCGCTGCACGGCGACGTCAAGGTGCTGCAGGTGCTGACCGGCTTCGGCGTCGCGGTCAGCATCAACCCCGAGCTGGTCGAGGGATCGCGGCGCGCCGCGAGCGGGACCGACGCGCCCGGCAGCGGCCCGGCGCGCCACGAGCGCCTCGACGTGACCGCACCGTGGCCGCGCGGGACCCGGCCGAGCACCCCGGCGCCGGCCGGGATGATGCAGCGGCTGCCACGCGCGACACAGGGCACGCAGCCGCCGGTGGCGCCGGAGCCGGCTCGGCCCGTCATGCACGACGCGCCGGGCAGGCACGACGCACCGGGGCTGCACGACGGCGCGGGGCTGCACGATGCGCTGTCCGAGCCGCGCACCGCGCCGCGCAGCGACGGGCCGACCCGGCTCGAGAAGGTCCAGCTCGCGTTGCACGGCAACCGCGACGAGCGCAACGCGATCCTGCGCGACCGCGACCGCACGCTGCACCCGTTCGTGCTCAAGAACCCGCAGCTCGACGCCGACGACGTGCTCGCGATCGCCAAGAACGCACAGATGACCGCCGACCTGCTCGGGCTGATCGGCGACCGCAAGGAATGGGTCCAGCGGCCCGCGATCGCGCTCGCGCTGGCGCGCAACCCCAAGACCCCGCCCCAGCTCGCCGTGCGCGCGCTCGATCACGTGCCCGCCGAGGCGCTGCGCCAGCTCGCCAAGGGTCCCGGCGCACCGCCCCACGTCAGCCAGGCGGCCCGCAAGAAGCTGCTCGGCTAGATCGGCTACTTCGCGGGCTCGAGCTTTGCGGCGCAGAACCTGGCGATCGCCGCGATGCGGGGAGCGTGGCCGCCGGGGCCGCCGGGCACCACCACCAGCTCGTGGTGGGCACGCGGTGCGCGAGGCATTCCACGCCTCGCCCGACGAGACGGAGCCCGCCGCGAGCTCCGCTCGGCTAGAGCCACGCCGACCAGTACGCGAGCTTGACCGCGAACGTGTGACTGCCCGGGACCGAGAACACATCGCCGAGCAGCCCCGGGCCCGCCACGCCGCCCATCGCCGAGCCGCCCTGGCGGTCCTGCTGCCACACCACGAACAGCGTCGAGCCCGGCGCCCACTCCCAGCGCACGACCGCCGTGCTGCGGAACGCGACCTGATCGAAGTCGGGATTGGCGAAGTGGAACCGCGCCGCGCCGTCGACGACGTCGTAGCCGCCGCCGGTGGCCGCGATCGCCAGCCCGCCCTCGCCGTAGCGCCGCAGCTGCAGGCTGCGCGGCGCCGCGAGCTCGCCGAGGCCGGCGTAGCGGCCGCTGGTCAGGTACGGCGCGGCGTAGAGATCGAACGTCAGGTTCGCCGTGAACGCGTAGCCGAACCGGACCGGCAGCGACGCCGTGTTGCGGCGCAGCTCGCCGAACACGTAGCGCTGGCCGAACGTGGCCGCGGGGCCGCCGGCGGCGATCGTCGCCACGTACTGCCGCTGGTGGGCATCGACCTCGAGGTCGGGCCGGGCCGACACCGTCCAGTGGCCGTCGGAGCTGTACGCCACGTTCGTCGAAAGCTCGAGCGTGCGGCGGCCGAGCCCGTCGGCCACCCCGAACAGCTGACCTCCGTAGCGGAGATGGTTCGCCGGGCTGTTCCCGACGTTCACGGAGCCGTCGAACATGCCCGGGGTGGCCATGAGCGGCCCGCCGCGCGTCAGCTGGTCGCTCACCGCCCGCGGCTCGTAGTGCGCGTGGGTGTCGACCTGCCAGTCGTTGCGCCACACCGTCGTGGTGTTGAGCACGAGGCGCGCGTTGACCCGCGTGCGCTCGAGGTTCCACTGCTCGCCGCCGATCAGCGACAGCTGGTAGCGGCGCAGCACCCCGGCGACGTGGTTGTCGCGATAGGTCAGCGCGGCCTCGCCATGGAGGCGGTCGGCGACCTGCAGGATGCCGGCGTCGTTGAGCTCGAACCCGCGCGAGATCGCGCTGGCCTCGACCCAGCCGAGCCAGTGTGCGCCGGCGAGCTGCTCGAACCGGATCGCGCCACGCAGCCCGGCGAGCGAGGTGCGCATCGGATCGAGCGAGCCGGAGCTGCGATCGGGCCGCTGGAGGTAGTGCGCCGGCGCCTGCTGGACCCGGGTGATCGCGTCGTGCGAGCCGGCGACCCGCGACGCCGCGACGTCGCCGCTGAGCGCACTGTCCCCGTCGCCGAGCCGCAGGTTCCAGTCCGCGCCGCCGGCGAACGCGGCCCGAGGCAGCAGCTTCGCCAGCGGGTCGTCCGGCGCGAACCGGCGCTCGACGCCGGTGGCGATCACGCCGATCGTCGAGCCGCGGCGATCGAGCTGCTGCTGGGCCCGCGCGATCCCGAACGCGGTCAGCGGGGCGAGCGGCGTGTGATCCGCGGCCCGCGCGGCCCCCGCCGCCTCGGTGCGATCCGACACCGCGACCAGCGCGCCGGCCGACAGGCCCGACCGCGTGCGGCCGAACAGCTTTCCGGCGCCCAGGATCGCGGCCGTGGTCGGCGCTCCCTCGGGCGCATCGCCGGCGGTCTGGCGCGGGATCGCGCCGATCCGCCGGGTGTAGAAGTAGCGGGTGTCGGCGTCGATCGAGCCGCCCTCGAACATCCGGCGGCTGTCGACGAAGAACGACCGCTTCTCGTCGAAGATGGTCTCGATCGTCGTCAGGTTGAGCACGGCAGGATCGGCCTCGACCTGGCCGAAGTCGGGGAGGACCGTCGCCTGCAGCGTCGCGGAGCCGCCGACCGGCGCCTTCAGATCGGCGCCGAGCCGAACGCCGACGGCGCGCCGCGCGCCGAGCGTCGCGTCGGTCGCGACGAACGGCAGCAGCTCGAGCCGGCGGTGCAGCAGGGCGCGGTCGATCCCGACCAGCGATCCGAAGCCCGACGACCAGCCGGTCGCGTCGCTGGGGATCAGCTGCCAGTACACCTGCTCGCCGGTCGCGGCGATCCACCGCGTGACGTTGATCCCCCAGCGCGGAGCCACCTGCGGCAGCGCGACGAGCTGGGAGAACGGGATCCGCAGCTCGGCGGTCCATCCCGCCGGGCCGCGCGCCGTGGCTGCCTCCCACACCGGGTCGAACGACGGGTCGATGTCGGTCTCGTCGTCGCCGGCGTGGTAGTGATCGAACCGGGTGCCGCCGGCGGTCACGCCGAACGTGTACGCGGTGCGGTGATCGCCGTAGGTGTCGAGCGACACGGCGATCGCGTCGAGATCCTTGAAGGTGTCGCGCCGGGTCAGGCCGGCGCGGATCGTCTCGGGTCGCTGGGTCAGCCGCACACCGACGATCACGGCGGTGTCATCGAACGCGACCGCCACCTCGGTCGGCTGCGAAGGCGCCGCGCCGTCCACCGGCCGCTTCTGGAGGAACCCGGCCGTGAACGCGACGCCCGCCCAGCCCGGGTCGTCCAGCGAGCCATCGACCTGGATCGCTCCGGGGCCCACGCGGACCGCGGTGAGCTGCCGGGTGTCGCGCGCACCGGCGGGCGCCGACAGGAGGAAGATCGGGACCGCGATGCGGGCGATACGAGCGCGCTTTGGCATCACGGTGCGAGGCTGCGCGATGCGAGGTGCTTGCGCCGGGAGCCTGGCACCGGTCGCACCATCGCGGGCACGAATCGCGGCTCCCGGCACGCGGCGCGCGGCGCGGCCCGCGCTGGATCGTGAAGGCCCGTAGCGGGAGTGCGGTTGGATCGAGGAGCCCAGCTCCGCTGGGCGAGGCAGCACGCCCGGATGGGAGTGCGGTTTGATCGCGAGCCCAGCTTCGCTAGGCGAGGCAGCACGCCCGGATGGGAGTGCGGTTTGTTTGCTCAATCACCATTCGTGACGCGGGGACCGCGGCTCGTGGCGCCGGGCCGCCGTTCAGGTCACACCTCGACCGCGACCGGCGGCGTTGAGTATGGTGTCCGGTGTGCTGACCGTCGCGGTTCCGAGCCTGCCCCCGCCCCGCATGCTGTCGCGGTGGATCCTGATCGTGTGGTGGGGCGTGGCCGCGCTGAGCAGCGCCGGGCACCTCGTGTTCTTCAACCTCGCCGACAGCCACGACGATTTTACCTGGTGGGGTCCGATCTTCGCTCAGTTCATGATCTGCACGGCGTGGGCGCTGGTCACCCCGCTGGCCTTCCGGATCGCGCGCGACCTCGGCGATGACGTCCGGCCGGCCCGGGTCGCACGCGTGATCGTGTGGGGGCTGATGCTGAGCGCCGCGATGAGCACGTCACGCGCGTTCCTCCACGGCTTCGAGCACCGTGCCGGCGTCGTATGCAGCGCATCGTTCGCCCGGGTCGCCGACTACATGACGCTCGATCTCCCGCTGTTCGCGGCGGTGCTGGCGGCCGGCCTGGCGCGCCGCTACCTGCTGCAGCGCGAGGCCCAGCAGGCGCGCGCCGCCGCGATCGAGGTCCAGCTCGCCGAGTCCAGGCTGCACGCGCTGCAGATGCAGCTCAACCCGCATTTTCTGTTCAATACGCTGAACACGATCTCGGCGCTGGTCGAGAGCGATCCGGCCGCGACGCGGACCGTGGTCGCCCGGCTGAGCGAGCTGTTGCGCCGCACGCTCGACGTCGCGCAGCAGCCCGAGGTCCGGCTCGCCGACGAGCTGCAGTTCATCCGCGGCTACCTCGAGATCATGAAGCATCGCTTCAGCGATCGGCTGACCACGTCGTTCGCGATCGAGGACGGGCTCGACGATGCGCTGGTCCCGGCGTTCGTGCTCCAGCCGCTGGTCGAGAACGCGATCGAGCACGGGATCGGCCGGATCCGCGGCCTCGGCGCGCTCGAGCTCCGCATCGAGCGCTGCGGCGACCGTCTCCACATCACGGTGCGCGACAACGGCCCGGGGGTTGATCCCACCGCACTCCCATCCGGGATCGGGCTGTCGAACACCGCGGCGCGGCTCGCGCAGCTCTACCCCGGCCGCAGCGCGCTGCGGCTCGCGGATGACCGGGAGCGCGGCGCGGTCGCGGTGGTCGAGCTCCCGTACCACACGATCGACGACGAGGCCGGCGCGTGAAGCTGCGCGTGCTGGTCGTCGACGACGAGCAGCCGGCGCGCCGGCGGCTGATCGACCTGATCGCCCGGCGGCCCGACCTCGAGCTCGCCGGGACCAGTGCCGACGGCCGAGAGGCGATCGAGGCGATCCTGACCGGTGCTCCGGATCTCGTGCTGCTCGACGTCCAGATGCCCGAGCTCACCGGGCTCGACGTGGTGCGCACGATCGGCGCCGAGCGGATGCCGCCGGTCATCTTCGTGACCGCCCACGATCGCTACGCGCTGCGCGCGTTCGAGCTCGCGGCGGTCGATTATCTGATGAAGCCGTTCGACGACGCGCGGTTCGATCAGGCGGCGAGCCGCGCGCACGAGCTGATCCGGCTGCGCACGACCGACGAGCTGCGCACCCAGCTCCTCCACCTGCTGGCCGCCACCGACGGCAAGCTGGCCCCGCACGCGCCGACCCCGTTCATCGAGCGGATCGCGGTCCGCGAGCGCAAGGAGATCCGGATCGTCGCGGTGTCCGAGATCGACTACATCGCGGCGAGCGGCCCGTACGCCGAGATCCACGTCGCCGGCGAGGCGCTGCTCCACCGCGAGCGCATGCAGTCGCTCGAGGAGGTGCTCGATCCGGCGCGGTTCTGCCGGATCCATCGCTCGGCGATCGTCAACCTCGCTCGGGTCGCCGCGATCGAGCCGCAGCCGTCCGGAGACTCCAGCCTGCGGCTGTGCAGCGGCGCCGTGCTCCGCGTGAGCCGGGCGCGGCTGGCCGAGCTCAACGCCCGGCTTGGGATCGGATAGCTCCGGGGGGTCGCGCGCCAGGGAACGGCGCCGGACCCCGCGCTCAGTCGCAGCGGCCGATCTTGGCGAGCAGCTCCCCCGCCTGCGCCGCCAGCGGCTCGCCGGCGGCGGCCACGCGCTGCGCGGCGCGCTGGGCCTCGCGGCAGCGGCCGGTCTGGAGCTCGACGGTCGCCAGCTCCAGCAGCGTGGCCGGCCGGGCGTCGAGCGCAAACGCGCGAGTCAGCAGCGCGCGCGCCTGCACGAGGTGGCCGCCGGCGATCTCGGCGTGCGCCGCGTCGACGAGCCGCGCCGCGTCGTCGGCGGCGCTCGCGGGCGCCGCGGGGCCGGATGCGGGGCCCGATGCGGAGCCGGATGCGGGGCCCGACGCGGGGCCCGACGCGGCATCGGGCGGGGCCACACCGGCGTCGGGAGCCTCCACGCCGTGCGGGGAGTTCCGGGCACCGAAGGCGCCGAGCGCGACCGCCGCGGCGATCGCCCCGGCGGCCACGACCGCGGCGGCGACGCCGATCGCCCGGCGACGCGGCCGCGCCGGCATCGCGGTCAGTTGAACCAGTAGCGCACGCCGACCGACGCGTCGATGTCGAGGTAGACCGAGTGCGCCTGGTACCCCGAGAAGAAGTCGAGCACCGGCACGACCTGGAGGAAGATGTCGAGCGGCACGTTGTTGAAGTCGAACGAAATCCCGACCGGCACGCGGAAGCCGAACGCGAACGCATTGTTGGGCGTGTTCGGGCCGTTGTCGGTGAAGTCCCAGAACCGGCCGCCGACGCCGATGTAGAACGGCAGCTCGAAGCTCTCGTTGGTCGCCAGCGAGGTCGGGTGCCACAGGTAGTCGGCGTAGAGGTGCAGGCCGGAGCGGTTGAAGTAGTTGTAGATGTCGCCGATGCCGAAATCGAGCGCCCGGTCGGCCGACAAGAAGTACTTGCCGTTGAGCCCGGTCGGGGCCCCGAGCTCGAGGCCGAGGCCGAACGTCTTGTTGGCCTCGAACGCCCGGCCTCCGAGGTGGCCCTGCGGACGCGGGCGCGCCTGGGCCGCGGTGGGGAGCAGTGCCGCAACAAAAGTGGCGAGCAGGAGCTTGCGTGCCGTCATGGCTGGGCATCGTAGCGCCCGGATCGCGCCGAGCAGCCGGTTCGTGGCACAATAACCATGTGGTTCGTCTCCACACCGCCGTCTGCGTTTTGACGTGGGCGAGCGCCTGTGGCTCGGGTCCGAGCGCCCCCCGGGCGGCGCCGCGCGAACCGCCGCCGCCGCCGCCATCGCCCGCGCCCCGCACGGTCGAGCTCGTGGTGGTGGACGCGGCGGTCCCGGACGCTCCCGAGGCGCCGCCGCTGGCGTGCGATCCGGGCACCGAGCTCGCGGTGGCCCGGCCGCCGGATCCGACGTGGTACTGCGCGCGGCCCGACGGCACGCGCCACGGCCCGTTCGTCACGCTGTTCCCCGATGGCACGCCGGAGATCACCGGCGCGTACAAGGACGGCGCGCTCGACGGCGCGTGGGAGCGCCGGCGCCCGGGGGGGAGCGTGGTCGAGGTCGGGAGCTACGCCGCCGGCCAGAAGTCGGGGCACTGGCGCATGCTCGGCCCCGGCGGCGCGGTGCTCGGCGAGTACGACCTGCGGGCCGGCACCGGGACCGAGATGCGCTGGCTCGACGACGGCGCGCTGTACAGCGAGCGCACGCTCAGGGCCGGCGTCCCCAGCGGGGCCGAGAAGGTGTTCGGCGCCGACGGCACGCCGCTGGTCATGGCGCAGTGGACCGCGGGCAAGCTCGACGGTCCCCACACGGTCGGGACGCGCGGCACGCTGCGGATCGAGGAGACGTTCGCCGCCGGGGTGCGGCAGGGCGCCCGGCAGATCTGGCAGTTCTGGACGCCGCTGGTCGACGAGTCGTACGACCGCCGCGGCAAGCACGACGGCGAGTACACGATCTGGCGCAACAAGAAGCTGATGCGGGTCCACGGCCAGTTCGAGCACGGCAAGCGCGACGGGCTGTGGACGTGGAACGACCGCGACGGCAACAAGGAGCGCGAGGGCAACTACGTCGACGGCAAGCGCGACGGCCCGTGGACCGAGTGGCTCGAGAACAAGATCGTGTTCACCGGCGCCTACGCCCAGGGCAAGCCCGACGGCGAGTTCATCTTCTACGACCGTAGCCAGAACGAGCTCGGCCGGTTCACGATCGCCGGCGGCAGCGGCACGATGCTGACGTTCTGGCCCAACAAGAAGGTCGCGTCGCGCCAGCATGTCAGCCAGGGCGCCGCCGACGGCCTGTACCAGGAGCTGACCAACCGCGGCAAGGTCGTGGTCGAGGGCCACTACCGCGCCGACGTCAAGCACGGCGCGTGGAAGGAGTGGACCGGCGACGGCGTGCCGACGCTCGAGCAGAGCTGGAAGCGCGGCAAGCTCGACGGGCTGGTCCGCAAGTACATCGACGGCAAGGTCGCGACCGAGGCGACCTACAAGGACGGCAAGGCCGCCGGGCGCTACGTCGAGTATCGCGGCGGAAAGCCCGCCGTGACCGGCCAGTTCGCCGACGACCGCAGGACCGGCGTGTGGACCGAGTACGACGCCGGCGGCCGTGTGACGTTGATCGCGACCTACAAGGACGGCGTGCTCGACGGGCCGTGGCACCAGCTGGTCGGCGGCGTCGTGCTCGAGGGCACGATGACCCAGGGCCGTCGCACCGGGACCTGGACCCAGACGGACAAGGCGGGCGAGGTGCGGCGGCTCACGTATCCGATGCCGTGAGTCGCCACGGGAATGCGATGAACGCGGAGCCGCCGAACCGTCGGCGGAACGAAGATATTCCGGATGCAACCTCCCGGCGGTTCGCGCGTTCTTACCTCATGAGTGCCGTGAACCGCGACGCGAAGCCCCCCGGGACCCTGATCGCGCTGGCCCGCACCCGCCGGATGCAGCGCGCGCTCGCCCACGCCTATCTGCACCGCGATGCCCCGCTGCCGACGCTGCACAGCTCGCTCGGCTACATGACCACGACGGCGCGGGTGACCGGGGATGGCACCGACGTCGGCCACCGCATGACGCTGCTCGGCGTCGCGGCGTGCGAGGGCGTGGCGTACGTCGTCGAGGACATCGGCGCCGAGGACGCACCGGTGGTGTACCGGCTCTACCTGCGCGGGCCGCGCCAGGGCCACCTCGTGCCGCTGCACGCCTGGTACGATCAGGGCGCCGTCGCCGGTGACATCCGGGCGCGGATCGCGGCGCTCGAGCCGCTGCTCGAGGCCCCGCTGGCGACCGCGCGCGAGGCCTGGATGCTGTCGACCCGGATCGTCCAGCGGCGCGCGCTGCGGGTCTCGGGGCCGGGCGGCTGCGCCAGCCTGCCGATCCGCAAGTTCGCGCTCCAGCTCGTCGTCGAGCCGGTCCGGGGCCACGGCCCGAGCGGCCGCTCGACGGTGACCGCGTTCCTGCAGCCGCACGCCCAGCTCACCGAGGTCTGGTGGCTGCCCCGCCGCGACGCCGACGGCGACCTCGCGATCGCGCGCGTGACGTTCACCGGCATCCCGAGCGGCACCGGGCTGACCAAGGACACCGTGGTGTTGCTCACGTCCGGGTTACCGCTCGATCCTGCGTGATCACACTGTTAGCCGGCGTGATCCGACCACGCGGCGGCGCGGCTCGGGGCCTGGTAACTTGTGCTGGCTCGCCCTCGTAGGAGATCCATGCGCTTGCTCGTGCGCCCGCCCATGTCCTGGCTGGCCGTCGCGGCCCTCGCCGCTTGCGGGGGCGGAGGCGGGCCCGCGCCGGTCGACGCCGACGAGGCCCTGGCCTGCATCTCCAGCGGGCGCGGCGACACCTTCGTCGCGGGGCTCGAGCACGCAGGCGCCTCCGGGATGCTCGACGTCAAGCTGATGACGGCCGATCCGGCGCCGCCGGGCTTCAACAACAACACCTGGGTGATCCAGGTCAACGCGATGACCGGCGGCGTGGTCGGCGCCCCGGTGACCGGCGCGACGCTCACGGTCACACCGTTCATGCCGGATCACCAGCACGGCACGGCGATCAAGCCCAAGATCGAGGCGTTGCCCGCCGCCGGTCAGTACAAGCTGTCGCCGCTGAACCTGTGGATGCCCGGCTACTGGGAGACCACGATCGACGTCCAGGCCACCGGCGTCCACGACACCGTGATCTACAAGTTCTGCATCCAGGCCTGAGCCGGCCGGTCGTCGAGCCCGCGGTCACAGCGACAGGCCGACCCGGCGGCGCGCGGTCAGGCAATGCGCCGAGCCCAGCGTGAACTCGCGGCAGGTCCGCGGCCGGTCGTCGTAGATCGCGCAGTGGTAGCGCATCGTGGTGCCGTCCTCGATCGCGCCGCCCTCGAGCGCGGCGCAGCGCTCGCCGCAGCGCCGGATCTCGAGGTAGCTGCCGCGGTCGACGATCATCTCGGGCCGCGCCTTGACCACCGGATCCCGGCGCGAGACCTCGACCGAGTGGTACGCCTCGCGGCAGCACGCGCCGCAGGTCTGGCAGTCGAGCGCGGCCTCGAACCGCTCGCACGCCGGCCACGCCGGATCGACCCGGGCGCCGGCCTGGCGGCAGCGCGCCCCGGTGCGCCACGCGCAGGCATCGCAGGTCGCGGTCTCGGCGCCGTCGGCGCTGGCACGGGCCGGCAGCCCGGTCGGGTGCGGGGCCGGCGGCGCGGCCACGCCGCTCCACAGCGGCCGCGCGCCGGCGCCGTGCGGGGGCGCGAACCTCGCCACGACCTGGGCGATCTGCACGGTCGCGGCGAGCGCCTCGCCCAGCGCGGGCGCCCACGGCGGCAGGCCGGCGCGGCGCAGCCCGGCGATCGCCGCCTGGACCGACGGATCGGCGCGGTCGGCGAGTACGTCGCCGGACAGCCGGTCCCAGAACGCCCGGAACTCGGTGGTCGGCGCGAGCAGCGCGCGCAGCCCGTGACGGCCGGCCAGCAGCCACTGGACGCGCAGGCAGGCGTGCTCGCGCCAGTCGTGATCGGGGCCGGTGTTGTCCATGCCCCAGTCGGGGCGCGCGAACGCGGCCTCGCCCTCGACCAGCGAGTGACACAGCTCGTGGAAGATCATCTGGGCGAGGCTGTCGTCGGCATCGAGCGTCGCGTCGCCGCCGATCGCGAGCGTGCCGCGGCCGTCGGTAGCGGCGTAGGCGTCGGCCGTGCGCATCACCGCGAGCCCGATCCGGCGCGCGGCCTCGAGCCAGACCTGCGCCAGCGGATCGACGTAGTGGTGCGCGATGTCACGGGCCACGGCAAGCGTCTAGCACGTCTGCCGCTCCCGGCGGCGGCCCGGCGATGCAACCGCGGCGTCGTGGGTCCGGATTCGGATCGCGCGGTGTGCAGATGCGCGATGGCAGATCACCGGCAGCTCGCGCACCACCGAGGACGAATTGCGACGACGACGTCGCACGCGGCAACGCGTGGCAACCGGGGTGGGGCCCGCGCGACGATCCGGGACGGCGGCGCCAGCTCGGTGATAGAAACTCTGAAACACGAACTTCAAGAAAGCGGGTCTCGGGATGGTCGGAACGAAGGTCTTGATCTGCGGCATCGGCTGCGGTGTGTGGATGTCCCTCGCGTCGGCTCGCGCCGATGATCATGCCGGGGCGCCGCGGTCGCTCCGCATGCGCTCGACGGCGCACGCGGCGACACACGCCAAGCGCGTGGGGCAGGTACCGGCACCCGAGCCGGCGCTGGACGAAGACCTCGACGACGCAGCCGACGCGACCGATGCGGCCGATGGGGCCGGAGACGCGGCAGCCGACGCGGCCAGCGACGCCGCAAACGCCGCGGCCAGCGACGCGCCCGCCGCCGCGGTCGACGACGGTGTCGCCGGCGATGTCCACCAGGCGCCCGGGCTGGCGCCGCCGGCGCCGGCTCCTGTCACGGTCCTCCGCGTCGTGCCGCGGTGGGAGCCCCTTCCCGAGCTCGCCGGCGCGGCCCCGGGGTTCGCGGCCCCGCGCCCCGCGCCGAGCTTGTTCACGGTGACCGGCTCGCTGATCCCGCGCGCCACGCTGACCACGCCGTCGCTGCTGACCGTCCTGCGCCGCGACGACCTGCTCGCGGCCGGGCGGACGATGGTCGGCGACATCCTCCAGCCGCTGCCCGAGCAGGGCAACGCGCTGAACGCGCAGTTCAACAACGGCGGCGACGGCTCGACGCGGATCAGCCTGCGCGGCCTGGGCATCGCGCGCACGCTGACCCTGCTCAACGGGCGCCGCTACGTCCCGGGCGGCACCGGCGCGGACGCCTCGGTCGACCTCAACACGATCCCGCTGGCCGTGATCGACCGGGTCGAGGTCCTCAAGGACGGCGGCTCGGCGGTCTACGGCTCGGACGCGGTGGCCGGCGTGGTCAACATCATCACGCGGACCACCTTCCAGGGCACCGAGGCGTCGCTGTACACCGCCCAGACCGAGCGCAAGGACGGCTTCTCCATCGACGCCAGCGTCATCACCGGCCACCGCACCGCGGATGGCCGCGGCAACATCATCTTCGCGGCCGAGACCCAGCAGCAGGATCCGGTGTTCGCGGGCAACCGCGAGTTCTCGCGGGTCACCAACTCGTTCGACTTCGTCAATGGAACGATCACCCCGGCGGGCTCGACCTCGACGCCCGGCGGCCGGCTCGACGCGTTCCAGATCGACGTCAACGGCGACGGCCGCGGCGATCGGGTCAACGTCTGCGGGCTCAACGTCCGGTTCTGCACCAGCGACGGCCGCGGCGGGTTCCGCCCGTTCGTCTCGCCGGCCGACCTGTTCAACTTCCAGCCCGACAATTACCTCTACACGCCCTCGGCGCGGGCCAGCGCGTACACCGCCGGCAGCTACACCCTGGCGCCCCATGTCCTCGGCTTCTTCGAGGCCAACTTCCAGCACCGCGCCAGCGATCAGCGGCTCGCCGCCGAGCCGCTGACGACCGCGACGTTCGGCATCCCGATCTCGCGCAACAGCATCTACAACCCGTTCGGCGGCGACGTGCTGTCGTACAACCGCCGGCTCCAGGAGCTCGGGCCCCGGCAGTTCCTGCAGAGCGTCGATACCATGCGCGCCGTGGTCGGGGCGCGTGGCGACGGACCGACGCCGGACAGCTGGCAATGGGAGGTGTCCTACAACTACGGGCGCACCGACTCGACCAACCGGACCGTGGGCCAGCTGGTGCTGAGCCGGCTCCGCAACGCGGTCGGTCCGAGCTTCATCGGCCCGGCGGGGCCGACCTGCGGCACGCCGTCCGCGCCGATCCAGGGCTGCGTCCCGATCAACCTGCTCGGCCCCGCCGGCTCGATCAGCCCCGAGGGCGTCAACTACGCCGGGTTCACCGGCCTCGACAGCGGCGACAACAAGCAGCAGGTGGCGCTCGCGACCGCGCAGCGCCGGATCGCGCAGCTGCCCAGCCGCGGCGACGTCACGCTCGCGGTCAGCGCCGAGGCCCGCAAGGAGACCGGCGACGTCACCCCCGACGCGCTGATCGCGAGCGGCGATACCACCGCCAACCCGACATCGCCGATCCACGGCACGACCAAGTCTGTCGAGGCCTCCGCCGAGCTGTCGATCGTCGGGGCCCGCGACCGCGATGGCGTGGAGCGGCTCGAGCTCGACCTCGCCGCGCGCGCGTTCCGGTTCGACACGTTCGGCCGCGGCACGGTCACCAGCGCGCGTGCTCTGATCCGCCCGGTCCGCGGCATCACGCTGCGCGCCAGCCGCTCCGAGACGTTCCGCGCCCCGTCGATCACCGAGCTGTTCGCGGCCAAGGCCGACGCGTTCCCGCTCGCCAACGACCCGTGCGACCACGCGTTCGGCCAGCCCGATCCGGCGACCGCGGCGGAGTGCGCGCGCGAGGGCGTGCCGGGCAACGCCGTGTTCGGGACCTTCCAGCAGCACGCGGTGACGGGCGGCAACCTGCAGCTCCAGCCCGAGACCGCCAAGGTGACCTCCGCCGGCGTCGTGCTCGAGTCGCCGCGCGCCCCGGGGTTGTCGCTCAGCGTCGACGCCTGGATGACCGAGGTCACCCAGGCGGTCCAGGCGCCGCTGATCCAGAGCGTGTTCGCCAGCTGCTACCAGCGCGGCATCCGCTCGTTCTGCGACCTGATCCGCCGCAATCCGGCGCAGGGCTTCGCGATCGACACGGTCGACCTCCGGCTCGCCAACTTCGGCGGCGACTCGACCTCGGGCGTCGACACCGCGGTCCACATCAACCACCACGTCCGCGGCGGCGGCGACCTGCACGCGCGGGTCGACCTCCAGACCCTGAACGCGTTCGATCACGACACCGGCTCGGGCGTGCTGCACGGCCTGGGGGTCTACGACCTCGGCATCTACCCCAAGCGCAAGGCCACCGTCACGGCGGTGTGGCAGCACCCGAGCGGCGCGTCCGCGGGCTTCAACTTCCTGTTCGTCGACAGCTTCCAGGAGTGCGAGAACAACGACTGCAACGACGGCAGCCCGTCGCGCACCGTCGAGTCGTACTCCAAGCTCGACGTGTTCAGCAGCATGGCGTTCCGCGGCTTCGGCGGCCACGCGACCCTGACGGTCGGCGTCAACAACGTGTTCGACCGCGCCCCGCCGGTGATCTACAACGGCGCGGCCGGCAACTACGACACGTCGGCCTACGACATGCTCGGTCGGTTCGCCTACGCCCGGCTGACGCAGACGTTCTGAGCCCGGCGACGTCGACTGCTACATCGATGGCGCACGGCCGGAGAGCGCGCCGCGCACGTCGGCCTCGTCGGCCCGGACCATCATCGAGATCAGCTCGGTGAAGCTCACCGTGGGCTTCCAGCCGAGCTTGTCGCGCGCCCGGCTCGCGTCGCCGTGCAGGTGGTCGACCTCGGTCGGGCGCAGGTAGCGCGGATCGAACTCGACGTGCGGCTCCCACGCCATGCCGAGCGCGCCGAACGCGATCTCGAGCACGTCGCGCACCGTGTGCGACTCGCCCGTGGCGATCACGTAGTCGTCCGGGGCGTCCTGCTGGAGCATCAGCCACATCGCCTCGACGTAGTCGCGCGCGAAGCCCCAGTCGCGGCGCGCGTCGATGTTGCCGAGATACAGCTTCTTGTCGAGGCCGTGCTTGATGCGCGCGGCGGTGCGCGTGATCTTGCGGGTGACGAACGGGATGCCGCGGCGCGGCGACTCGTGGTTGAACAGGATCCCGCAGGCGATGAACATGCCGTACGCGTCGCGGTAGTTCTGGCACAGCTGGTGGGCGAAGACCTTGGCGCATGCGTACGGGCTGCGCGGCATGAACGGCGTGCGCTCGTGCTGCGGCGGCGGCGCGGCGCCGAACATCTCGCTCGACGATGCCTGGTAGAACCGGCACTTGATGCCGAGCTGGCGCACCGCCTCGAGCAGGCGCAGCGTGCCGATCGCGACCGTCGAGGCCGTGTACTCGGGGACGTCGAAGCTGACGCGGACGTGGCTCTGGGCGCCGAGGTTGTAGATCTCGTCGGGCTGGATCCGCGCGAT
This sequence comes from Kofleriaceae bacterium, assembly GCA_036403075.1. Lineage (GTDB taxonomy): Bacteria > Myxococcota_A > Polyangia > Haliangiales > Haliangiaceae > JABFXX01. The sequence continues at coordinate 28,666 of DASWRS010000084.1, forward strand.
CAGGTTGGCCAGCGAGCTGCCGTCCTCGAGATCGCCGTAGCTCAGGCGCAGCTGGTAGTCGGTGGCGTGCGGGTCCTGGTAGATTGCATCGAGCCGCTCGGTGTTGAACGAGCTCGAGCGCCGCACCAGGCCGTGGACCTCGTAGCCCTTCGCGAGCAGCAGCTCGGCCAGGTACGAGCCATCCTGGCCCGTGATGCCGGTGATCAGCGCGCGCTTCATGGCGCCGCCACCGGGCGGGTCTCGCGCGCCCACGCGACGGTGCGCCGCAGGCCCTCCGCGAACGGCACCCGGGCCGCGAAGCCGAACCGCTCGCGCGCGCGCGTGACGTCGAGCCGGCGGCGCGGCTGGCCGTTGGGCTGGCTGGCGTCCCACACCAGCTCGCCCTCGAACCCGGTGGCGGCGGCGATCTGGCGGGCCAGGTCGCGGATCGCGATCTCCTCGCCGGTCCCGATGTTCACGGGCTCGCCGCCGTCGTAGCGCTCCGCCGCGAGCACGAACGCCTCCGCGGCGTCCTCGACGTACAGGAACTCGCGCGTTGGCGTGCCGTCGCCCCACAGCCGGACCTCGCGGGCACCTTGCTCACGCGCGGCCAGGCACTTGCGGATCATCGCCGGGATGACGTGCGACGTGCGCAGGTCGAAGTTGTCGCGCGGGCCGTAGAGGTTGACCGGGAACAGCACGATCGTGTCGAGCCCGTACTGCTCGCGATACGCCTGCGCCTGGACCAGCAGCAGCCGCTTGGCCATCCCGTACGGCGCGTTGGTCTCCTCGGGGTAGCCGTTCCACAGATCGTCCTCGCGAAACGGCACCGGCGCGTGCTTGGGATACGCGCAGATCGTGCCCGCCACGATGACCTTCTCGACACCCGCCAGCCGGCACTCCTCGATCAGCTGCAGGCCCATCATCGCGTTGTCGAACAGGAACAGGCCCGGATGGTCGCGGTTCGCGCCGATGCCGCCGACCCGCGCCGCGAGGTGGAACACGACCTCGGGGCGGTGGTCCCGGAGCAGGCGCGCACACGCCCCGCGGTCGACGAGGTCGTAGTCGCGCCGGCGCGGCACGACGACGTCGCGCACGCCGCGCGCGTGCAGCGCCTCGACGACGAAGCTGCCGAGAAACCCCGCGCCCCCGGTGACCACGATGCGCTTGCCGGTCAGATCCATCACCGACCGTCGAGTGTTACAGAGTTCGGCGATCGCCGCCATCCTGCCTGGCCGCGGTGAAATTTCCAGGGCGAGTGAAACCGGCGAGGATTTCTTACCGCTCCAGGCCCGGTCCGGACTCGCCATGAGGCAGCGGTGTTTTGCATACCCTGCATCCATCGACCATGGGAGTTGATCTCGGTAGTCGAACGCGGCAACGTGGATTGGTTCGCGTATCGCGTATCGCATATCGCAATGTCGAGGTTCGAGGAGCTGTTCCGGGAGTTGCCCTGCGACAAGCCATCGGGGCGGCTCGTCGCTCTCGACGCGGCGCGCGGCCTGGCGATCTTGCTGGTCGTGATCGGTCACGTCGTCGCGCGCGACCTGCCCGCCGGCAACGAGTGGTATGCGCGACTGAAGGACACGATCTATCTGTTTCACATGCCGCTGTTCATGACCCTGACCGGCATCAGCTTCGCGCTGTCGCTGCCGCGGTTCGCGGCCTGGAGCGACGTCGCCCGGTTCTCGGGCAAGCGCGTCGAGCGGCTGTTCGTGCCCTACGTCGTGTTCGGGCTGGTCATCATCGCCGGCAAGCTCGTCGCCGCGCGCTACGTTCAAGTCGATAACCTGTCGGGCGACTCGGCGCTGCTCGAGCTGGTGGTGCGGCCTACCCGCAGCGGCGCGTCGTTTCTGTGGTTCATCTATGTCCTGTCGATCTACCTGGTGACCGTGCCGGCGCTGTTCCAGGTCACCGGCCGCCGGCCGATGCTGCTCGGGATCGCCGGGGTCGCGCTGAGCTGGTTCGGGCCGTGGCCGGAGCTGTTCATGCTCGACACCGTGGTGGTCTACCTGCCGTTCTTCGCGGGCGGCATGATGCTCTGGATCTATCGCGAGGCCTGGATCCGCCTGTCCCCGGGCCTGCTCGCGGCGGCGACCCTGGTGTTCGCGGCCGTGCTCGCGATCGCGCAGCTCCTGGACGTGCCGAAGTGGCTGGCCGGCGCGGCGTCGGTGCTGCCGATCCTGGCCTGGATGGGCAGGCTGCCGCCCCTGCCGGCCCGGGCGCTCGCGGCGCTCGGCCGGGCGAGCCTGGCGATCTACCTCATGAACACGATCGCGATCGGCGTCGCGAAGGCGCTGCTGCTCCAGGTCCTGCCCTGGGATGGCGGCAACTTCCTGGTGTTCTTTCCGCTGCTCCTGATCAGCGGGGTCGCGGTGCCGCTGCTGGTCCGTCGGGTGGCGATGCGGCGGCTGCCGTCGGTGGCGCGCTACCTGGCGTAGGGGGTCGCCAGACCAGCACGGCGCGGAACACGGCGCCGATCGAGCGCGCGCCGGGCACGAACGACGCGCGCTCGACGTCCTCGAGCGCGATCTCGGGATCGATCTCGAGGCCATGACCGACCGGCACGCGGGCGCGCGCGCCGATCCGGAACCGCAGCTCCGCCGTGCCCTCGCCGGTCCGGACGATCGGTCCGTCGCCGAACCGGTAAGTGTCGCTCGACAGCCGGGCGACCTCGGCCCAGGGCATCACCACGCCCCACCGCGCGGGGATCCGCGCGCCGGCGAACACGGCCTGCGCGCCCGGCCCGAGCGGATCTCCGACGATGTGGCCGCCGGTGGTGAACCCGGTGACGCGCGGCGCGTGCTCGTAGGCGCGGATGCCGGTCTTCTGCCATTCGAGGGTCAGCCAGCGCGTCTCCACGCCGGCGACGTGGTCGGCGTCGTGGCGCAGCGCGCTCACGAGCTGCGTCCGCAGGTCCTCGAACATCAGCTGGTAGGTGAGGCGCGCGCCGCCGAGGCCGCCGAGATCGGCGATGCGCGCGGTGACATCGAGGCCGACCCGGCGGTTCGAGCTGTCGCTCGCGCTCGCCGAGGCGTCGCGTCGCCGGACGTGCTCGAGCACGAAGTCCCAGGGCCCCAGCGCGGGTGCGCCGTCGCCGCCGAGCTGCAACAGCTGCATCGCGCCGAGCTCGAGCCGGTCGCCGAGGTCGAGCTGGGCGCGCACGATGCTGACCAGATCGCCGGGATAGGTCTGCGGCGCGGCGAGGCGGCCGAGCACGTAGGTCGCGTTCGCGCGCACGCCCGGCGAGACCGCCAGCGGGCGAGCTCCCGACAGCCGGAGCTGGTCGAGCGGGGGCGCGTTCGTGCTCCAGCCGAGCTGGGTGTGGGCTGCCGGGCCGAGCGCGAGGACGTCGCGCCCGAGCTCGGCGGCGATCGGACCGAGCTCGGCGATGACGTGGGCACGATCGAGGTCGAGGCCGGTGGCGCCGCGATCGCGAGCGCTGTGCGCGCGCAGCCGGACCGCACCCGCGAGCCACGCGCCATGGCCGGCCGCGGCGTCGAGCTCGGCGTCCAGGCCCGCGCCGTTGCCGCACGGCCGGCCCTCCTGGCGCTCGCACGACAGCGCGAGCACCCCGGCGACATCGCGCGGCCGTGCTGCCGTCGCATAGCCGCGCTCGGCCTCGTCGACGATCTCGACGCGGAGCGCGGCCCGCGCGATCGGACGGATCCACCAGCCGGCCGGCAGCGCCGGCGTCTCGGGCGCGAGCTCGTGGACGCGGCCCTCGGTCAGCGGCGCGAGGCCGCCGCGGAACGGCGGTAGCACGCCCGCGAGCTCGCGCTGATCGAGCTCGTCGTACACCGGATCGTCGAGCGAGATGTTCGGCGATCCGGCCGACGGCGCGGCCGCCAGCGCGATCGCCGCCGCGAGGCAGCGCGCCAGGCGGTTCGCACGGGACGGGCGCGGGCCGATCAACGTCCGTGCTGCCCGTGGCGCCGCGCGCGTGCCGCCGCGTAGACCTGGAGGAGCTGGTCGTGGTTGTGCTCGGGGGTGAAGCGCGCCTTCCAGGCCGCGTATGCGCCGTGTCCGAGCCGGCGCCGCAGCTCCGGGTCGGCCATGAGCCCGCGCACCACGGCGGCCAGGGCCACCGCGTCGCCTGCCGGCGCATGCAGGCCGTCGACGCCATCGCGAACGATCGTCGCCAGCGATCCGATGCCGCTGACCACGACCGGCAGGCCCGCTGCGAACGCCTCGACGAGCACCAGCGGAAAGCCCTCGTACCCGGTCGACGGCACGACCAGCGCGGCGGCGTCGGCCATGAGCTCGATGACGCGCTCGCGCGGCTGCGCGCCGAGGAGCTCGACGCCGGCGATCCCGGCGGAGCGCGCCGCGAGCTCCGCGGCCTCGGGGCCATCGCCGACGATGACCAGCCGCGGTGCGCCGGTGCCGAGGATCCGCCAGGCCTCGATCAGGGTGGCCACGCCCTTCTCGGGCGAGAGCCGGCCGACGAACAGGACATGCGCGCCGCGCTCCGGGACGGCCTGCCGGGGCGCGGCCTCCACGAAGTTGGGCTTGACCACCACGCGATCGCGCGGCATCCCTGCCGCGAGCACGCGATCGCGCACGAACTCGGTGAGCGCGACGTAGGCATCGACGGCGCGAGCCCAGGTCCCCGCCGCGCGGTGCGCGACCAGCATCGCGGCGACCACCGCCGACGCGGCGGCGCTGTCGCGATAGCAGCGATGGCGCACGGCGGGCCACGGCGATCGCCCGACGCAGTCCTCGCACGGCCGGCCGGCGCGCAGCAGCGTCCCGGGCGGACAGACCAGCCGGTAATTGTGCAGCGTCTGCACCACCGCGGCGCCCGCGCTCCGTGCGCCGTAGTACCCGGACGGCGAGATCAGCGGCAGCGTGTTGTGGAAGTGCACGACCTCGATGTCGCCCGCCGCGACGCGCCGGCCGAGCTCGCCGTGCGCGGCCCGCGACCAGATCGTGCCCGCGGCGAGCCGTGCACGCGACATCGCCTCGACCCGCGCGTTGTCCTCGGTCCACAGCTCGACGTGGTGGCCATGCCGCCGCAGCAGCGCGACCTCGCGCTCGACGACGATGTCCTCGCCGCCGCGCTGCTGATACCGGTTGTGCACGACCAGGACGCGCATGTCAGGCCGTCCGCCGCAGGGCGTCGATCGCCGTGGCCCGGCGGCCGTCGTCGATGCTAGGCTGCGCGTCGAGGGGGCGATGGGCACTGCACTCGATGCCGATTCCATGGCGCCCCCGGCGTCCCTGGCGCACACGTTCTGGCGCTCGTTCGCGCGGGTCAGCGGGCTCGTCACCGCCCGGCGATGGCGCGGGGTGCGCTTCCTTTGCTATCACAGCGTCGCCTCCGCCGAAGAGCTGCCGGGCCTGTCGCGACGAACCCTGGTGCTGACGATCGATGGCTTCCGGCACCACCTCGCGTGGATCCGCCGCAACCACTACGTCGTCGTGTCGATGGCCGACGCGCTCGCGCTGTTGCGAAGCGGCGACGCCGCGCGCGCGCAGTTCGTCTGCCTGACGTTCGACGATGGCCGGAACGACAACTTCGTCGCCGCGTGGCCGCTGCTCAAGCAAGCCGGCTACTCGGCGCACTTCTTCGTCAACACCGCGGTGGTCGGCCAGTCGTTCGAGCGGCCGTTCGAAACCGGCGGCGTGACCCGGTCCTGCACCGAGCAGTTCATGGATGCCGGCGCGCTGCGCACGGTGGTGCGCGAGGGCGGATCGATCGGGTCCCACGGGCAACACCACACCGATCTGACCCGGCTCGGCGAGCCCGAGCTCCTGCGCGAGCTGGTCGAGTCCCGCCGCGAGCTCGAGGCGCTGACCGGAGCGCCGATCGACACCCACGCCTACCCGTATGCCCGCTACGACCGCCGCGTGCTGCGCGCGACGGAGGCCGCGGGCTACGCGGTCGCGTTCAAGGTGAACACCGGGACCGTGCGCGCGATCGGATCGCACAACCGCTTCACGCTCCCGCGCAACGCGATCCGGACCGGCGCCGACAACCCGGATAACTACGCCATCATCCGCGGCGGGTTCGACTTCAGCCGGCTCTACTCCGAGGCCAAGCATCGCCTGCGGTCCCGGTGACCGGGCGCGTGGCCGCGACGGCGTCATGCGCGCGCCTCGAGGCAGCCGAGGATGCCGGTCGCGAAGGCCTCGACCATGTGGGCGAGCGTGAGGCGGGCGGCGGTCGCGCGCGCGGCGTCGCGCATCCGGGCGAGCCGGTCGGGATCGTCGAGCACGCGACACACCGCGGCGGCGTAGGCGGCCGGGTCCTGGGCGGTGATCATGCCGTTGATCTCCGGCTCGAGGTATTCGTGCTCCGGGCCCGATCCGGCGATGTCGGTCGCGAACACCGGAAGCGCGGCGGTGAACGCATCCACGATCGCGAGCCCGAGCACGCCGGGGATGAGGAACACGTCGCTGATCGCGAAGTACGCCGCGCGATCGGCGCCGAACGCCGGACCGACGTAGTGGACGAACCGGTGCCGGGCGGCGGCCGCGCGCATCGCGTCGCGCGCGGGGCCGTCGCCGACGATGATCAGCTCGAAGTCCGGACGGTGCTCGCGGATCCGCCGCGCCGCGTCGACGAGCAGATCGAGCTTCTTGTCGGCGTACAGGCTGCCGCAGAACAGGCCGACGCGGGCGGGGTCGGCGATGCCGAGCCGGCGGCGGATCGCCCGGCGGTCGTCGTCGCCATGGGCGCGCACGGCCTGGGCGAGCTCGCGGGTGTCGATCGTGTTCTGGACCACGGTGATGATGCCGGGATCGACACCGTGGCCGGCGAGGTAGCGGCCGACGCCGGCGGTGTAGGCGAACCACCAGTCGACGCGGGTCAAGAGCTTGCGCTTGAGCCACTCCGAGGCGCCGGGCGCGCGCGCGTGGTGGTTGTAGCCGTGACCCCAGTAGGCCACGCGCTTGCGGCCGAGCCACGACAGCGCGAGCAAGACGTAGTTGAGCGCGTGCTTGTTGGCCTGCTCCATGATCACCATGTCGGCGTCACGGATCGCCCCGCACGCGAGCTGCACGAACACGCGCTCGCCCGCGAGCCAGACGCCGGGGACCTCGATCCCGAGCTCGGCAGGAAGCTGGCGGCTGTCGGACTTGGCGCGCTCGGCCCGGTTGGGCGCGCTGTACGCGATCTGGAGCGCGATGTCGTCGCGGCGGAGCCGGGCGGCGAGCTGGTCGAGGAACGCGCGGCGGTACTGCTTGACCTCGGCGGCGAGGATGAGGACGCGCCGGGTCATCGGGCCGCCAGGCACGCGCTGGTCTCGACGTGCGTCACGCGCGCGCCTCGAGGCAGCCCACCACGCCGGTCGCGAAGGCCTCGACCATGTGGGCGAGCGTGAGGCGCGCGGCGGTCGCGCGGGCCGCGTCGCGCATCCGGGCGAGCCGGTCGGGATCGTCGAGGACGCGACACACCGCGGCGGCGCAGGCGGCCGCGTCCTGGGAGGTGATCATGCCGTTGGTCTCCGGCTCGAGGTATTCGATCTCCGGGCTGTGGACCGGGATGTCGGTCGTGAACACGGGAAGCCCGGCGGTAAATGCATCCACGATCGAGAGCCCGACGAGCCCGGGGTTGAGGAACACGTCGCTGATCGCGAAGTACGCCGCGCGATCGGCGCCGAACGCCGGACCGATGTAGTGGACGAACCGGTGCCGGGCGGCGGCCGCGCGCATCGCATCGCGCGCGGGGCCGTCGCCGACGATGATCAGCTCGAAGTCCGGGCGGTGCTCGCGGATCCGCCGCGCCACCTCGACGAGCAGATCGAGCTTCTTGTCGGCATACAGGCTGCCGCAGAACAGGCCGACCGAGGCGGGGTCGGCGATGCCGAGCCGGCGGCGGATCGCCCGGCGGTCGGCGTCGCCGTGGGCGCGCACGGCCTGGGCGAGCTCGCGGGTGTCGATCGTGTTCTGGACCACGGTGATGATGCCGGGATCGACGCCGTGGCCGGCGAGATAGCGGCCGACGCCGGCGGTGTAGGCGAACCACCAGTCGACGCGGGTCAAGAGCTTGCGCTTGAGCCACTCCGAGGCGCCGGGCGCGCGGGCCTGGTGGTTGTAGCCGTGGCCCCAGTAGGCCACGCGCTTGCGGCCGAGCCACGACAGCGCGAGCAAGACGTAGTTGAGCGCGTGCTTGTTGGCCTGCTCCATGATCACCATGTCGGCGTCGTGGATCGCCCCGCACGCGAGCTGCACGAACACGCGCTCGCCCGCGAGCCAGACGCCGGGGACCTCGATCCCGAGCTCGGCAGGAAGCTCGCGGCTGTCGGACTTCACGCGCTCGACCCGGTTGGGCGCGCTGTACGCGATCTGGAGGGCGATGTCGTCGCGGCGGAGCCGGGCGGCGAGCTGGTCGAGGAACGCGCGGCGGTACTGCTTGACCTCGGCGGTGAGGATGAGGACGTGCCGGGTCACGGCCGAGGCTCCAGGAGCTGCGGCGCGGGGCCGATCTCGATCGTCGGTGCGTCCGCGCGCACCGGCTGTACGGTTCCGCCGAGGTCGCGTCGCGTCGCGATCCGCCAGCGCGGCGGATTCGGCAGGTCCGCGCGGCCGCCCGGGTGCCAGACGATCCACTGGCCGCGACCTTCGCGGGTCAGCCCGCACAGCCAGGCGCCGCTCGACACGCGCCGGCAGCCGTCGAGCTGCGCCCCGACCAGCCAGCGCTCGACCTCGGCCAGCGCACGGCCGGGCGCGCGCGCGACGCCGTCGCGGTCGGCGAGCCCCGTGTTCTCGTTGTCCCAGGCGTACCAGTAGAAGCGTTCGACGCCGGCGGCGCGGGCGAGGACCAGCGCGCGGGCCACGGTCGCCGCGGCCAGGCTCTCGGACAGCGCGCCCGGGTGGTCCGCGCCGGCCGCGTGCGGCGCGCGCGCGACGTACCAGCCGGTCTCGGTGTTCCACAGCGGACGCGCACCGACGCCGCGTGCCTGCATCACGTCCTGGACGCGGGCGATCAGCGGGACGATCGTCTCGGCCGCGTCGGGCATGACGTAGAAGTGGAACCCGACCACGTCGAAGCAGCCCGCGCCGCCCGCGGCGAGGAAGCGATCGAGCCATGGAACCCCGGCTGCACCGGTCGCCGCCGGCGACACGACGCGCGCGGCGGGGTCGATGCGCTTGACGATCGCGTACGCTTCGCGGCACAGCCGGACCATCGCGGCCACGTCGCCGGTGTAGAACTCCGCCAGGTTGGGCTCGTTCCAGATCTCGTAGAGGTGCACCCGGCCGGCGTAGCGCGACACCACGGTCTCGACGTACCGCCGCCAGTCGCCCAGGTCCGCGGGTTCGGCGGACAGCCCCGGGCGGCCGTAGGCAGAGGGCTCGGTTGGCCGCGCCGAGGCCCAGGTCGGCGACAGCCCGAGCGGCAGCAGCACCTCGATCTGGTGCTCGCCGGCGAGCGTGACCAGGCGATCGGCGATCTCCCACTGCCAGGCCCCGCGGCTCGGCTCGAGCCACGGCCAGGCGACGTACGCATCCCAGAGCCGCCAGCTCGCGAACGCCGCGCTCGGCCACGCGGTCCCGGCGCCGGCGTGGTGGATGTGCAGGCCGACGTAGCTCGCCGGCACCGGCCCGCGGCCACGCTCGACCACCCGCTCGACCACCCGCTCGGTCGAGTCCCGCGGCGCGAGCGCGCCGCTGCGCGAGATCAGCAGCACCCCCGCCACCCCGACGAGGGCGACGGCGATGCGGCCGGCGCGGCGCCGCTGGTTCGCGTGCATCCGGTCCCGGGCGGATGCGAGCGTCGAGCCAGTCCCGGTCGTCTGCGATGCGCGGTCGATCGGTCGCGCGGGTGCGATGCCCTGCCAGCGCGGCCGGTGACCCGCCCTGCGGCTTTCCAGCACGTTGACGACCGCGACCGCTCGCGATCGATCGCCGGGGAGGGGGGGTTGCATCTACCCCCCTGGGGTGTCTGGCGACCCGCTCGAGCCTGTCTGCTGGATCACATCGACGCGTGCGCGAGCCGGTCGGAGCGCCGGCGGACGGAACGTTTCCGCCCGCGCGAGATCTCCCGGCGGTTCTGCGAAGCGATCGGCGCGGCGCGAACCGCCTGGCTTGTCGCGTGCACCTGTGCCGCGCCAGTCAGCGAACCGATCCATGCCCACTCCCGGAATGCTCCCCGCGATGATCCACCCGACCCCGGCCGGCCTGCTCCTGGTCCGCCTCCGCTGGCGGCTCGTCGTCCTGCTCGGCATCGCCGGGACCGTGGCGGGCATCGCCTACTACGTCTGGTCGCCCCGGTGGTACCAGGCCGAGCTCCTGATCGTCCCCAAGCGCAGCGCCTCGGACAGCCTTCCGGCCGCGAGCCTCCTCAACAACCTGCCCCTGGATCTGGGCGCCGCCTCGCCGTTCGGCCAGTCCGAACCCGATCGGATCGCCGCCGTCCTGGAGAGCCGCTCGGTCACCGACGCGGTGATCGCGAAGTTCGACCTGGTGCAGCGATACAACGCCGACCGGATCGAGCGGACGCGCAAGGTGGTCTGGGGGCACTGCATCACCGCGGTGGAGAAGAAGCCCAACCTGGTCCGGCTGACCTGCGAGGACACCGAGCCCGCCGTGGCGCGCGACCTCGCCAACGCCTTCGGCCAGCTGGCCGACGCCGCGTTTCGCCGCATCGCGATGTCCTCGGCCGCCGAGGAGCGGGCGTTCCTCGAGAAGCGGCTCGCGGAGGCACGGCGCGTGATGGAGGCGTCGTCCGCCAAGCTTCGCCAGTTCCAGGAGCTCCACAAGATCATCGATCTGCCCGAGCAGGGCAAAGCCGTGGTGTCCGGGATGGCGGCGCTCGAAGGCGACCTGATCTCCAAGCGGCTCGAGCTGTCCTACGCCCGAGGCTTCGCGGCCAATGACGAGGCGTCGGTCGCACAGCTGCGCCGCCAGATCGGCATCCTGTCGGGCGAGCTGCAGTCGCTCGAGGGCAAGCGGCCGAGCGAGCCGAACGCCGGCCGATCGCCTCGGTCCGGCAGCGAGCTGTTCCCACGGGCGATGGAGATCCCGGCGCTCGGCGCCGAGCTCGAGACGCTGCTTCGCGAGCACAAGATCGACGAGACCGTGTTCCTGATGCTCACGCAGCGCTACGAGGCGCGCAAGCTCGACGAGGCGCGCGATCTGTCGGCGTTCGTGGTGGTCGATGACGCCGCCCTGCCGACCTACCGCGTCCGGCCGACGCTGCGGGTGGTGCCGGTCGGGATGTTCGCCGGACTCTCCCTCGGGCTCCTGCTCGTGCTCCTGCCGGCCTGGTGGACCGACCTGCGCCGGCGTGCGGCGCTCGAAGGACAGTCCGGTCCGGCGTGAGCGTCCCGGCGACCTCGGCGCTCCGATCCGCCACCGCGCCGCCCGGATCGGCGATCGGCTCCGACGGTCGTGTGCTCACCCGCGGGTTCTACCAGCTGACCCTGGTGGCGGTGTTTCTGACCGCCGCGGCCGAGATCGGCGTGCGCGCCTTGCCGGGCCTGCCGACGCTCAGCCTCCTCGAGCTGGTGGTCATCCCCGCGGCCCTGTGCTTGATCGTCGAGATCCTGTGCCGGCCGCGGCTCCGCGCGCTGTCTCGCGCCTGCTATCGCCGGAATCGCCCGGTGGTCTGGTACAGCGGGTACGCCGCGCTGGCATCGCTCGCCGGCCTGGGCCGGTCGCTGGACACCCTCCGATCGTTTCACGAGCTGGCGATCGCCGGCGCGCTCTACGTGCTGGTGTGCCTGACCGTCGATGACGAGGCGCGGATGAGGCGCCTGCTCGCGGCCGCCCTGGCAGGCGCGATGGTCAACGCCGGGCTCGCCGTGCTGCAGATCGCCGCCGGCGGGCCCTATATCGTCCCGGTCAGCGAGAACATCGACGCCAAGCTCGATCTCGCCGGCAACGTGGCCGGTCACCTGGTCACCGGCCTGTTCAACCATCCCAACGGGCTCGCGGTGTTTCTGTTGCCGGTCGTCCTCTTCCTCCTGGCGGCGGCCTGGGCCGGCTTCCACACCGCGCGTCGCCGGGGTCCGCTGATGGCGGCGCTGCTCGCGCTCGCGCTCCTCGTGCTGGCCAGGACCTACGCCAAGGGTGCCTACGCCTGGCTCGCGGCGGGCGGCCTCGCGCTGGTCCTGCCCCGGAGGTTCGATCGCCACCGCGCCTGGCTCGCGATGGCCGTCGCCGTGGCCGGGGTCGCCACCCTGACCTGGGTCTCGCTCGATGCCTTCCTGGAGGGAGACCCGGCGCTCGCCACCATCGTGAGCCGGATCGAGCTGTGGGGCGCCACCCTCGACATCCTTCAGTCCGACAGCTTCGTGGCCGGGTTCGGCGGCGGTGGATCGCAGCTCGCCGGCCGGACGATCGCCTTCGAGTACACCAATGCTCACAATGCCTGGCTCGACCAGACGCTCACGTACGGCGTGCCGGCGCTCGTGTTCTACCTGGGCGCGTACCTGACCGCGTTCCGCTCGCTGGCCCGAAGGATCCGGTCCGAGTCGCATCCGACCCGGACGCTCGCGATCGCGACCTACGCCTCGCTGCTGGCGATCCTGGGCGAGTCGTTCTTCGAGCCGACCAACCACAGCATCGCGTTTCAGGCCCAGCTGTTCCTGCTGTTCGCGATCGCCGGGGCCTCGCCCGGATCGATCAGCCCGCGATAGATGTCCTCGAGCAGGCGGGTCTGCTTGCGGAGATCGAAGTGCTCCGCCACCCGGTGTCGCGCGCGATCGCTCATCCGGCGCCACAGCGCGTCGTCGCCGAGCAGCCGCGCGATGTCGCGGGCCAGGCCGCGCCAGTCTTTCTCGGGCGAGAGTAACCCGGTCTCGCCGTGCGCGACCGCCTCCGGGATGCCGCCGCTGGCGAAGCTCGCGACCGGAGTCGCCATCGCCTGGGCCTCGGCGAACACGATCCCGAAGCCCTCCGCGTCGCCGGAGTCGGCGGTGATGCTGGGCACCGAGAACACCTTCGCCCGACCCATCCAGTCGCGCACGACGGCAGATGGCTGCGCGCCGAGGAACCGGTAGCGGCGCAGCGAGGCCTTCGCCTCGGCCTCGAGCGCCTTGCGGAGCGGGCCATCGCCGATGATCACCAGCTCGACGTCGGGCATCGCGCGCTGGACCTCGGCCATGGCGCGGATCAGGTGGCTGCAGCCCTTCTTGTCGACCAGTCGCCCGACGAACAGCACCAGCGACTCGCGGGCGCTGCCGCTGCCGCTGCCGGCGCGCGGCTGAAACTTGTCGACGTCGACACCGATGTAGTGGACGAGCGTCTTGTCGGCCGGAAACCCTTGCCGCGCCGCCTTCTCGGCGATGAAGCGCGACACCGCGATCACCTTCGAGCAGCCCCGGATCAGCTCGCCGCGACGCCGGACGTACTTGCGATGCGAGTAGAACGAGCTGCGCGCGGCGTCGTCGTGGCAGGTCACGTCGAACCCGTGAAGCGTGACGATCAGCGGGAGCCGCAGGGCCCGGGCGAGGGGCACGGCCAGCACCCCGTCGGGACCGAAGTGGGCATGGATCAGGCGAGGCTGCGTCCGGGCCAGGGCTTCGACCTGCCCGGGTGACACGCGGTCGTAGACCTTGAACAGGATCTCCCGGCACCGGCCGAGCCAGCTCCCGTCGTTGACGAACCACCGGCGATCGGCGGGGACCTCGATCCCGGCGACCGGTCGCGAGCCGACGTAGAACGGCGTGAAGCCGGACAGGCTCTCTGCCTGGGACAGGATGAAGGTCTCCGAGGCCAATAGCAGCGTGTCGCGATAGATGAGGACGGTGTCGCGGGCCATGGTCTAGCTCTCGTGGGTCTCGTAGCTCTCGTAGCTCTCGTAGCTCCGGCGGCTCGGCTGGCTTCGGCCGATCACGAGGATGACCAGCAGGAGGCCGGCGGCGAGCAGGCCATCACAGCCCAGGCTGGCCCAGGCCGCGCCCCTCCACGAATACGCCGGGATGAGCCACAGGTTGGCCAGGACGTTGGCGCCCGCGACCAGGATCTGCACGGCGCTGCGCGCGCGCTGGTGGCCGGCGCCGGTCAGCGCGTCGGCCAGGAAGTAGTGACAGGCACGGAGCAGCGGCATCGGCGCCAGCCAGACGATCATCGGCGCGATCAGCGCGTAGCGCTCGCCCAGCACCCGCGGGACCAGCGGCGCCACGGCGATGAGCCCGAGCCCGGCGGCGACCCCGTAGCCCGCTGCCAGCGGCAGGAGCTTGCGGGCGAGACGCAGGGTGCCGGGGAGCCCCTCGGCGCCGTGCTGGAAGAACCGGGCGTACGAGGCGGAGAGCAGGGCCGACACCGGCGCGAACGACACGTCGATGATGCGGTAGGCGGCGCCGTAGACCCCGGCGGTCGCCAGGGTCGACAGCCGCGACAGCATCGTCTTGTCGATGTCGTTGTAGATGCTCTGCGCGGCCAGGCTGATGCTGAAGTACGCGCCCTCGCGCAGCTCCATGCGCGCCCGGTCGACGACCAGGCGCGGTCGCCCGTACCGGACGTGAACGAGCGCGACCGCGAGGCCGGCCACCGCCGCGGTCGCGGCAAGGTACCCGAGGCTCCACTGCAGCGGCGTGGGTGTACGCAGGATCGCGTACAGCGCCGCGATCGAGAGGAGCCGACAGCCACTCAGCATCAGCTGGATTGCCGAGGTCCACTTGAGCTGCTGGAAGCCCTGGAACACCTGCGCGCAGACCTCGACCGTGCGCGCGAACACGAGCTCGGCGAGGCCGAGCGCGAGCACCAGGGCGAGCGGGACCGCGGAGGGCAGCAGCAGGTGCGCGGCTCCGAGGATCACGACCAGCAGCGACATGCCCGAGACCGCGATGATCACGAGCGCGTTGCCCCAGTACACCGCGAGGCTCGCGGGATCGCGCGCGACGTTCTTCACCAGCACGGAGCCGGCGCCGAGGCTGGCGAACGGCGCGGCGATCAGGACCATCGCCATCGCGGCGACGAACGCGCCGTAGCCGGCCGGCTGCAGCGCATGGGCGACCAGGACGAAGTAGATCGCCTGGATCACGGTGCGCGCGCCGTGGCCGACGAGCATCCACAGCGTGTTCTGGGTCAGCGTGCTACCGCGGACGCGCGCGACCAGGTGCGTGGCGAGACTCATCGCTGGGAACACTCCACTCTATCCGTCGCGCCGGTGAGGTCGCAACCGGCGAGCTGGGTCGCGGCGCGCCAGACGCGACGTGGATGGTGACGGTGGATTGTTGAACATCGAGCGTGTAGCGCCGAGCGCTGCGGCAGGTCGAGCCCGGTGTAGCCTCAGCGGTTCGCCGAGACCGCCCGACGCAATCCACGGCAGCGCGGCCCGGTGATCGTCGTGTACCGTGATGCACGAGATGCAGCCACCCGCGCCGATCGAACCGACCGTCGCGCTCGGCGCGCTCGAGGTCTCGCGGCTCGGGCTCGCCGGCGCGCTCGCGGCCTGCGACGACCGCCTCGCGCGCGGCGCCGGTGGCTCGGCGTGCTTCGTCAACGTCCACACGCTGACCGAGGCCAGCAGCGACGTCACCCTGCGCGAGGCGCTGCGTGCCGCGTCGTTCCGGTTCGCCGATGGTCTGCCGCTGGTGTGGCTCGCGCGCGCCAAGCGAGCGCCGATCGCGACGCGGGTCTGCGGGCCCGACTTCATGGATGCGATGCTGCGTCGCCACCGCGCGCGCGTCCACGGCCTGATCGGCGGCAGCCCCCAGGCCACGACCGCGGTCACCGAGCGGTACGGCATCCAGGCGATCACGCACAGCCCGCCGATGCGCCCGTTCTCCGAGGTCCACGCGCTCGAGGACTGGCAGGCGTTCGTCGCGCGCTGTCCGGGCGGAGCTCCGCCGCGGCTGGTCTGGGTCGGGCTCGGCGCGCCCAAGCAGGAGCGCTGGATGGCGGCCGTGAGCCGCGCGGCGCCCGACGTGATGTTCTTCGGGGTCGGTGCGGCATTCGATTTCCTCGCCGGGCACAAGCCGCGCGCACCGCGCGTGCTCCAGCGCCTCGGCCTCGAGTGGACGCATCGGCTCGCCAGCGAGCCGCGCCGGCTGTGGAAGCGCTACCTGGTCGCGAACACGCGGTTCGCGGTGCTGGCCGTGAAGGATCTCACCGCGTCGCGGCGAGCGTGATCGCGATCCCGCTGAGCACGATGCCGGCCCCGGCGAGGATCAGCTGCGCGACCTCGGCGCGGCTGAAGTTGCGCTCGGGCACCATGATCGCATCGCCGGGCGCGGGCTTCATGCCGGTCCGGAACGGGTGGGTGTGGCCATCGCCGTCGATCAGCTGGACCTCGTCGAGATCGCGCGCCGTGCGCGTCCGGCCGCCGGCGTGCGCGATGTACTCGGTGATCCCGAACATCGGGTTGTAGTTGTAGAGCCCGGCGCGCACGACCGCGCCCTCGATCAGCACGCTGTACTGCATCGGCGGGACGACGATCGTGTCCTCGACCCGGAGCGGCCGATCGGCGCGGAAGTCGCGGCGGACGAGCAGGGCCT
Organism: Kofleriaceae bacterium; assembly: GCA_036403075.1. Lineage (GTDB taxonomy): Bacteria > Myxococcota_A > Polyangia > Haliangiales > Haliangiaceae > JABFXX01. Next base: position 45,036 of record DASWRS010000084.1, read on the forward strand.
CGAGATCGAGCCCGATCAGCTCCGGCGTCTGGTCCGGCCGCGGCCGCGAGATGTACGACCGGCGCAGGTCACCGGGCGCCTTGATCCCGCCCGCGCGCTCGAGCAGCGACAGCACGGTGTCGCCTTCGACGAACGGGATGCGGCGGCTGGTCGTGGCGCGATCCAGCGGATCCGCGCCGACCACCGCGCCCAGGACCAGCACGGTGCGCTGGAGCTCGCCGCTGCCGCGGACGATGATCTGGTCGTCGTCCCGCAGCGCGGTGTTGGGCGCGACCTCGCCGGCGAACGGCAGATCGGTGATCACCTCCTGCTGCTGCGGGTTGCGGCGGAGCAGCCGGAGCGGCAACGCGCGGCTGACGCTGCTCGTGAAGCCGCCGGCGAGCGCGAGCAGCTCGGTGAGGTCCTTGGTCTCGATCAGCTCGTAGCGGCCGGGCCGCCGGACATCGCCGTTGATCGCCACCACCGGGCTGGCGAACGGCACGGTGATCACGTCGCCGTCGAGCAGCAGCGGGTTGTACGCGACGTCGCCGGTGAGCTCGTAACGCAGGAGGTCTGCCGCGCCGGTGGTGCCGTCGTGGTGCCGGATCGCGATCCGCCGGCGCGAGCCGGTCGTGCCCCCGGCCTTGCCGATCACCGCCGACACGCGATCGAGGGCCCGGCTGGTGTACGGACCGGGGTGCTTGACGTAGTCGGCGACGTGAACGAGGAACGAGCGCGGTGACACCAGCGTGAGATCGAAGGTCAGGCCCGGGTAAAACGCGCGGACCTTGGCCTGCACCGCGGCGCGGACCGCGGACAGCGTCTTGCCGGCGACGGGGACGAACCCGACCTTGGCGATGAACACGCGGCCCTCGAGGTCGGTCGCGAGCTTGAGCTGGAGGTTCTGCGTGCCCCAGAACGCGAGCTCGAACACGTCGCCGGAGCCGCACACGTAGCGCTCGGGATCGATCGGATGCTCGATCGCCAGCGGCGGCGGTGCGCTGACCAGCTCGTTGCCGAAGCCCTCGTCGCCCAGGATCTCGCCGCCGGAGCGCAGGGTGACCGGGATCTTGAGATCGCCGCCGGTCGCGGCATCGGACGGCGCAGCGGGGCGCGGCTGTGCCGACGCGATGCTCGTGATCGCGAGGAGCGCGACGGCGGTCCGGCACGTGGCTGGCATCATGAGCGCTATCTCCGGGGTGGGGCAGCGCTACTGCGCGCCGCGAACGAGGGCCACGACGACGACGGTCTTCAACAGGATTCGCAGGTCGAGCCACATCGACCAGCGCCGCGCGTACTCGAGATCGAGGTCGATCCAGCGATCGAAGTCCGAGATGTTGTTGCGGCCGCTGACCTGCCACAGCCCGGTCAGGCCGGGCATCACCGACAGCCGCTGGACCTGCCGGCGGGTGTAACGCTCGACCTCGTCGACGGTCGGCGGGCGAGGGCCGACCAGGCTCATGTCGCCGCGCAGCACGTTCCACAGCTGGGGGAGCTCGTCGAGGCTGAGCTTGCGCAGCACGCGGCCGAGCGAGGTGATCCGGGGGTCGCGGCGGATCTTGAAGACCGGCCCGCTCATCTCGTTGAGGTGCTTGAGGTCGCGCTTGCGCGCCTCGGCGTTGGCGACCATCGTGCGGAGCTTGAAGAACCGGAACGGGCGCCCGCCGACGCCGCAGCGCGGGTGCACGAACAGGATCGGACCGCGCGACGTCAGCTTGATCGCGAGCGCGATGACCAGGAGCAGCGGCGACAGCACGATCAGGCCGACCACGCTGCCGAAGATGTCGAGCGCGCGCTTCGCGATCCGGGACCCGCGCGAGCGCGGCTGGATCTCGATCTCGGCCACGACCTGATCGAGGCTGCGGTGAAGCGAAGGCCGCCGGCTGCGCGATGGCAGGTCCGGGACCAGCACGAGGACAGGCACCGCTCCGCGAGCCGGTGGCGAGCGCGCTGGCTCCGGCGCTGCGGCCTCCGCGCCTGGGCCGGTGAGGTCGTCCGGCGGCAGCGGGACCAGCCGGAGCGGCGTGGCCCGGACGTCCGGACCGGGGACGTCCTCGGAGGCGTCGTCGAAGATGATACGGGGCAGCTGCCTGGAAACCTTCACGGAGTTCCTCTCAGACACGGACGGCGGGCAGCGACCGCGCGGTCGTTGCCGCGGCAACGGCGATCGCTTGCAACAGATGACCGGGCATGCACACAGCCGGTTCGGCCAGACCCGGTGCATGTTGACCCACTCGACCGCCGCGCCGCCGCGATCGCTGTGAGCCCGCCCTACATCGCGCAACGACGATGTCCGGAACCGGCCAGTGCCGCGCGCCGCGGCGTGGTACGCACGGGATCGATCACGTCGCGCCGGTCGCGCGCCGCACGCGGTAGGACAAGCCCGTTGCACACCACACCTGAACACGTGCTTTCGCCGTGCGACCGATCACGCCGGAGGGAACACGCATGCTGACCACGATGACGATGCAGTCGCCGATCGGAACGCTGTGTCTCTGCGCGGAGGACGATCAGCTCGTCGAGCTGTCTCTCCCCGACCGACCTGCACCGGCCGGCGCCGAGGGCCACGGTGGCGTCCTGGCGCGCACGGCCGCCCAGCTCACCGAGTACTTTGCTGGCGAGCGCCGCGACTTCGACCTGCCGCTCGCGCCGCGCGGCACCGCGTTCCAGACCGCGGTCTGGCGTGCGCTGGCGCAGATCCCGTTCGGCGTGACCTGCAGCTATGGCGATCTCGCGCGCGTGGTCGGCCGGCCGTCGGCGAGCCGCGCCGTCGGTGCCGCCAACGGCAAGAACCCGATCGCGATCATCCTGCCGTGCCATCGCGTGATCGGCTCCAACGGCGAGCTCACCGGCTACGGCGGTGGCCTGCCGCTGAAGCGTTGGCTGCTCGACCACGAGCGCGCCCGCGTCCAGCCGTCGCTGCCGGGCGTCACCGGCGACCGGCCCGGTGCGCGGGCTGCCCCGCACGGCGCCTCCCGCCGTTGAGTGCTACGGTCGCGTTCGTGGACTGGTACTTCCTCGGCGGCCTGGCCGCCGGCGCCGTGTTCCTCGCCAGCCGCGGGACCCTGCGGCGCCGTCACCAGGAAGCTGCCGCCGACGCGTCGGGCCTGGTCCCGATCGGCGACCTGACCCACCTGCCGCCGGCGCTGCAGCACACCGCGCTGTGGTCGCTCGCCGAGGGCGGGTTCGAGACCCGGATCGTCCACGGCGCGCTGTCGCGCGGCAAGCACGACCTCGACGTCACCGCGTTCGACCTCGAGACCCTGCGCGAGCGCCGCGGCGAGTGGGCGTATCTGCCGGTCGAGCCGCCGTTCCGGATCGCCGGCACCGTCAGCATCGTCGTGTGCGAGGTCGATCGCGCCTTCCCCCACGTGCTGTGGAAGCGCGCCGGCCGCGGCGACGACCTGTTCGACGACGACATGATCGAGCGCGCCGGCTCGATCGCCAAGCTCGCCCGCGGCGGCCTCGGCATGCCGAGCTCGTACCCGGCCGAGATGCCGCGGACCCTGGCGCCGGCCGCGCTCGACGTCCGGGTGCCCGACCAGTGGCGGGTCTACGGCGATCCGGTCGCCGTCGAGGCGCTGCTCTCGGCCGGCTTCGGCGCCACGCTCGCCCACGCCGGCCGCCGCGACCTCGTGATCGAGCTGCTCGACGGCCTGGTGATCATCTACCCGGCCGCGCGCGACGTCGTCGGCGCCGACGCCTTCGCCGATCTCACCACGACCGCGCTCGCGATCACCGACGGCCTGCTCGCCTGCTCGCCCGCGCTGTCGCCGCGCGGCGTCGAGTAGCTGGTGCAACACTCGGCGGCGCTGTATACGACGCGCGATGACCGCGTGGCGACAGCTGGTGCGCGAGGCAGGGTGCGATCCCGAGGCGAGCTGCGTGGGCGCGATGCAATTGACCGCAGCGTTCCTCCAGATCGCCGCGCGTACCAAGGATGCAACCCGGGTCGATCATCGCGACGCCAACAAGAGCGATGCGCTCGACCGTGCAATTCGCGCGGTGATGGATCTGCTCGAGCGCCGGCTCGGCACGGTCGCGTCCGAGCTGATGCTGGGCGCTGTCGCCCGGGAGTTGTGTGACGAACTCGAGGGCCATACGACGCCGACGTTGCGGCACGGCGTCATCGCCTTCGTCACCGCCGGCTGTCTCGATGCCAAGCTCGGCACGACGTTCATCGACGCCTTTCGCGCTCGGTCGGGCCGTCCGATCCACCCCGGGGATCCCCTTCCGGTCGTGGCATTTCCAGCCGAGCATCTGTCCCTCGATGCACGCGAGGCCGTGCTCGCAGCGCTCGCACCACGCACGGGCGATCCGGCGAAGCGCGCCGATGCCGTCGACCGGACCAGGCACCTGCGTCTGGCGCCGGCGGACCTCGGTCAGCTTCGCGTCCGCTTGGTCTGGGCGGACCCGTGGCTCGATCCCGTGGATGCGTCGACCCGGTTCGGCGCG
>DASWRS010000085.1:0-19386 GCA_036403075.1 Kofleriaceae bacterium
CGGAACCCGCGCGCGATGCTGGCCCGGACGCGGCCGAGGTCGCCACCATCGAGTACGAGGCCACCTTGCGGATTGACCGTGACGCCGAACGATCCCGGGTAGTAGTCACCACGGACCGCCGCGAACCCGACCAGGCGTTCGAACACGCGGGCGGATGCCTGCGTGGAGATCGCTGCCATCCCGTTCCGGTCGTCGCGGTTCAGGAGATCGTCATGGCCTTCGGGACGGCGATAGAAGCTGTTCTGAAAGCCGTCGGCAAGGCCGAGCTCACCGCCGGCTGCGAGCTCGATGTCGGACACGTAGCTGCCGAGCCGCGGGATCTTGTAGCGACCGCGCAGCTCGCCGGACAACCACCGCGCGCGAACCAGATCGGTGTAGATCACCCGGCTGGCCGGCGGCATGTCGCCCTCGGTGCTCGGGAGATTGTACGGATAGTCGCCCGTGTAGCCGAAATGGTCGGCGGAGATCCGGCCGATCAGGTCGCTGCGCTCGGTGGTCCTGCGGTACTCGAGGTCGGCGTACAGGCGGTCGTCGGTGGTCTGGGTGGCCGGGTCGCCGATCAAGGTCCCGTACGGCGCGGTGGGGACGTGCTTGTTGCGGCGCGAGGCGTGCGCGTGGATCGCCAGGTGACCCGATCGGACCGCCAGGTAGGCCGAGCCCGCGGCCTCGCCATCGTTGCCATGGACGATGCCATCGCAGGTCCGCGGCGAGATCGCGTGATCGACGCAGACCAGGCTCGGATCGGTGAATTCCGGAGTGTAGATGGCCGCGAGGCCGGCATCGAACACGTAGTTCGCCGCGGCGAACACATCGACGCCGTGGTGGAGTGTCCCGTAGCTCGCCGATACGTCCACGCCGCGCGCGGCGATGGCCGGCCGGCCCGCCGGATCGCTCGCGGTCTCCGCGTCGACCCGCGTCGTCGCCGCGACGTGCAGGCCCGGGCGCGTCGCACCGCTGGCGGTGACGATCTGGACCGCCCCGAGCAAGGCGCTCTCGCCATAGACCGACCAGGCACCGCCGCGGATCATCTCGATGTGATCGATCGCGATCATCGGTAGCCCGAGCTCGAGGCCGACCGCGCCCTGCTGGTAGACCGAGTCGTTGATGCTGTGGTCGTCGATCGACAGCGCGATCCGGGTGTTGTAGTCGCCCGGGATGCTGAAGCCGCGCACGCCGATGTAGCTGTAGTTGCGATCGTTGCTGGGGTACACGCCGCGCATGCCGCGGAGCGCGTCCTCGACGCTGCGATAGCCCAGGCGATCGATCTGCTCGGCGTCGACGATCGAGACCAGGGTCGGCGAGCTGCCCGGCTTCTGCCGGTATCGCGACGCCGCCACGACCGGCCGCTCGAGAAGATCGCTGAGCGACAGCGCCTCGACATCGCTGATCTCCGAGAACACCAGAGGTGCGGCGCTCGCGAGGCTCGCAGAGCCCGCAAGTACGAGTACCAGGGCCGGGCTGGCCCGCCACGTACGTTGTCGCACGCCATGGGAATCGGCCGGCCCCGGCGGCTGGATAGGCCGGTCGCCCAGGTGACTTTCCCTACATGAGCCCAGCTACCCCGGGAACGCGGCGATCGCGTCGCGCGACGTGAGCTCTCGCTTGTCGCCGGCGAAGCCGTCGAACAGCGCGCGGTGGGCGGCCAGCGACAGCAAGTCCCGGCGCGTGTCGTAGTCGCGGATCCACTGGATCAGCATCTCGAGGTTGGCATCCTGCGCCGTCTGGCTCGGGTACTTGTGGGGCTCCCACGGCCGGGCGCGCGCGTTCGCAATACAGGCGTCGATGCCCGGATTGAGAAACACCAGGCATGTGCAGCGAGACAGTGACGTCTCGAGCAGATCGGCATAGCAACCTTCGATCACCCAGCCGTCGTTCGCGTCCATGAAAGCCACGATCTCCCGCGCGCTGTCACCGGCCGGGCGGCGGCGTGGCGGCACCACGGCTTGCCAGGCAAGCGTGTCGAGATCCAGGTGAGCCAGCTCGCCTTGTCGCGCGAGTCGCGCCGCGAGCGTCGACTTGCGGAACCGGAATTGCCGAGCACGAGCAGGCGGCGCATGGGCCGTCGATCGTACCGGGCGCGGGCCGGGCAGGGAAGCCGCGACCAAACGCGTCGCGTCGCGTCGCGTCGAGTGGGTCGGTCTCCGAGCCGGCATGCCGGAACCTGCCGAATCGTACCGGAACAGTCGGAACAACCGGGACAACGAAGGTCGTCCGGCCGTGCGTCGGAGCGCGCTCCGGGCTCGACGGTCAAGGCAGGCGCGGGGCGCCGATTCCCGGAGCCGTTCCCTGCTTGACACCGCACCGCCGACACCGTCTTGTACTCCCGAGGAGGAGCATTCATGAAGCGGCTGGTCTTGATCACGTTGGCGGTGCTGGTGTCGAGGGTCACTCCGTCTCACGCTCAGTGGCGCTACGCACCGACCCGCACGGTCGATGCGTCCGATACCTACTTTGGTAAGACCTACAAGGATCCATATCGCTGGCTGGAGAACCTCAAGGATCCGGAGGTCGAGGCCTGGTTCAAGGCCCAGGCGACCATGACCGACGACATCCTGGCGAAGATCCCCGGCCGGGATGCGCTGGCCAGGGAATGGATGGAGCTCGACAAGCTCAAACCGGCCCAGTACTCGGCGATCCGCTACGAGCACGGCCGCGTGTTCTACAAGAAGACGCTGGGCGGCGAGAACGTGGGCAAGCTCTACTACCGCGATGGCTGGACCGGCGCCGAGAAGCTGCTGTTCGACCCGGGCACGTACAAGCCGATCGGCGCGGCGGCAGGCGCGATCACCACGATCGTGAGCATCGCGCCCTCGCCCGACGGCCGGTACGTCGCGCTGGGGTTCTCGGCGAGCGGCGCCGAGTACTCGGAGATCCGCGTGGTCGACGTCGGCCAGCGCAAGCTGATGCCCGAGAGCATGTATCCCTCGTACGGCCCATCGGGCTGGACCATGGACAGCAAGTCGCTGTTCTACGACGCGGGCAAGGTGACCGACATCAAGAGCCCCGGGATCGAGCTCCACCGCAAGACGCGCCTGCACCGGCTCGGCAGCAAGGTCGCCGGCGATGTCGACTTCTTCAGCGACGAGAGCGATCCGGAGCTGGGCATCACCGCCAAGGAGTTCCCCACCGCGGCGATCGACGAGTCCTATCCCGACTACGTCATCGGCAGCGTCGGCACCGTGCAGGCCGAGATGCGGGTGTTCTACGCGCCCGTTGCGCAGATCAAGGCCGGCGGAAAGCTCGACTGGAAGGTCCTGGCCAGGACGTCCGACAACCTGGTCCGCGGCATGGTGTTCTACAAGGACCACGTCTACGCGGTGACCCACGCCGGCGCGCCGAGGTACAAGCTCGTCCGCACCAGCGTCACCAGGCCGGACTGGCAGCACGCCGAGACCGTCCTCGCGGAAGGCTCGGATTCGATCCAGTCCATCACGAAGAGCAAGAGCTTCCTGTTCGTCGTCTACTCCAACGGCATCGTCGGGCGCGTCGTGAAGGTCGATCTCGACACCGGCAAGCCGTCCGAGGTCAAGCTGCCCGGCACCGCCGGTACCGTCGAGGTCGAGTGTGTCGATTGGCGCAGCAACCGGTGCATCGTCACCACGACCTCCTGGATCCAGCCCACCACGCTGTGGGACTACGACGCGGACAAGGACGCGCTTGCCAGGAGCATCTTCCAGACCGATGTCCGCTACCCCGGCTTCGACAACCTGGTGACCGAGGAGGTCGAGGTGCCTGGCCACGACGGCACGATGGTCCCGCTGTCGATCATCCATCGCAAGGACCTCCGGCTCGATGGCAGCAGCAGTGCCATTCTTCAGGGGTATGGTGCCTACGGCGTCAGCTACACGCCGAGCTTCAGCGTGCGCAACTCGATCGCGTTGCACGGCGTCGTGCTTGGCTATGCGCACCCGCGCGGTGGCAGCGAGAAGGGAGAGGCCTGGTACAAGGCGGGGTACAAGGCCACCAAGCCCAATACCTGGAAGGACTTCATCTCCTGCGCGGAGTACCTGATCAAGAAAGGCTACACGAGCGCGAGCAAGCTCGGCGGCACCGGCACCAGTGCGGGCGGGATCCTCATCAGCAGGGCCATCACCGAGCGGCCGGACCTGTTCGGCGCGGCGGTGTGCAACGTCGGCTGCGCCAACGCCATGCGGCTGGAGTTCACCCCCAATGGCCCGGTCAACACGCCGGAGTTCGGCACCGTGGCCGATCCGGTCGAGGTCCAGGCGCTCTACGAGATGGACGGCGTCCAGCACGTCGCGGCGGGCGTCAAGTACCCCGCGGTGCTCGGCGTCGGCGGCTGGAACGATCCGCGCGTGCCGCCGTGGCAGCCGGCCAAGCTCGTCGCGGCGATGCAGAACGCCAGCACCTCGGGCAAGCCGGTCCTGATGAAGGTGAACTACGACAATGGCCATTTCACCGAGGAGAAGCTGGTGACGTTCAAGAACTTCGCCGGGCAGTACGCGTTCTTGCTGTGGCAGACCGGCCACAAGGAGTTCCAGCCGGCGAAGTGACCGGGCCGGCGCCTGCCGCGCCCACCGCGCCTGCCGCGCTACCCGGCGATCGCCGGGCGCGATATGCTGGCCCGCGATGGCGAGTCGCGTGGTGCATCACGGCGACGGCCTCGCCTTCCTCGCGCGCGGCCGGTTGCCCGGCGATCATTCGATCGTCACGTCGCTGCCCGATCACAGCGAGCTGCCGGCGCTCGGCGTCGCGGGCTGGCAAGCGTGGTTCGTCGACACGGTGGCGCTCGCGTGCCGCGCAGTCGCCGACGACGCGGTCGCGATCTTCTACCAGACCGACGTCAAGCACGACGGGCGCTGGATCGACAAGGCCCACCTCGTGCTGTGCGGCGCCGACGCGGCCGAGAGCCACGCGCTGTGGCACAAGGTCGTGTGCCGCGTCGCGTCGGGCACGGCGACGTTCGGTCGCCCGGCGTACGCGCACGTGGTCTGCGTCAGCCGCGCGCGCCGGCTCGCACCCGGAGCGTCGACCCCGGACGTGCTGCCCGCGCTCGGCGCGATGACGTGGTCGCGTGCGATGGGCGCGGCGGCCTGCGAGATGGCGGCGCGGTTCGTCGCCTCGATCGGCGCCCGCGCGATCGTCGATCCGTTCTGCGGCCAGGGCAGCATCCTCGCCGCCGCCAACGCCCACGGCCTCGACGCGATCGGAGTCGAGCTGTCGCGGCGCCGCGTCGCGCGCGCCCGCCAGGCGACGCACGAGCCGGCGAAACACCACATCGACGGATTGCCGTAAGAAACGGCAGGCCGCCGGAGAAATCATCATTCACGAAGCTCCCTGCGTGACTCTACCCTCGGAGTCCCGATGTCGAGAACCTTCCCGTTTCTGGTGGCGAGCCTCCTGTCGCTCGTCGTCGTCGCGTGCAGCGGGCTCGACGAGGGCCCGGAACCCCGATCGATATCGGCGCAGGTGGTCGCGCCGCCGACGTCGGAGCGGGTCACGATCGATCTGTCGGCCGGGATGCCGGGCCAGAGCCACTGGCGATACCTGAAGGGCCAGGACTCGACGACGTTCGCGGCGCCGGCGTTCGACGACTCCACCTGGAGCCAGGTCGGCATCCCCCACGGCGCGAACTACCTGACCACGTTCCTCAACGCCGTGTCGGGCGGCGGTGACGGCTTCCTCGACGGCGGCACGCAGTGGTACCGCCTGCACTTCACGCTCGCCACGCAGTACGCCGCCAGCAAGGTCCTCGTCGAATTCGAGGGCGCGCACACCGGCGTGCAGGTCTACATCAATGGCACGCTCCTGCCCGGGATCAGCGCCGTCGCCGGCGATGCCCAGGCCTCGCACGTGATCGGCTTCCTCCCGTTCATCGTCGATCTGACCCCGTTCGTCACGGCGGACGGCGCGAGGCAGAACGTGCTCGCGGTCCGGGTGGCGCGGAACGCCGCCTGGTTCACGCAGCCCGGCTTCTCCGGCGCGTTCCGGTTCGGCCAGGCCGAGGCCGGGCTGTTCCGTCCCGCGAGGATGTTCCTCACCCACAAGGTGCACATCCCGGCGAACGTCTATTCCAACCTGCGGACCTGGGGCACCCACGTCGCCACGGTCTCGATCACGCCCTCGGCGACCGTCACGGCGCAGGCCGACTCGGCGGTGATCGCGGTGCAGACCAACGTCCTCAACGAGACCGCGTCGACCCAGCAGGTGACGCTGACCACGCAGATCGTGGACGCGACCGGCAACGTCGTGGTCGCGGCGCCGCCGGTCACGCAGGCGGTCCCGGCGATGACACCGAGCGCGTTTCCGTCCTCGGAGACGCCGATGTTCGATCAGCGCATCACGGTCCCGACCCCGACGCTGTGGTACCCGAACAACAGCACCTTTGGCAGGCCCTACCTCTACCGGGTGTTCCACGTCGTCAGCGTCAACGGCGTGGTCGTCGACTCGACCCAGACCACGCTCGGGATCCGGACCCTCACGTGGGACAAGAACCTGCCGTCGTTCAACGGCCACGCGATGTTTCTGTGGGGCGGCTCGGGCAGGTATGACTACCCCGGCCTCGGCTCGTCGGTCCCCGAGGAGCAGCAGTGGCGCGACCTCGAGCTGTTCGCCGCCGGCGGCGGCAACCTCTGGCGCCCGGGCCACTCGTCGACCAGCGAGGCGTTCGTCGCCGCGGCCGATGCCTACGGCGTCATGATCGTGCAGCCGAGCGGCGACGGCGAGAACGGGTTCAACACCCCGAGCGCCGACGACGTCACGCTCAAGAAGGAGCTGCATCGCGACATGATCATCCGCGACCGCAGCCACCCCTCGATCCTGGCCTGGGAGTCGGACAACGGCGTGACCAACCACGCGGTCGGGACGGCGCTCCTCGCGATCGATCAGACCTGGGATCCGATCCGTCCACGGGTCGCCGCGGACCGCACGCCGGATCCGGTCAACGGGTTCCTGCTCGGCTGCACGCTCGAGGGCTGCGAGGTCGGGGTCAAGAACCAGTTCCCCGACAACCCCGCCTGGGGCTCGGAGTACTGGGGCAACGGCCATGCGCGCGGGCTCGCCTACGACTTCGAGGTCGCCTTCGTGGCGCCGTTCCTCAACGACTGGCGCAAGTCGCGGCTGGCGAACGCCTTCGGCATGGCGCAGTGGTACTTCGCCGACACGCCCGGCGAGAACGGCCTCTACGCCGAGTACCAGCAGTTCCGGGGCACCCCGCAGGAGGCGAGCTTTGCGAACAGCGTCCGTTCGCTCGGCGCGTCGGCGGTCGACGTCAACCGCTTCCCCAAGCTGCTCTATCACGCGTACCAGGCCGCGTGGACGCCGTTCTCGCTGAAGCCCGTCGTTCACCTGGCGCACCACGCCAACCGTTCCGGATCCGGGACGGTCAACGCGTTCAGCAACTGCCCGTCGGTTCGCCTCCGCATCAATGGCGCCGACCAGGGCACGAGGACCCCGAACCCACCGACCTCCGACTCGAGCTCGAACCTGACGCAGTCGACCACGCTGTTGCCGTTCCAGGCGTCGTGGAACGTGACCTTCGCGCCCGGCACGCTGCTCGCCGAGTGCCTCGACCAGTTCGGGACCGTGGTCGCGACCGACAGCAAGGTGACCGCCGGCGCGGCGGCCCGGGTCGTCCTCCGGGTCGTGCCCGCCGTGGTGAAGCCGGACGGGACCGCCTTCGCGGTGACCGCCAACGGCTCCGATGCGGCGTTCGTGGCGGCCGAGGTCCAGGACGCGAGCGGCAACGTGGTCCCGACGGCGGCGAACCTCCTGACGTTCTCGGTCAGCGGCCCGGCCACGTACCTGGGCGGCACCCAGCAGTACGTCGCCACCGGCTCGGACGCGTACTCCACGTCCGGCGGCCGCGGCGCGGTCAACTACCACGCACCGGGGGATCCGGAGCTCGCGGCCGAGGGCGGCCTCGCCAAGATCGCGCTCCTGAGCCAGTTCACCGCCGGCACGGTCACGGTGACGGCGACCTCGCCGGGCCTCGCCGCGGGGACCGCGACCTACACCATCCAGCCGGTGCCCTCGTTCCAGCCGCCGCCGACGGCGCCGGCGATCATCCTCCAGCCGGGGAGCACCGCGGTCACCTCCGGCCAGCCGGCCACGTTCACGGTCACGGCCACCGGCACGGCGCCGATGACGTTCCAGTGGCTCCGCAACGGCACGGCGATCGCCGGCGCGACCGCGGCGAGCTTCACCACGCCGGCCACCACCGCCGGGGACAACAATGCCCAGTTCACCGTGCGGATCACCAACGCACTCGGCTCGGCCACCTCGAGCGCTGCCACGCTCACCGTCGTGGCCCCCGCGGCGGTCGCGATCACCGCGCAGCCTGCGAACCGCACGGCGTTCGTGGGCCAGACCGCGACGTTCTCGGTCGCGGCGACCGGATCACCCGTGCTCACCTACCAGTGGCGCAGGAACGGAACGGCGATCGCCGGGGCCTCCGCCGCGAGCTACACGACCCCGGTCCTGACCGCGGCCGACAGCGGGGCGAGCTACACGGTGGTGGTGACGAACCCGGTCAACACCGTGACCTCGGCGGCGGCCGTGCTCACGGTCAATCCCGCCGTCGCGCCGAGCATCGCGCAGCAGCCGGCCAGCGTCTCGGTCCGGGCCAACGACGCGGTGAGCTTCGCGGTCACGGTCTCCGGCACGGCGCCGTTCACCTACCAGTGGCAGTTCAAGGGCGCGAACATCGTCGGCGCGAACGCGGCCACGTACACCATCGCGCAGGTCCAGAACGGCGACGCGGGCACGTACACGGTGGTCGTGAGCAACGCCGCGGGCAGCGTCACCAGCGCGGCGGCCACGCTGACGATCGCCCCGCCCGGCGTCAACCTGGCGCTGCACCAGCCCGCCACGGCCAGCACCATCCAGGGCGGCGGCCTCGAGGCGAGCAACGCCACCGACGGCAACCTCGCCACGCGGTGGGCGTCCGCCGGCGCGATCGATCCATCCTGGCTCCAGGTCGATCTCGGCGCCGTGAAGGCGTTCAACACCGTCGTTTTGGCCTGGGAGGCCGCGTTCGCCGCGCAGTACCAGATCCAGTACTCGAACGACGGCCAGGCCTGGAACGTCGCCGCCACCAACGCGAGCGGGCACGGCGGCGTCGAGACGGTGAGCTTCCCGACGGTGCAGGGCCGGTTCGTGCGCATGTTCGGCCAGGTCCGCGCCACCGCGTTCGGCTACTCGCTGTTCGAGCTGCAGGCCTACAACGTCCCCCAGTGCGGTGGCGCCGACGAGCGCTTCACGGTGCTGTCGAGCAGCCTGGTGAAGGACAACCAGAGCGGCCTGACGTGGCAGCGCGCCGAGACGACGTTCACGGATCCGGGCGCGCAGTTCACCCAGCCGATCGCCCAGTCGTCCTGCGCATCGCAGAGCATGCGCCTCCCCACCCAGGCCGAGGCGCTCGGTATCAGCGGCACCAGCTCGGCCGCGTGCGCGTTCCCGTTGCCATGGAGCACCTGGACCTCCACCGCCGATCCGACCGACGCGACCCGCGCCGCGTTCGTCAGCTACACCGGCCAGTTGACGTCCCAGGTCGCGACCAACTACCCCGGCGCCGTGGTCTGCACCTCCGGCTCCACCGGCGGCTCCTGCACCACCGTCCCATCGGTTCCGACGGCCCTGTCGGCGACGGCCAGCACCGGCCAGATCGCCCTGGCGTGGGGTGCGAGCACGGCCGGCTCGGGCTGCGCCGTCACCTACGACGTGTTCCGCGCGACGACGTCCGGCTTCACGCCCGGCACCGCCAACCGGATCGCCACCGGGCTGACCGGCACGACGTTCCAGGACCGCGCGGTCGCGGCCTCGACCACGTATCACTATGTCGTCGAGGCGGTGGACGCGGCGGGGGCCTCGGCCGCCTCGAACCAGGCGACCGCGACCACGCCGGGCGGCGCCACGGGCACGCTGCTCTCGCAGGGCAAGCCGGCGACGGCGTCGTCGACCGAGACCGCGTTCGTGGCGGCCAACGCCGTCGACGGCGACGCGGGCACGCGGTGGGCGAGCGCGTTCACCGCCAGCGAATGGATCTACGTCGACCTCGGCGCGACCGCGACGATCACCCGCGTGGTGCTCAACTGGGAAGCGGCGTTCGCGACCGGCTATCAGATCCAGACCGCGGCCAGCCCGTCCGGGCCGTGGGCCACGATCTTCTCGACGACCACGGGCGACGGCGGCATCGACGATCTCAGCGTGTCCGGATCGGGCCGCTTCGTGCGGATGAACGGCACGCAGCGCGCACTGGCCAACTTCGGCTACTCGCTATGGGAGTTTCAGGTCTACGGCACGCCGGCGAGCACCGGCACGTTGCTCTCGCAGGGCAAGCCGGCGACCGCGTCGTCGACCGAGACCGCGTTCGTGGCGGCCAGCGCCGTCGACGGCGACGCCGGCACGCGGTGGGCGAGCGCGTTCACCGCCAGCGAGTGGATCTACGTCGACCTCGGCGCGACCGCGACGATCACCCGCGTGGTGCTCAACTGGGAAGCGGCGTTCGCGACCGGCTATCAGATCCAGACCGCGGCGAGCCCGTCCGGGCCGTGGGCCACGATCTTCTCGACGACCACGGGCGACGGCGGCATCGACGACCTCAGCCTGTCCGGATCGGGCCGGTTCGTGCGGATGAACGGCACGCAGCGCGCGCTGACCGGCTTCGGCTACTCGCTGTGGGAGTTCCAGGTGTACGGCACCCAGCCGTGACGACACGGTGCAGTGTCAGCACCTGCACCACGAAGATCGCCGTGATCTCGTCGGCAACCGCAGCCGCCGCCGCAGTCGATTTGCGTTTGGTCAGAGCCCGATCTGCGCGAGCGCGGCGCGGCCGAGCAGCCCGTAGGGATTTCCCAGCGTCTCCGGCGCCTCGAAGTGGTTGTAGCCGCGCGCGACGAGGAGCTCGACAGGCTTGCCGGCAGCTTTCACGGCCGCGGCGAAGTCCCGCGACTGGCGCTGGAACTCGGGGCTGTCGAGCGAGGCATAGGCGACCACCAGCCGCGCGGGCAGCCGCTCGAGGTGGCGCTGCGGGCTCAGCGCCTCCTCCACGGCGTCATCGAAGTGGACATAACGGCTGCGCGCGGACAGGCGCACGGGCTTCAGGTCGTACATGCCGCTCAGCAGGACGCCTCCCTTCACGAGGTCGGCGCCCAGCCCGAGGCGCTTCCAGTCGGTCGTGAGCGCGACGCCGGCGAGATGCGCGCCGGACGAGTGGCCGGAGACGAACATGCGCTCACGGTCGCCGCCGAACCGCCTGGCGTTGCGGTAGGTCCAGGCGATCGCGCTTCGCACCTGCTCGGCCATCGCGAGCAGGTTGCCGCCCGCGTCGGTCACCGATACGAAGTCGGGCACCACGAAGTGCGCGCCCCGGTGCACGAACATGTCGGCGGGAAACGCCCATTCCTTCGCGGTCCCGGATCGCCAGGCGCCGCCATGGACGAAGATCTGGATCGGCGCACCGGCCCGGGCTCGATACACGTCCAGCGCTTCGACCGGCGTGGCCCCGTACGCGAAGCGTTGCGGCGCACCCAGGCGCGTGCGCACGTCATCGCTCAGCACCGCGTAGCGCTCGAGCAGCTGCTTGCCGTTCGTGGCCCAGACGCTCTGGTCGTACGCGTCGTCCAGCGCCTTCTGGTCCAGGTCGAGCCACACCGGCGGCGGTTTCGCCCCGGCGGGCTGCGCCGGCTGCACCGGCTGCACCGGCTGCGCCCGGGCGGCCGGAAGCGCGAGGCTGCCTGCGGCGGCGGCGGCGGCCTTCAGCAACGTTCTTCGGTGCATGGCTGGCGTCCGGTGCGACGGGTCGTTCACAGGCGCATCATGCAGCGCCGATCTGCGGGGAACCAGCGGCCGGTTTCGGGCAGTTGGGCATTTCTGTGCGACAAACGCACCGAGCCTGCTCCTGACAGCATGCGATCTTGTACCGCTGCCGTTCTGCTCGTCGCCGCCGCGGCGTGCAGTCACTCCGACCGGAGCCACGAGGCGCTCCAGGACATCGAGCAGAGCGAGCTCGCGGCGCTCGAGCGCGCGGCGATCGGGCCGTGGCTCGCCGCGAGCGACGCGATCCTCGAGCTCGAGCCCCGGCTCGACGCGGCGCTGCGCAGCGAGTACGCGCTCGGCCTCCGCAGCGCCGACGATCACGCGCGCGTCGTGCGCGCCGCGGCGATCGAGTGGGTGCGCCAGGTCCGGCGGCTGCTCGGTCACGACGGTCTGCACACGACGGTGCGCGCGCTCGCCGAGGATCCCGACTGTCGCGGCTCCGTGATCGAGAATGCGGTGCTGCTCGACTATGTCGACGCGAGCTCCGGGCGCGAGCCGAGCACGCCGCGCGTCGTCGCCGCGCTGCACGGGCTGGTCCAGCAGCTGGCCTGTCTCGAGATGGCGCAATCGACCTCGCTCGCCGCCGCGATGAAGCTCGCGTTCGACGACGTCGTGACGTCGCTGCAGCTCGATGGCCTCGACGGCGCGATCCCGTACCTCGCCCAGGCCGTGGCCAACCCGATGCTGCTCGTGCACGAGATCGAGCGCCGCCACGGCGACGACGCGCCGCTAGCGAGGTGGTTCCGCGAGTACGAGCGCGCGCTGATCGATGGCGTCGAGCGCTATCACGATCCGGCGAGCTGGCACGGCCTGTGGCTCTACGACCGGATCACCGGCCGGCTTCGCGGCTTCCGCGTCGTCGAGCATGCGCCCGAGGCCAGCGACGAGGCCAGCGACGAGAACGCGGTCGAGCTTGCGACGCTGTTCCACACGGTGTCGAACGCGCGGCTCGATGACGGCAAGTGCAGCTACGTCGAGATGGTCATGCGCGGTCCCAGCGTCGACCGGCGTTACGAGTGCCTCGGCGCCGCCTGCGCCGCCGGAGACTCGACGGCGTGCTCGACGCAATCGAGCGGCGGCGGTGACGGGCCCGCGGAGCACGGCGGCGGCGTCGCCCTCCCGGGCATGACGACGAACGACGCGCTGGCATGCATCGCGGCGCAGGCCGCGCAGACCGGCGGGCGGGCGCAGCTCACGTGCATGATGGAGGCGACCGGGCGCGGCGCGAAGCCGCTCGACGCGATCACCAAGGAGATGACCCAGGTGTCGCTCGCGGGGATCAAGGGCCACTGCGATCGCGCCGAGATCGACGACGATCTGCTCGCCGAGCGGACGTACAACACCCACATCAAGCGCGCCGAGGAGCGCTACGCGCAGGCGATGCAGGAGGCCAGGGACACGCTGAGCAACGCGATCGACGCGCTCGCCAGGGCGCAGAAGGACCGCGGCGAGCTCGACGGAACGAACGCCAGTCCCGACGACATCAAGAAGGCGGACGACAAGGTCGACGCGGCCGAGGACGCCGTCAACAACGCCGAAAGGACGGCCGCGGAGGCCAGGCGCAAGGCCGACGAGGCGCGCGAGAAGGCTCGCAAGGAGGCCGAGGAGCAACGCAAGAAGGACAAGCAAGCGGCGGGTTCCGGATCGGGCAGCGGGTCGGGCAGTGGTTCTGGCAGCGGCTCCGGCTCGGGCACCGGTTCGGGCAGCGGCTCGGACACCGGCTCCGGCGACGACGGCGACGACGAGCGCTGCGTCGACGGCGAGAGCTGCGGCTGTGCGGCCATGTCGGCGCAGACGCAGGCGATGCTCGACTGCTTCCAGGGCCAGGCGAACGCCGACGCGCGCGACCCTTGGCGCGGCCCCGGTGGCTGCAAGGCGAACTGCGATCCGATCGATCCGCAGACCGGGGACGGCGGCAGGGCGTGCTTCGAGACGCTGGCGACCGATTCCGGCGCGCAGCTATCGAGTGCATGCTGGGCCGTGCGCTGCGGTCCGGCCGATGCCGGCGCGAACGCATGCTGCGGCGGTGCGACGCTCGCCAACGGTACGCCGATGCAGATCACCGGCGCGTGCGGCGCGACCGACTGCTCCGACGGCGTACAGCCGACCTTCGGCGGCGGCAAGTGCACGTGCGGCACGACCGGGGCCGGCATGCCGAACGGCCCGGGGATGCCGCAGGCCGGCGCCGCCCCGTACTTCCCGCCGGGCCGGTTCTAGAGCCCACGGCTGCCTCGACCGCACCTGGCGCACGGCCATGACGCCCGGCGCGCCGCGAGGGCACCGGCTGCGGCGCTACGACTTCGACGCGAGGTGCTGGTTCAAGAACCGCGCAATCTCGAACATCGAGACCCGCCGCTTGCCTCCCAGCACGCGTCCGAGGGCGCCGTCGGGACGGATCACGCGCCCGTCCTCCGGATCCTGGAGCCGATGCGCCTTGATGTACTTCCAGATCCCCTTGACCATGTCCGTGCGCGCCTGGGCGCGCCGGCCCACGATCTCGGCGAGCGCGTCGTCGGGCTGCACCGGCTTCTGGAGCCCGGATCGGCGCGCCTTGGCCGTACCGGCGGCGCGGCGCCCTCGAGCTTGTGTGGCGCCGCTGCGCCGCGTCGAAGACCTTCTCATATCCGGACGCGATGCACCGGACATGCCGCGACCGCCTCGAGCGCGAGCCGCGCGAGCCGCGCGAGCCGCGCGAGCTCCTCGGATGCGGCGAGGTGGGCGTACGGCTTGCTTCTCGTCGGGCAGGAGGTTTTTCCATGTCCAAGACACGACGTCTGAACGGGCGCCGGATCGCGGTGCTGGCGGCGGACGGCTTCGAGAAGGTCGAGCTCTCGATCCCGCTGCGGGCGATGCAGGCCGCCGGTGCGAAGGTCGATGTCATCTCGCTCCGCCACGGACGGATCCGCGGCGTCAACCTGCACGAGCCGGCGAGCCGGATCCACGTCGACCGGACGGTGCAGGAGGCCAATCCGGCGGCGTACGACGCCTTGCTGATCCCGGGCGGCTTCATCAACCCCGATCTGCTGCGGCAATCCGCGGATGCACGCAACTTCGTGCGCGCGTTCGCCGAGGCCGGCAAGCCGATTGCGACCTTGTGCCACGGCCCCTGGGTGCTCGCGTCGGCCGAGCTGCTGAACGACCGGACGCTGACCTCGTGGCCGGGCATCCGCGACGACGTCGTCCACGCGGGCGCGGTCTGGCTCGACCAGCCCACCGTGCGCGACGGCAACCTGCTGACGAGTCGCGGCCCGCAGGACATGGTGCCGTTCGTGCGTGCGCTACTCGACCACTTCTCCGGCCAGCGCGACGTGCGGGCCGCCGTCGCGTCGCCCGAGATCACCACCTCGGCGCCGCCGCGCGACCAGCCTCCGAGCGTCGTCCTCGGCGCCATGCGATGGCTCCCGCGACCCTCGCTGCGGACCCTGATCGGCCTGATCGCGATCGGCGTGGGCCTCGGCGGACTCGGCGTTCTCCGCGCGCGCCGGTTCGCCTAGGCCGAGGCTGCGCGTGATCTGGCCGGTGTCGCCGATCGCGACATCGCGAACGAACGGCCTCCACGCTGCGGCTCGCATCGCTCGGTCTCACGCAGCCGATGTTATAGAGCAGGGATGTCCACGAGCCTGCCCGAGCGCCTGTTGCAGCAACCGGGCATCGCAGCGCACCCCGTTGCGCGCGAGCTCGTCTGGATCATGACGCCGCCCACCGGGACGACGTCGTCGGGCTTCACGTACCTGCAGCCCAGCGCCTGGCGCCGCTTCCGCGACTGGGTGCCGCACATCCTCGGCGACGGTCCTCGCACCCTGGACGCCGTCGAGCTCGTCATGGCCGCCGCAGCGCGCGCCGGCATCGACGACGCAGAGGCCGGAACCCTCGGCGCCGCCGCCGAGGTCGTGCGGCAGGTGGTGCGCACGGCCGCGATCTGCGCGCCGCCGGATCTATGGCTGCTGCGTCACGTCGTCGGACAGCTGGCGCGCAGTGGCGTGGCGGCCCGGTTGCTCGCCGGCGAGACCGTCGATGCCCGCATGGCCGCGCGCCCCGAGGAGCTCGAGATCGATCTGCGGTTCCTGCTGTCGCGCGACCTGCTCGTGCGCGTGGACAGCGGCGGCGCGCACGCCGGCTACCGCCTGGCGATGCACGGCCACGCGCGCGACGTACTCTCGCTGCCACCGGTCGACGATGGCGTGCAGGCCTCGCCGTCCGTGGCCTGGGCCGAGGTGATGAGGGAGCAGGCGGGCGAAGCTGCCGCCGCCGCGGTGTTGGCGTCGCTCGCGCGGCCGCTGCCGGCGGATCGCCGCGAGCCGGGGCAATGGTCGCCCACCGCGCGCGACGTCGAGCTCGGCGCCCGGCTGGTGCCCCTGGTCATCGGCATGACCGCGTCGTCGCGCATGGCCGAGATCGTCGCGGCCGCGCGCAGCGCCCCGCTGTCGGCGACGCTGCTGTGCCCCGGTCGGGGGGCGGTCGGCGAGGCCGCGCTGGCGGTGCTGGCCGGCGCCGGCGTGCTCGACGCCGACGCCACCCTCACCGACGTCGGCGCGCGCGTGCTCGAGCGCGGGCCGGGCCCGTTCGGCATCATCGAGGCGTACCGGACCTACCTCGACGCGCTGCCGCGGATCTGGCAGCACGGCCGCGGTAGCGTCCACGTCGAGCGCGGCGCCAACGTGGCTGCGAGCCAGGCCGCCAACGCCAAGACCTTCAGCGAGGCCAACGACGCGCTCGATCGATTCTGCCGGGACACGGGCTTTCGGTTCCGCGTGTTCATCGAGCACGCGCTCGGTCGCGGCGAGGCCACCCGCCAGCGCTGGGCGCGCAGCGGCGATCGGGAGCTGCGCTACTTCGGCGCCGATCTCGAGGACGCCGCGATCGCCGCGGCACGCGTGGAGCACCAGGCCGGCCGCCTGCCGCCGGACATGATCTTCGTCGATCGCGCCGACATCGGCGATCCGGCGCCCCTGCTCGCCGCGATCGACGCGGCCGGCGAGACCGCCGAGGGCGCGGTGATGATCGTCGGCAATGGGTTTCACGAGGTGCGCGGCCAGACCGACGCGCGGATGATCGCGGTGTTCGAGGGCTACGAGCGCGCCGGCATCGTGCTGCTGTTCACCGAGGAGAGCGCGCTGGCGATCGACGACCTCGTCGAGACCGCCTGGAACACCTACCACGCAGGCTTCCGCTACGTGCACGAGCGCTCGGGGCAGGGCCTGCGTGGTGCCACCGCGCGCCCACCGCTCCCGCTCGAGGGCGCGCGCCCTGCATCGTGGACCGAATGCGCCGAGCGCGCGGGCTATGTCCGGCTCGAGCGCTACTGCCGTCGTGGCCGCACCGTGTACCCGTACCCGCCGCCGGGTGGCCACAACCCCGCGATCAGCGTGAACCACTTCTTTGCACCGCGGCGCATCGCCGCGGCCCTCGGCCTGGCGCGAGGCGCCGATCCTGCCGGGCGACATCGCTAGCCGGCATGCAAGAGACTCGCGAGTAGATCCGCGAGCGGCTTGCGCACCGTACAGCGCTCGAACCGAAAGCCATCAGCGAGCGCCTCGGCCTCGTCGGGCGAAAGCCCCTCGAAGCAGCGCGCGAAGTCGCGCACGAGCGGCTCCGCCAGCAGGATATGGCGCACCAGCGTGTGGATCCATGACTGCGCGCCGAATGGAAACGGATCGAAGTCGGGGAACTCCTCGCGGAATGTCCGTTCGATGGGATCGAGGATGTGGCGCACGCCGGTATCGAGAGAGCCCCACGCGTCCACGCCGAGCCGCGCCTTCTTGGCCAAGGCGGGTGCGATGCGCTGGACATAGGGCGCGTCGGCCGGCAGGTACACCAGCCCTTGCAGTCCGATGTCCTTGTAGGTCCACAGGCTCCAGCCCGCGGCGTGCTGCTGATAGATCTCGAGCTGATCGCGCAGCAGCTGGTAGCGTTCGGCGTCGCGCGCCGGGTCGCCGACGAACACCGGGCCGAACTCGCCGATCCAGATCGGTGTGCCCGTCCGGCGCATGTACGCGGTGCGCGCAAGGAACGTGGTCTCGACGACGGCGCGGTCCACGTACTCGCCGCGCGTGATCCCAGGGTATCCGCCACCGTCGACGAAGCCGGGCAGCGCGTAGTCGTGAGCGGTGTAGACGCAGTTCGGCATCGGATCGCCGAACATGTCGAAGTCGAGCGAGTAGCGATTGCCATCGAGGAACAGCACGTGCTTGCGGTCGACCGCGCGGATCGCCCGCTCGAGCCGGTGATAGAACGGACCGATTGCGGTGCCGGTCGGGTCGGCGGGCTCGTTGATCAGGTTGTAGCCGGCGACCCAGGCGTGGTCACGGTAGCGGTCGGCCAGCGCCTCCCAGAGGTGCACCGTCCGGTCCTGAAAATGGCGGTGGGTCCAGAACTGCGCCCAGTGCGTCGGGTTATCGCTGTGCCAGTGCTGGTTCTGGAAGCCCGGCAACGCATGCAGGTCGAGGACGGTGTAGATCTGGTGTCGGGCACAGATCTCGATGGCGCGGTCGAGCAGGCGGAAGCCCTCGTCCTTGAGCACGAACGGGCGATCGTCGTCCTCGAAGTGCCGGTAGTTGAACGGCAGGCGGACGCAGTTCACGCCGATCGACGCCAGGAAACGCGCGTCGGCGTCGTCGAAGAACGCGTGCAGGAAGCGATCGAAGAACCGCCGATAGCCGGTCTCGCCGAGCGCGTCGCGCAGCGCGGCGCGCTGCTGGCTCTCGTTCGCCGGGTAGCCGGTGATGAAGTTTTCCATGTTCATCCAGCCGCCGAGCCCCACGCCGCGCAGCACGATCGGCGTCGCGGCCCCGCGGACCAGCTGGGTGCCCTGGACCTGGATCAGGATGTCGTTCACGGTTGCCGACGCATACCACGGCAGCGTCATGCGCGCCGCACGGCTTTCCTCGCTGTGGTAGTGCGGGTATTCTCGGCCTCCGAGCTCGGCAGCCCGGAGAACAGCCCACGAGGTTGCTGGTTCCATGACTGCATCGACGCTGAAAAACTCCGACGATCGCACGAGCCACCGCGACCGGTTCGTGACCGTTCGCGGGACCGAGTTTCGTCTCGCGGGGCGGTCGTACCACTTCGTCGGCGCCAACTACTGGCAGGCGATGAACCTGGCGAGCCGCGGTCCCGGCGGCGATCGGCAGCGGCTGTTGCGCGAGCTCGACGAGATGACGGCGCATGGCATCACCAACCTGCGGATCCTGGCCGCCTCCGAGGGGCCGGACACCGAGCCGCTCCGCATCGTCCCGGCGCTGCTCCAGGCGCCCGGCATCTACAACGCAGATCTGCTCGACGGGCTGGACTTCGCGCTCCAGGCACTGGCCGACCGCGGCATGAAGGCGATCCTGACCCTGGGGAACATGTGGCCCTGGAGCGGCGGCCTCGGCCAGCACCTGGTCTGGGCCGGTGTGGCGAGCTCGATTCCTTATCCATCACCTTCTTCCAGCGGGGACTCGGACGCGTATCAGCGGTTCACGGCCGAGTTCTACGGGAACCCCCGGGCGGTATCGTCCTACCTCGACCACATCACGAAGATCGTGAATCGCGTCAATCACTATACGAAGACGCCGTACCGCGACGATCCCACGATCATGGCGTGGGAGCTCGCCAACGAGCCTCGGG
>DASWRS010000086.1:0-9320 GCA_036403075.1 Kofleriaceae bacterium
GAATTGCGATTGCGGGCCCCTTAGTCGGACAGCGCACGCGTTTGGATTGCGGAATTCGACCGGTGCGTCACAACGCGGCGGTCACGGCCATACGCCGATGATCGCGCCCATCGCGGCGTAGGACACGGCGAGGTAGCCGCCATCGATCACGATCAGCATCGTCGAGCGGCGCTCGAACAGGTAGACCGTCGCGAGCGAGGCCGTGGCCCAGCCGATCCCGGCGAGCGCGCCGGCGCCGGCGCCCCACGCGATGCCCGCGTGTGTGCCCAGAAAGAACCCGAGGTTGAGCGCGACGATCAGCGACAGCACGAACGCGCCGCCGAGCGCCTTGCCCGCGCCGTTCTTGACCTGGTCGTCGGTCAGCCCGGCCTCGCGCTGCCAGGCCTGGGCGAACAGGATCGGGCTGAACCACACGCCTCCGATCAGGAGGCTTGACACTGCCGCGACGAGGACGGCGAGATAGTTGACGTTGGTCATGTCGACACCACTATCGATCCTGGGGAGATCGCCGCCAGCAATGTCGGCCGAAGCCGGAGCTGGTGCGACCCAGGCCGGAGGATCCGGGCGCGAACCGGCGGCGGGGATCGCGGCGGCGGCGCTGGTCGACGATCGCTGGGTCCGCGCGGTCGGCATCCCGGCGTTCGGCCTGGGGATCCCGCGGCTGACCGGTCTGCTCGACGACCTCGCGCCCGGCGAGCCGCGCTACTGGATCGGCACGCTCGCGTTCGTCGCGCTCGCCGCGGTGATCTGGCACGGCAACCGCTGGCTGTTGTTCGAGCAGCGCCGGCACTGGGGCTGGTTCGATCACCCGGTGCGCAAGGTCGTGATGCTGCTCGCGGCGATCGTGCTGTTCTCGGCGCCGCTCACCGTCGCGACGCTGGCGGCGTGGTACGCGGCGCTCGGGCTGCCCGCCGATCTCGCCGCGATCCGCACGGTGGTGCTGATGATCGTGATCTGCGTGGTGTTCGTGACCCACGTCTACGAGACCGTGTTCCTGATCAAGGAGCGCGCCTCGGACCGGGTCCGCGTCGTCGAGCTCGAGCGCGCCCGCGCCGAGGCCCAGCTGTCGGCGTTCCTGGCCCAGGCCGATCCGCACTTCATGTTCAACGCGCTCCACACGCTCGCGGCGCTGGTCGAGACCGATCCGCCGCGGGCCCGCCGGTTCACCGAGCACCTCGCCGACATGCACCGCTACCTGCTCGCCCAGCTCGGCAAGACGCTGGCGCGCGTCGCCGACGAGCTGCGGTTCCTCGACGACTTCGTCGAGCTGATGCGGCTCCGGCTGGGCGACGCGCTGGCGATCGAGATCATCGACGACGGCATCGATCGCGACGCCCGGCTGCCGCCGACGGCGATCCAGAGCCTGGTCGAGAACGCGCTCAAGCACAACCAGGCGCCGCTCGCGATCGAGATCCGGCTCGGCAAGCACGCGATCGTGGTTGCGCACGACCGCCGACCGCGGCGCAGCCAGCGCCGGTCCGCCGGCGTCGGGCTGCGCAACCTCGACGAGTGCTGCCGGCTGGCGACCGGCCGCGGCATCGCGATCGATCAGCAGGGTGGCCGGTTCACGGTCACCGTGCCGCTGGCCGGGGCGACCGGGGCCGCCGGGGCCGCATGACGATCCTGCTGCTCGAGGACGAGGCGCCGGCGCGCGCATGGTTCGCGCAGGTGCTCGCGCGCCACCGGCCCGGCGCCGAGGTCGTGGCGCTCGCGGCGGTCGCCGAGGCGATCGCGTGGCTCGCCGCCCACCCGCCGCCCGACCTGATCATCGCCGACATCCAGCTCGCCGACGGGCTGTCGCTCGAGATCTTCGATCACAGCTCGCCCGGATGCCCGGTGATCTTCGCGACCGCGTACGACGAGTACGTGATCGATGCGCTGCAGCGCGACGGCATCGCGTACCTGGTCAAGCCGCTGCGCGAGCCCGACGTGGTCGGCGCGCTCGCCAAGTACGACCGGCTCGAGAGCCACTTCGCCGAGCGCGTGCGCGGCCTGGCCCGCCGGCTCGGTGCGCCGCGCCGGCTGGTCGCCCGGCGCCGCGACGGCTTCGTCGTGCTGTCGCTGGCCGAGGTCGCGTACTTCGCGGTCGACGACAAGCTGGTCGACGTCGTGACCCGCGACGCGCGCCGGTTCGCGGTCGACCAGACCCTGGGCGAGCTCGAGGCCGAGCTGTCGGCCGAGTTCTTCCGGGTCAACCGCCAGTACCTGGTCCACGCCGCCGCGGTCGCCGGCTTCCGGCCCCACGCCAAGGGCAAGCTGCTCGTCGAGCTCCAGCCGCCTCCGCCGCGCGAGGTCGTGGTCAGTCAAGAAAACGCCGCGCGATTCAAGGCCTGGCTCGCGGGCTGACTCCGGAACCAAGACAGTGTGTCACGAGCGCTCGGATTGTATGTCGCGGGCCTGCGTGCGACGTTCACCGCGCGCGTGACCCCATATCGAGGAGGATAGCCATGGAGACCGACAGGAGAGACTTCCTCAAGATCGCCGGCGCGGCCGGCGCGATCGTCGCCACCGGCGCCGCAGTGACCGCGGCAGAGAGCGTCGCCCACGCCGCCTCGGGGCGCGGGCCCAAGGGCATGGCCAAGGGACTGACCCTGCTCACGATGCGCCGCAACGGCGAGTACCGGCTCGGCGTCAAGACCGACAAGGGCGTGCTCGACGCCAAGGAGGCGGCGGGCCTGCTCAAGCTGCCGGGCCCGGCGACCATGGACGACCTGCTGCAGAACGAGGACGGCCCGAACCTCCACGCGCTGGTCGACGCCGCGACCAAGTCCGCCGCTGCCAGGAAGGCATTCCTCAACCTCGATGCGATCGAGTACGGGCCGCTGGTGACGCGGCCGGAGAAGATCCTGTGCGTCGGGCTGAACTATCGCAAGCACGCCAAGGAGGTCAACATGCCGATCCCCAAGACGCCCGTGCTGTTCAGCAAGTTCAACACCGTGCTCAACTCGCACAACGGCAAGATCAAGCTGCCGGTCGAGGTCGCGACCAAGTTCGACTACGAGACCGAGCTCGTGATCGTGATCGGCAAGGAGGCGCGCAACGTCAGCGAGGCCGACGCGCTGAGCCACGTCGCGGGCTACGCCACCGGGAACGACTTCACCGCGCGCGATCTCCAGCTCGAGACCGGCGGCCAGTGGCTGATCGGCAAGACTCCGGATCAGTTCGGCCCGCTCGGCCCGCACCTGGTGACCGCGGACCAGGTCGATCCCGACAACCTCAAGATCGAGTGCCGGGTCAACGGCGAGGTCCGGCAGTCGTCGAATACCAGCGACATGATCTTCAATACCCGGCAGATGATCAGTTATGCGTCGAAATACATCACGCTGCGGCCCGGCGACATCATCTTCACCGGCACGCCCGAGGGCGTGATCCAGGGCAAGCCCGCCGACAAGCGGGTGTGGCTCAAGCCCGGCGACAAGATCGCCTGCAGCCTCGAGAAGCTCGGCGAGCTCAAGTTCGACCTGGTGTGACCTGGGTGTGACCTGGGGGTGACCTGGGTGCGATCGCTCAGCGCGCGGCGACGTCGGCCGCGAGCCGCCGCTGGCTGTCGCGCACCGCCGTGGTCACCACGGGGTTGTTCGCGAGCTCGGGGTGCGCCTTGGCGATGTCGACGACGTGCTGGAACGAGGTCATCGCGGCCTCGCGCCACGGCCCGAGCTGGGCGTCGAGCGTCTGCTTGCGCATGTCGCGCAGCGCGACCTCGGCGTCGCTGGCGCCGGGCGCGACCCTGGGCAGGGTACCGAGCAGCCGGGTCGCGAAGCCCGCGTAGAGCTCGCCCTCGGTGTGCTCGGCGACTACCTGGGTCGCCGGGTCGCCGACCGCGATGACGTCGTCGAGCACGCGCAGCGCCGGGGCCGCGGCGGCGTCGACCTCGGCGATCGACGCCCCGCAATCGCACAGCGCGAGCGGCGCGATCGCGTGGTCCGCCATGCAGCTCGCCAGCGAGATCCGCGCCGATAGCGCCGCCGACACGCTCGGTGCCGTGGCCTGCTTCGCGAGCGGCTTGCACGGCTCGGGCACCGCCGACAGGTCGATCGACGGCAGCTGTACTGTCGCGGGCGGTGGCGGCGACGGCTGCAGCGCCGGCTGCCCGGGCCGTGCGGCGGGTAACTTGGGGATGGTGGACGTCTGCGCCGGAGCCGCATACGCGATGTGTCCTGCGACCACCGCCGGTGCGAGCCAGCCAAGACCAAAGATCGCCAGTGTTCTGCGCATATCGAGCTCCTCGATGATGGCCTTATCCAAGTGCAACCCATGTGCCTCGCGCAGACGCGCACGCTGCGCGCGTCGCGCAGGACATGCGCGCACGCTCGCGCTCATCGCGCGCCTCGCGCCTCCTCGCGCCTCCTCGCGCGCCTTATCGCGCGCCTCATCGCGGCTCATCGCGGTTCGCACGGTGCTCCGTAGATCGAACAACTCGGAGATTGCCGCAGGCGATCGGCCGGTCGTGCGGCGACCGCACGCACGGGTTGTACGAAGCCTGCTCGCGGTTGCCATGCACTCTCGTAAGGCTTTGACCTTGCTTGGCTTATCCGTGGCACGACGCTGGCACTAGGGGTCGACCCATGCAACTTCGATCCTGTCTTTCGCTCACCCTCATGACCCTCCTCCCGCTCGGCGTGCTCGCGCCTGGTTGCTCGTCGGACAAGACCGCGACGCAGGGCCAGATGATCACGTGCACCACCGACCCCGGCACCGGCGAGATCCTGCGCTGCGCACCCGGCGCCGGCGACGGTAGCGGCTCGAACACCTGCCAGGACATCGACGAGGATGGCGACGGCGAGCCGCACGACGACGGCGACGACAAGGGGGGCGCCAGCCTGACCGTCGACGGCGGCAGCGGCGACCGCGACCACGACGGCGTGTCCGACGATCACGACTGCGACGAGCACGCCGGCGAGGACGGCGACCGCGACGGCCTGCCGTACGACATCCGGCCCAAGCTCGGCGCGACCACCAAGCCGGTGATCGACGCGTTCGCGGCGGAGGGCACCCAGCCGGCAGCGATCGTCTCGATCACGATGTCCGGCGGCACGTGGCGGCTGACCGAGCTCCAGGCCGGCACCGCGTTCGTCGTCACCCAGGCCGACTGCGACCATGCCGGCAACCGCGAAGTCGGCCGCGACCGCGTGGTCGTGACCTGGAAGAACGCCGATCAGACCCAGCACACCGATCACCTCGACATCCGGTACTGCAAGTAGCACCGGCGGCGGGCCGGCACGCGCGCGCTATCGGCGCTTGATGTCGTGCTTGGCCATCAGCCGGATCAGGGCGAACCGGGAGATCCCGAGCTTTCTGGCGGCCTGGGTCTGATTGCCCTCGGCGGCATCGAGCGCCGCGACCACGGTCTCGCGCTCAACGCTCGCGACCCGCTGGCGGACGTCGAGCGCGTCGTGCGCGTCGTGCGCGGTCGCGCGGGCCTGCTGCAGGACCTGCTCGGGGAGGTGCTCGCGGCCGATCCTGAGCCCCTCGCTAAGCACGACCGCGCGCTCGATGACGTTACGGAGCTCGCGCACGTTGCCCGGCCAGCTCGCCTGCTGCAGCGCATCGAGCGCCTCGGGCGTGAAGCCCACCGCCGGCTGGCGCAGGTCGGTGGCGATCTCGTGCGCGAAGTGCGCCGCGAGCGGGGCGATCTCGCTCCGGCGGTCGCGCAGCGGCGGCACCGGGATCACGAACGCCGCGATCCGGAAGAACAGGTCCTCGCGAAACCGGCCGCGCGCGACCTCGGTCTCGAGGTCGCGGTTGGTCGCGCACACCAGGCGCACGTCGACCGGGATCTCGGTCGTGCCGCCGACCCGGACGATCCGCCACTGCTCGAGCACGCGCAGCAGCTTGACCTGGGTGCCGAGCGGCAGCTCGCCGATCTCGTCGAGGAACAGCGTGCCGCCGGTCGCGGCCTCGAAGAACCCGCGCTTCATCGCGGTCGCGCCGGTGAACGCGCTCTTCTCGTGTCCGAACAGCTCCGATTCGACCAGGGTCTCGGCCAGCGCCGCGCAGTTGAGCCGGACGAACGGCGCCCCGGCGCGCGGGCTCAGCCGGTGGATCGCCTCGGCGACGACCTCCTTGCCGGTGCCGGTCTCGCCGACCACGAGCACGCTGATCGGCACCTGGGCGGCGCGCTCGGCGAGCTTGAACACCTGCTTCATCAGCGGGTCGACCACGACCATGCGGTGCGGCAGCCGGAGCGGCCGGTCGGGCACCGGCGTCCCGGTCGCCGCCGGCCCGGCCTGGGCGGTCCGCGCCCCGCGCAGCCGCTCGCGCGCCGCGCCGATCAGCGCGCCGGCGTTGCTGCCGTCCTCGGGGAAGCTCGCGGTGCCGCAGCGCACCGTCACGTCCTTCGCGGCGGCCGCACGCTCGGCGACCACCGCGATCCCGGCGGCGTTGCTCTCGGGCAGGACGAGGGCGAGCTCGTCGGGGCCGTACTCGGCGACGAGGTCGATCCGGCGCAGCTCGTGGAGCAGCCGGTCGGCGTGGGCCAGCACCGCGTCGCCGGGGCCCTCGAGCCGCAGCATCACCACGCCGAGCGGGCGCTGGTAACGCAGCGCGCGATCGACCTCCATCGCGAGCCGGTCCTCGAGCTCGGTGATCGTCGCGAGCTGGCGGCCGCGCGACGCGCTCGACCGCGCGACGACGGCGGCGATCGGACCGACGCCGATCACGTCGCCTGCCGCGGCGCGCCGGACTCCCGTGATCAGCGTGCCGTTGATCGTCGTGCCGTTGCGGCTGCCGAGGTCCTCGACCACGACGACCTCGCCGCGGCGGCGGATCGCCGTGTGCCGCCGCGACACCGCCTCGTGCTCGATCACGATGCCGGCCCCGGCGCTGCGCCCGAACACCAGCTCGGTGCCGTCCTCGAGCGGGACCACCCGGGTGTTGCGCTCGTCCTCGAGCGCGACGATCAGGTACCACGAGCCGCCGGGTTGCCGATCGACGATCGCGTTCAGCCCGGTCGTGCGATCCAGCTTGTCGGCCACGAGCACCCACTATACCGCACGCACCGGGGCGGGGCGCCACGGGGCGCTACAGCGCCTTCAGGAACGCGACCAGGTCGGCGCGCTCCTGCGCGGTGAACACGAACCCCAGGCCTGCCTCGTACCGGCGGACGACGTCCTCGAGCGTCGCGGCGAGGCCGTTGTGGAAGTACGGGGCGCGCGCCGCCAGGCCGCGCAGGTTCGGGACCTTGAACCGGTTGAGGTCCGCGAACTTGCCGCTGCGGATGCCGCGGCCGGGATCCGTGCTCTGCAGGATCGCGCCGTCGCTGTTGCGGCGAAACGTGTAGACCGCCATGTCGGGCTTCGCGAGCTCGGGCCGTGACATGCCGACGTCGAACATCGCGCCGCTGACGTTCTGGCCGTTGTTGGCCGCGGTGTGGCAGCCGCGGCAGGCGTGGCCGCTGGTCGGGGTCCCGTTGTTGAAGATCTCCTGGCCGCGCCAGATCTGCCGGCGCCGCGGATTGCCGGCGTTCTGCCAGGCGTCGTAGAGGTCGAACCGCGCGTCGACCAGCGGCTGGGCGCTGGCCGCCTCGGGGCCGCCGTGCGCGCCCTCGGAGTCGAGCCGGCCCACGCCGTTGCCGATCAGCTGGGCGTGCGACATCGCGAGCTCGTAATCGACCATGTCGAAGATCACCGCATCGCTCGCCGGGGCACCCTGCTGCGCGCCGGTGACGTTGCTGCGCGCCTGCTTGATCAGGCCGTCGCGAACCACGCTGCCGACGGTGTTGGCGCCGTCCCACATCACGGTGGGGCTGCGGAAGTTCGCGGTCGGCAGCGGCCGGCGGAAGAACCACAGGCTCGAGGTCGTGCCGACGCCGAACGGGTCGCTGGCGGCGACGACCTCGTAGTCGCGGACCGCGGGCGGCGCCACGCGGCGGGTGAACTTGCCCTGCCGCAGCATCGTGATCGCGTTCCACCGCGCCGCCGGCGTCGACATGTCCGAGGTCGGCGTGTCGGTGTCGAGGTGGTTGACGAACAGCGGGTGGGTGCCGCCGGTCAGCACGAACATCAGCGTCACCGTTCCCGGCGTGATGCTCCAGCCATCCTCCGGCGCGTGACAGGTGCCGCAGTCGCGGCCGTTCGTGCCCTGCGGGGTGAAGTAGTTGTTGTGGAGGTTGATCCCGTCCGCGGGATAGAACGACGCGGCGAGGCCGGAGCCATCGAGCAGCGGGAGGTTGTTCGGGATCTGGTCGAAGATCTCGTCGAGCAGCCCCTGCCGATCCTCGCTCACGGCGGGGGCCGGGTCGGCACACGCCGCGGCAAACGCGAACGCCAGTATCGGAGATGGAACAAGCACGAGCTTCGACAGCATGTGGACCTCCCACCCGATGTCGGGTGTAGCAATGATACGCGATTACTACTCTTCAGCAGCTCGCAATCCGACCACACTAGATTGTCGTGTTTTGCAATGCATCAAATTTCTGGGGTAATCATTGGGTATTTATCACGACAGGCGATTTCAACCGACTGCCACCGACCGCCACCGACTGCCATGCTCCGGCACCTTCAGGGCGTCACCGTTCATCACATCGACTCGGCCGGCCCCCGGAGGATCGCGGTCACGTCCGGGGGTGCGCGGCCGCCGCACATCCGCAGCCCATGTCCTCTTCTCGGCGGCCGGCACCGACGACCGCGCCGCGGCACGCAGGTCACCGCCTGCCGGCGCGCCGGCAGAGAAACCCGCAGGTCCGGCTGCAAGTACCGGAGACCGGTGCGCCGCGTTGGAGCGCGCTGCGTGATCGATGTCGTCTCGAGCATTCCACATCGTGAGGACTCGATAACGTGCGCGCGACGGACCGCAGCTGTCAAGGCGATTCATTCGAGTCGTCTCACCATGGCTCCCAGGCGGCGCCGTGCGGCCCGTGCCGCGCCGGGTCGCGCCGGGTCGCGCTACGTCGCGCCGCTGCGCGGGTATCGAATCGCAGGCTCGGACTGCCATGGTCGAATCTGGTGTTCTTCGAGATAGCGAGTGGAGTCCGGCGGCAGACATGCAATGTATCTGCTCCGCGGGTCGCGGTACGCGCGGCGGACACCGCGATGCCGGGGCTCGCCGGACGCGGCGCTCGCCGACCATGACCTCGGCGCGCAGCCACGCCGGCGTCGCACCGATGCAATGCGATGCAACGCGAGGCGATGTCCCGAACGAAAATCCCGTGCTGCCAGCCGGTTGGCGAGACCGCCCCGGCGATCGTCCGGCGCGCGAGCCCGCCGGGCGCGAGGTTCCGAATGCTCGGCGGTGGCTCCGGGCCGGCCGCATTCATCGGTCTGCCCGGTTGCTCTTTCGTCGCGTGTTCGTAAGATAGCGCCGACCACCACCAGGAGCGCTTC
>DASWRS010000087.1:0-44280 GCA_036403075.1 Kofleriaceae bacterium
ACGCGCCACCGCGGCCGCCGCCGAGAAGGAGCGCGAGGCTGCCGCCGCGGCGCGCGCGAGCCTCGAGAAGGAGCGCGACGAGCTGCGCAAGAAGCTGGCCGAGCTCGAGCAGCGCGGCAGGGACCGCGAGCGCGAGCCACCGGCCGCACCGCCGCGGCCCACGCCCGCGCCGCCGGCCGCCGACGGACCGGTGCGCTCGCCGAGCCCGTAGCGCGCAGCCTGCCGCGCCGCCGCTCCTGCGCCGCGGCGTGCCCGCGCTGCCGGCCACCGACGGGGCCGGTGCGGTCGCCGGGCCTGTAGCGCGCAGGCTGCCGCGCCGCCGCGGTGCCGCGCTGCCGCGGCCCGCGCGGCCGGAGCTTGCCAGCCGATCGCCACTTCGATGGTCGGATCCGCGCGTTTCAGCGAGCGAGGCGAGGCATTCCAGCCCCACAGCCTGCGCCGCGCGCGCCGTACACGCTCGGTGACACGTGATCGGTGCTGCGCACGAGTTGCGGGACTCGTGGGCGCCGCACCCGGGTGTCAGACGCGTGGCGTGGCTCGTGGCGGCGACCTCGCTCGCCGCAGACCGGACATGCGTGCGTGGCCGGAGTAGCTGACGGACGACTTCGAGTCGGTGCCATGTGCATGGGCCACAATGCGTCCGCTATCATTGCAGCGTGGCGTTCGAGCAGGATCTGCGCGTGTACCTCGAGAGTCTGGAGCGCGCATCGCCTGGCAATGTGCCGGCGCGGCACATCGACGAGCACGAGCTGCATCGCCATCTCCTCGAGCGCCTGCAGAGACTCGAGAACGCCCGTGCTGGCGTGCTGGTCATCAGGAGCCTGTTCGATGACTGGACCGGCAAGCTGGAGCGGTTCGCTCGCTATCTCGAAATGCTTCCGCGACAGCTCGCTCCGGTGGATCGCGAGGGCGCGATCGCGTTCGCCCGTCGCGCCCTCGACGTGGCGCTCGAATGTCTCGAGCCGGAGATTGCGGTCGTCGACAGGCTCGAGCTGCGCCGGATCGTCGGCGGATTCGAGGTCGGCGCCACGATTCTCGAAAGCTACGCCCTCGAGAACCATCTCGTGCGTCGCGATGACGTGCAGCCGGCAAGGTTGACCGAGCTCGGACGCGTGTTCTTGCGGCTTCGCGGTAAGGACGCCGTGCGCTGGCTCATGACCGGCGAGCTCGCCCAGAGCGCCGGTCCGCGCGATCCGTGGCACGCATCGCGGACCCTGCTCGAGGAGTCCTTGGCCGTCCGTGGGATCTTGAGGGAGAGCTTGGAGGACGAGACGTACTTCGAGCACAGCGATCAAACGCTCGACCGTCTCACCCGTCTGGGCGTGCTGAGTGCCATGCTGGATGCCCCGGACGGGGACGTGTACGAGTATCGAGCGGCGGCTGCGATGCGTGATGTGGTGCAGGGCGTGCTGGATCCCGGACCATGGCACACCGCCGTGCGTGCACTGCTCGATGACGAGCGTGCCTTGGTCGTGCCGGGGGCGTGGTCGAGCGCGGCCGAGGCCACGATCGAGCAGACCCGGCTGATCGTGCACGAGGTCCGCAACGCATTGATCCCGGTGCGCCACGACATCGAGGCCCTCCGGTCGTTCGCCACAGAGCATGCGCAGCAGCAGCGCATCGAGGACGCGAAGCAGGGCATTGCACGCGTGCTGGACTTCGTCGAGGGGATGGTCCAGATGAGCGAGCTGATCACCGAGCCGGCGGTGCGATGCGAGATCGGTACGGTGATCGGCGAAGCGCTGCGCTGGAGCGACCCGGGGCGCCGCGTGGAGCGAAGGCCCGCGCCCGAGGCCATCGTCCTGGCGCCTCGCGGGCGCCTGGCGCGCGCGATCTCGAACGTCGTCGGCAACGCGCTTCAGGCCAGCACCGCTGCCCAGCCGATCCGGCTATCGGTCGAGCGGGCCGGGGGCGTCATCCGGGTGCTCGTGGACGACGGCGGGCCGGGCGTTCCAGCCGAGCATCGAGCTCGCGTCTTCCTCGAAGGCGTGACGATGCGGCAGGGCGAGCCGGGGTCTGGGTTCGGTCTGGCCTTCGCGAGACGCGTGGTGGAAGGCGAGCTTCACGGTAAGATATGGTGCGAGGACAGCGATCTTGGAGGCGCACGCTTCGTGCTCGAGGTCCCCGAGGCGACTACCGCATGACCACCACTGGACGCATCCTGATTGTCGACGACGATGTCGCTTTCGTGCGGCTGTACCGCGAGATCTTCGAGAAAGACGGCTTGCTCGTCACCGCGGCACATTCGGCCGCCGAGGCGATCGCGATGTTCGAGAGCACGGGTTCCGAGCTCGATGTCGTGCTGCTCGATCAGAAGCTACAGGGGCCGGGAGGGCCTGACACGGGGCTAGACCTCGTCGAGCAGGTCGCCCGCCTGGCGCCGTTTGCCAAGGCGATCGTCGTCACGGGATACGCCACGCCGAGCGCGATCGAGCGAGCGTTCGAGCTCGGCGTCTACGACTACCTGGTCAAGAACGGTGCATTCGAGGCGCTGCTGCGCGCCAAGGTGAGAAACGCGATCGAGGTGACCAGCGCACAGCGACAGGTCGCTCTGAAAGCCTCGGAGAGGCTCGGCGAATTGCGGACGGTGTGGGGGCGAGCTCGCACCGAGCGCGACCGCAACCGCAAAGGAAAGCTGCTGGAGGACCTGATCCAGCTGCTGTTCCACGCAACTCCGGGCTTCGGCCGGGTAACGACTCGCCTCGACAACGGGATCGAAGAGATCGATGTCAAGGTCGACAACAGGTCGGACGAGCTGCCCTGGAAAGACGAGGGTGCGTACCTGCTCGGCGAGTGCAAGAACTGGTCGGCGCCGTGCGGCGCGAACGAGATCCGGAGTTTTCGCGCCAGGTTCACGACAAAGTACAGCCGCGTGCGGACCGGGTTCCTGTTCGCGCCGGGTGGATTCACGAAGGAAGCCCACGAGGATGTCCGCTCGAACAAGGCCGGATCGGTGCTGATCATCCTCGTGGATGGCGACGACCTGGAGCGCTGGATCGCGGCCGACGATCGGCTCGCCGTGTTGCGCGAGCTCCACGAGCGAGCGGTCTTCGATCTGAAGCACTGACTGCCGGGGGCTGTTCGCTTCAGCGGGCGTCGCCCACGCGGCGAGATCTCGAGGCACGGATGCGGCGGGATGCCGGGGGGCGCGTCGGGGGCGACGAGATGGTCTATCCTGGCCGGTGTGACGCACGCGACCGGCGCACCCGAGATCCTGGTGATCGGCGACCCGCGGCTGCGCGCGCCGTGCGCGCCGGTCGAGCGCGTGGATCGCGACGAGCTGGCCCGGCTCGCGGCAGCGCTGTCCGAGGCGCGAGCCCGGCTCGGCTTTGGCCGGGCGATCGCGGCGCCGCAGATCGGCGTGCCGCGCCGGTTCGTCATGGTCGACCTCGGGGCGGGGCCGTTCGCGGTGATCAACCCGGAGATCACGTGGCGCAGCGACGAGCTGTTCGAGGTCTGGGATGACTGCCTGAGCGTGCCGGGGCGGCTCGTGCGGGTCCGGCGACACCGCTCGATCTCGCTGGTGTTCCGCGACGAGGCGTTCCGGCCGCGGCTGTGGCGCGAGCTGCCGGCGGATCTCGCCGAGCTGCTGCAACACGAGATCGACCACCTCGACGGTGTGCTGATGGTCGACCGCGCGGTCGATGACGCGGCGATCCGGCCGATGGCCGAGCGCGCCGAGCTGGTCGACGCGGCGCGGCCGAGCCACCGGCTGTCGCTCGACCGGATCGCCGAGGCGGCGCGCGTGATCGATCCGGTGTTCGTGGGCTCGCCGCAGTACGTGTGCGAGCCGCTCGCCGAGGTCGCCGGCTGCCGGCTGACGCTCAAGGTCGAGACCGCCAACCCGATCCGCTCGTTCAAAGGTCGGGGCGCCGATTACGCGGTCGGCAAGCTCGCCGAGCAGGGCCAGCGCAGACCGATCGTCTGTGCGAGCGCGGGCAACTTCGGCCAGGGCATGGCCTACGCGTGCCGCCGCCGCGGGGTACCGATCACGGTGTTCGCGGCGCACGGCGCCAACTCGCTCAAGCTCGACCGGATGCGCGCGCTCGGCGCCGAGGTCCGGCTCGCCGGCTACGACCTCGACGCGGCCAAGCAGGCGGCGCGGACGTGGGCGGCCGAGCGCCGGGCGCGGTTCGTCGAGGACGGCTTCGAGCCGCACGTGGCCGAAGGCGCCGGGTCGATCGCGATCGAGCTGCTCGCGCGCGGCGATGCGTTCGACGCGGTGGTCGTGCCGCTCGGCGACGGCGCGCTGCTGGGCGGCACGGCGCGCTGGATCAAGGCGGCGGCGCCGGCGACCCGGGTGATCGGCGTGTGCAGCAGCGGCGCGCCGGCGATGGCCCGGGCGTGGCGGCGTGGGTTGCGCCTGCCCGACGAGCTGCCGGCGACCCGCACGATCGCCGATGGCATCGCGGTCCGCGTGCCGATCGCGGCGTCGCTCGGCGACATGCGTGGCACGGTCGACGATATCGTCGAGGTCGACGACGGCCAGCTGATCGACGCGAT
This sequence comes from Kofleriaceae bacterium, assembly GCA_036403075.1. Classification (GTDB taxonomy): domain Bacteria; phylum Myxococcota_A; class Polyangia; order Haliangiales; family Haliangiaceae; genus JABFXX01. The sequence continues at coordinate 4,504 of DASWRS010000087.1, forward strand.
GCGCGCGCTGCACGCTCACGCCGGGCTGGTCGCCGAACCGGCCGGGGTCGCCGGGCTGGCGGCGGTGCTGGCCAGCCGGGTCGACCTCGCGGGCGCGAGCGTCGCCACCGTGATCGCCGGCGGCAACGTGACCGCCGAGCAGATCGCCGCGTACGGCATCGCCGGCGGCCCGGCCCGTTGACCCGGCAGCGGCGCCGGCAGCGTGGCGCCGGCAGCGGGCGCCTGCGGCGATGTCGTGACCGGTCGGGTGCGCCATCGCGCGGCGGCCGCGCTATGTTGGTCGAGAGCTCCCCCGCATGAGGATCTGCTTTGTTTGTCTCGGCAACATCTGCCGGTCGCCGACCGCGCACGGCGTGATGGAGCGGCTGGTCGCGGACGCCGGCCTCACCGACGTGGTCGCGGTCGACAGCGCCGGGACCGCCGCGTACCACGTTGGCGAGCTCCCCGACGAGCGCTCGCGCGCCGCCGCGCGCCGCCGCGGGATCGAGCTGACGCACCGCGCGCGCCAGTTCACCCGCGCCGATCTCGACCGCTTCGATCTGGTCGTCGCGATGGACGGCCAGAACCTCGAGCGGCTGCAGCAGATCGCCGGCATGCGGACCAAGCCGCCGATCGTGCTGCTGCGCAGCTTCGACCCGGCCGCGGCGGCCGGCGCCGAGGTCCCCGATCCATGGAGCGGCGGCGCGGCCGGGTTCGAGGAGGTGCTCGATCAATGCGAGCGCGCCTGCGCCGGCCTGCTCGCCCAGATCCGCGAGCGGCTGCGATGACCCGGCCCGGGGGCTGGCGCGCCGCGCTGACCCGGGCGCTGGGCGCGATCGCGCATGCCGAGTCGATCGCCGGCGGCGACATCAACGAGGCCTGGCGCGTCGAGCTCGCGAGCGGCGAGCGCGTGTTCGTCAAGACCCACGCGTCGCCGCCGCCGGGCATGTACGCGGCCGAGGCCGAGGGCCTGGCCTGGCTCGCCGAGGGACCGCTCCGCGTGCCGCGCGTGGTCGGCGCCGGCGACGCGTTCCTCGCGCTCGAGTGGCTCGATCTCGGCGTGCGCGGCCACGACGGGTTCGACGACCAGCTCGGCCGCGGCCTGGCCCAGCTCCACGCGCTCGGCGGGCCGAGCCTGGGCCTGCCGAACGACAACTACCTGGCGACGCTGCCGCAGGACAACACGCCGGCGCCGGACCTGCCGACGTTCTGGATCGAGCGCCGGCTCCGGCCCACGATCACGCGGCTCGACGATCGCCTGCTGGTCGAGTCGCTGGAGCGCCAGCTCGATCGGCTGATCGCGCGGCCCGAGCGCTTCGGCCCGCCGGAGCGTCCGGCGCGGCTGCACGGCGACCTGTGGTGGGGCAACGTTGGCAGCGTCCGCGGGATCACCGGCGCCGGCGAGCCCGTCGTGTTCGACCCGGCGGTCTACTGCGGCCACCGCGAGATCGATCTGGCCATGCTCGCTCTGTTCGGCGGCCTGGGCGATCGTCTGGTCGCCGCCTATGACGAGGTCTGGCCGCTGGCCGACGGCTGGCGCGAGCGGCTGCGGCTCTGGCAGCTGTATCCGCTCGCCGTCCACGCCGTCCTGTTCGGCGGCGGCTATGTCCAGCAGCTCGCGCGCGGCCTGGAAGCCGCGGCCGCCTAGGTCGCAACGATCCGCGCTCGAGCCGGGGGATCGCGCGGCTGGTCGCGTTCATCGCTGCGCGTGGCGCGCAGCCGGCCGCGTCCGCGGTCGCCGCGACGCGCTAAGGTCCCGGGCATGAGCACGTTGCCCGTGACCGATCCGGAGTGCGTCGATGCCGCCGGGCACCACGCGATCGACCTCGTGATCGAGGGCCGGCCGCGCGGCGTCGGCACGATCACGGTCGCCCGGCTGCTGCCGGCCGCGCGGCGCCGCGTGGTCGGCCCGTTCATCTTCCTCGACCACATGGGCCCGATCACGCTCGCACCCGGCGTCGGGTTCGACGTCCGGCCGCACCCGCACATCGGCCTGTCGACGGTGACGTACTTCCTCGCCGGCGAGAACGTCCACCGCGACAGCCTCGGGACCGTGCAGGTCAACCGGCCCGGCGACATCAACGTCATGACCGCGGGGCGCGGCATCGTGCACTCCGAGCGCGCCGATCCCGCGTTCCGGGCCGCCGGCGGCGCGATGCACGGCGTCCAGATCTGGCTGGCGCTGCCCGACGCCAGCGAGGACGTCGAGCCGAGCTTCGAGCATCACCCGAAGGCCACGCTGCCCGAGGTCGCGCCATCGCCCGGCGTCCGCGGCCGCGTGCTGTTCGGCGAGGCGTTCGGCGCGCGGTCGCCGATCCGCCACCCGAGCGAACCGCTGCTCGTCGATCTCGAGCTCGCGGCCGGGGCGTCGCTGGAGCTGCCGGCGGGCGCCGCCGAGCGCGCGGTGTTCGTGATCGAGGGCGAGCTCACCGTCGGCGACGACGCGCTCGGCGCCGATCACCTCGCGGTGCTGCGCGGCGGCGTGCCCGCGGCGCTCGCGGCGCGCACCGCGGCGCGCGTGCTCGTCCTGGGCGGTCCGCCGGTCGGCCCACGGCTGATCGAGTGGAACTTCGTCGCGTCGTCGCGCGACCGGATCGACCGCGCCCGCGATGCCTGGAAGGCGCGGCAGTTCCCGGTGATCCCGGGCGATGATGCCGAATTCATTCCCTGGCCGGAGGACCACCGATGACCGCCGTCGAGTCGCAGACCATTCGCGCGGGCGAGTACCCGCAGACCGTGCGGATCCGCAGCCACACGCTGACGTCCGATGTCGGCGTGGCCACCGGCGGCCAGGACGCCGCCCCCGGGCCACACGACTTCTTCGACACCGCGCTCGCGACCTGCAAGTCGATGACCGCGATGTGGTTCGCCCGGCGGCGCGGGATCCCGCTCGAGCGCGTCGAGACCCGGGTGGAGAGCGACGACAGCCAGGAGCGGACCGGCGTGTACCGCCTGCGCGTCCACGTCGAGCTGTTCGGCCCGCTGACCGACGAGCAGCGCGCGGAGGTCCACCGCGCGATCGCGTCGTGCCCGATCCACAAGCTGATGACGACCTCGGAGGTGCAGATCGAGGTGGTGTGACGTCCGGCGCGGGCCAGATCGCCATGAATTCAGCCGGATAGCCCCCGTGGTTTCTGGCGCCGGGGATCTGCCCAACACGCCTGCCGCGTGGTAGAAACGCCCGCCCGAATCATCGGGCAATACGCACGACATCCGAGATCCGTGGCCGTGGCTCCGCAAGGGGTTTCCGTGGATCGAAGACGGTGTCGGTGGCAACCAACGGGAAAGGCTGACAATGGAAACGATGGCAGAAGCGACGGCGCAAAATCCCATCAGCATGCGCGCCTTGCTCGAGGCGGGCGTGCACTTCGGGCACAACACCGGCCGGTGGAACCCGAAGATGAAGCAGTACATCTTCGGCGCCCGCAACGGCATCCACATCATCGACCTGCAGCACACGGTCAAGCTGTTCCGCCAGGCGTTCCAGGCGGTGGTCGACACCACGTCGCGCGGCGAGACCATCCTGTTCGTCGGCACCAAGAAGCAGGCGCAGGACGTGATCGTCGAGGAAGCGACGCGCTCGAACCAGCACTACGTCACCCAGCGCTGGCTCGGCGGCACGCTGACCAACTTCCGCACGGTCAAGGGCTCGCTCGAGCGGCTGCGCGGGCTCGAGAAGATGGAAGAGGACGGCACGCTGTTCGCGCTGACCAAGCGCGAGCAGGTGATGATCAAGCGCGACCGCGACAAGCTGATGAAGTCGCTCGGCGGCATCAAGGGCCTGTCCAAGGTCCCGGGCATGCTGTTCGTGATCGATCCGCACAAGGAGCACATCGCGGTCGACGAGGCGCGCAAGCTCGAGATCCCGGTGGTCGCGATCACCGACACCAACTGCGACCCCGATCAGATCGACTTCGTGATCCCGGGCAACGACGACGCGATCCGCGCGATCAAGCTGTTCGCGTCCAAGATCGCCGACGCGGCGATCCTCGGCGCCAAGATCTGGAAGGAGAACGCGCGGACCCGCGGCCAGGAGCGCGAGGACACCGGTGAGCGCGTGATCCACGTATCGTCGGGCGGCGATGGTCCGCGCGTCGAGATGTCGACGGGCGGCAGCATGTTCAATCCGGAGGCGTCCGCGTCTCCCGATCAGGAGCCCTGAGTCATGGAAGTCACTGCGGCGTTGATCAAGGACCTGCGCGAGCGCACCGGCGCCGGCATGGCGGACTGCAAGAAGGCGCTGACCGAGGTCGGCGGCGACATGGAGAAGGCGATCGACTACCTGCGCACCAAGGGCCTGGCCAAGGCCGCCAAGAAGGCGGGCCGCGAGGCGACCGAGGGCGCGGTGGTGTCGTACATCCACGGCGGCGGCCGGATCGGCGTGCTCGTCGAGGTCAACTGCGAGACCGACTTCGTCGCCCGCAACGAGGACTTCCAGGCGTTCACCCGGGAGGTCGCGTTGCAGATCGCGGCGATGAACCCGCAGTTCGTGCGCCGCGACGAGGTCTCGCAGGACGTGATCGACCGCGAGCGCGACGTCCTGGTCGCCAAGGCCAAGGAGACGGGCAAGCCCGAGCCCGTCGTCCAGAAGATGGTCGACGGCCAGATCACGAAGTGGATCAAGGAGATCTGCTTGCTCGATCAGTCGTGGGTCAAGGACCCAGACAAGACGATCGATCAGCTCCAGCAGGAGCTGATCGCCAAGATCGGCGAGAACATCAAGATCCGCCGGTTCGTGCGGTTCGAGCTCGGCGAGGGCCTCGACAAGAAGAAGGGCGACTTCGCGGCCGAGGTCGCCAAGCAGGCCGGCCTGACGTAGCGCGTGATCGGGGCCGCAGGCGCGCACGCCGCCTGGGTGCTGGTCGTGTCGTCGCCGTGATCGGCGGCGCTCGGGCGTCGCTCCGGGCGTCGCCGGGGCGTGTCTTCCGGACGGCCGATGTGGTAGCGACGTGCATGCTGAGGATCTCGCTCGCGCTCGTGCTGGCATCGGCCGCGTGCTATCACGAGGGTGCCGCGCCGCCGTCGAACAAGCTGGCCCCGTCGGCCGAGCCGATGGTGGCGGCCGACCCGCTCAGCTTCCTGCCGCTCGACTCCGACATCGTGCTCGGGATCGATATCCGGGCGCTGCGCGCCAGCGCGTTGTGGAAGGAGTACCTGCCGCGGCTCACCCAGGCGGTCGGGGCGAACCTGGCGGAGGTTCAGCGCCGCTGCGGCTTCGATCCGATCCAGGCGATCGACTCGGTGACGATCGGGACGCGCACCAAGGACACGTCGGACACCGTGGTCGTGATCCGCGGTCCAGAGCGCGATCGCACGGTCGCCTGTCTCCAGAGCAACGTCGCCCCGGGCACCACGGTCACGACGGTCCCCGGCGATCGCGGCGTGCTGCTGGTCGCTAGCAAGAACGGCGCCCGCAACCTGGCGACGTTCGCCGATCGCTCGACCCTGGTGCTCGTGGGCGCGACCCGGTCGACTCCCGACGCGTTGCGCGCGGTGCTGCGGGGCGGTGCGCCACTGCGCGGCTCGCAGGGCTTCGTCGCCGCGTTCGACCGGCTCGAGCCCGGCGCCACGATGTGGCTCGTGGTCAACGGCAAGGCGTTGATCTTCGACCAGATGGCCGTCGGCGGCGTCCGCCCGCTGGCGATGTACGGCACGCTCCGGGTCGGCGATGGCCTGCAGGGCCGGCTCCATGTCCGGTTGACCACGCCGGACGAGGCCGCGAAGCTCGCGGGCGTGGCCCAGACCCAGATCCAGCCGGCCGCGGCGATGGTCGATCGGCTGACCGCGACCGCCGAGGGCGACGTCATGACCGTCGCCGCCGACATGTCGATCGACAAGGTCCGCGCGCTGGCGTCGATGCTCCTGTCGGTCGCGGGCAGCGCCCTAACATCGCCGTAGCCGGGTTCCCAACCGCACGGCGCGGCGCTAAGGTCGGTCGGCGATGGCCAAGCCGGCGTTCAAGCGCATCCTCCTCAAGATCTCGGGTGAAGCGCTGATGGGCCAGCAGGGCTACGGCATCAACCCCGAGGTCCTCACGCACGTCGCGAGCGAGATCGCCGAGACCGCGAAGCTCGGCGTCGAGGTCGCGGTCGTGGTCGGTGGCGGCAACATCTTTCGCGGCGTCTCGGAGTCGGCGCGCGGCATGGACCGGGCGAGCGCCGACTACGTGGGCATGCTCGCCACGGTGATGAACGCGGTGTCGCTGCAGGAGGCGATCGAGAAGCAGGGCGTGGTGACGCGTGTGCAATCGGCGATCCCGATGTCGCAGCTCGCCGAGCCGTATATCCGCCGCCGCGCGATGCGCCACCTCGAGAAGGGCCGGGTCGTGATCTTCGGCGCCGGCACCGGCAACCCGTTCTTCACCACGGACACCGCCGCGGCGCTGCGCGCGATGGAGATCGGGGCCGAGATCCTGCTCAAGGCGACCAAGGTCGATGGCGTGTACGACAAGGATCCGGTCAAGCACGGCGACGCACGGCGTTACACCACGGTGACCTTCAACGACGCGCTCCGGCAGGACCTCCGGGTGATGGACGGCACCGCGTTCGCGCTGTGCCGCGACAACGAGATGCGCATCATCGTGTTCGACATGACCACGCGTGGCAACATTCAGCGGGTCGTCTGCGGCGAACCGGTCGGGACGACGATCGTCATGGATAGGGACAACCAGCAGACCCGGTTCGCGAACCAGACGAGGGCACCATGATCAACGACATCACCACCGACACCGAAGACGGGATGAAGAAGGCGGTCGATTCGTTCAAGCGCGATCTCCAGAAGATCCGCACCGGACGCGCCAACACCGCGATGCTCGACGGGATCAAGGTCGACTACTACGGCACGCCGACGCCGGTGAACCAGGTCGCCACGGTGCAGGTCGTCGACGCCCGGCTGATCACGGTCAAGCCGTGGGAGAAGTCGATGCTCCCGGTGATCGACAAGGCGATCCGCGCGAGCGACCTCGGCATCAACCCGGTGTCCGACTCCGAGCTCGTCCGGCTCCCGATCCCGCCGCTGACGCAGGAGCGCCGCAGGGAGCTCGCCAAGGTGGTCGGCAAGCAGACCGAGGAGGCCCGCGTCGCCGTGCGGTCGGCGCGGCGCGACGCGATGGACATGGTCAAGGACGCCGAGAAGGACAAGCAGATCACCGAGGACGAGCGCAAGAACGGCGAGAAGAAGATCCAGGATCTGACCGACAAGTACATCGCGACGATCGAGGACATCTCGAAGGCCAAAGAGAAAGAGATCATGGAGCTTTGAGCGCTGTGATCCGCGCCGGGTAGCGGGGCCAGCGGCGGGGCCGGCGGCGGGGTGAGCCGCCCTATCCGATCCGCGGCGGGGTATGATAGCTGCAGATGTCCGGTATTCCGGCAGGGGCGGGCCAGCTGCTCGGCAAGCGGCTCGGCAAGTTCGATATCCTGGCGCTGCTCGCGCTGGGCGGGACCGCGGAGATCTACCTCGCGCGGATCGGCGGCGCGGCGGGGTTCGAGAAGTACGTCGTGGTCAAGTGCCTCCACGATCACCTCGCGGACGACGCCGAGTTCGTCAAGATGTTCCTCGACGAGGCCCGGCTCGCGGCGCACCTCGATCACTCGAACATCGTCCAGACGATGGAGCTCGGCTCGCACGAGGGCCGCTACTACATGGTGATGGAGTTCCTCGCCGGGCTGTCGCTGGCGATGATCGTGCGGCGCGCGGCCGAGCGGCTGCCGAACACGCGGATCCCCGTGCCGCTGGTGCTCAACATCCTCGCGCAGTCGTGCGCCGGGCTGCACTACGCGCACGAGAAGGCGATGAACGGCAGGGCGCTCAACATCGTGCACCGCGACATCTCGCCCCAGAACCTGGTGATCAGCTTCGAGGGCGTGGTCAAGCTCGTCGACTTCGGCATCGCCAAGGCCGAGCTGCGCGAGACCCGGACGCGCTCGGGGACGATCAAGGGCAAGTTCGCGTACATGTCGCCGGAGCAGTGCGTGGCCAACAACGTCGACCGGCGGACCGACGTGTTCGCGCTCGGCGTGATCGGCCACGAGCTCCTGACCGGCCGCCGGCTGTTCAAGCGGACGTCGCCGTACGAGACCTACCAGGCGGTGATGGAGTGCGACGTCAAGCCGCCGTCGACGATCGACGCCGAGATCGATCCCGCGCTCGACCGGGTGATCATGACCGCGATCACCAAGGACAAGGCGGATCGCTACCCGACGGCCGAGGCGTTCGGTGACGCGCTGCTCGGCTACCTGCACCACCGCGGCATCGGCTCGGGCCCGGTCGACGTGTCGCGGTTCTTCGACGCGTACTTCGGCCAGGAGATCGAGGAACACTCGGGACGGATGCGCGAGCTGATCGCCGGCCGCGACGTCTCGGTCGACACCGGCGTGACCTGGGGCGCCGACCCCGAGGACGACCCGGCGGAGCTCGGAGCGCGCCCGCCGGCGGACCTCGGTGCCCGCCACGCCGCGGGCGCGATGTCGTTCGTGCTCGATGACCTCGGCGCGGGGTCGCGCGGCGAGGCCGACGACGAGATGCCGGCGGAGCGGACGCGGATCGAGTCCAACCCGCTCGAGCGGGTCAACGAGCTCGAGCGCTTGGCGGCCCGCGGGCCGGTCTCTTACCCCGATGACGCGACGCGGATCGCGCCATCGATGGCCGTGCCGCCGCCGGAGGCCGCGAGCCACCTGGGAGCCGCCGCGCCCGGGGCGAGGCCGCCCGGTGCGCCGTCGTCGGGCCGGTTCCCCGATCTCGCCAACATGCCGACGATGATCGCCGGGGCCGAGCTGGTGCACCTGACACCGCCGCCGTCGCCGCCGGCGCCGGCGGCAGGCTCGTCGGCGGCGCTGCTGGCACATGCCCGGACGCAGAGGCCGGGGGGCCCCGGCGGTGCGTCGGGGCAGCATGGTCACCCGGACCAGCACGGTCATCCGGGCCAGGTCGGCCATCCGGGCCAGCACGGTCACCCGGGCCAGGACCATTCGGGCCAGGTCGGTCATCCGGGCCAGGACCATTCGGGCCAGCACGGTCATTCGGGCCAGCACGGTCATCCGGGCCAGCACGGCCATCCGGGCCAGGTTGGTCACCCGGGCCAGCACGGCCATCCGGGCCAGGTCGGCCAGCACGGTCATCCGGGCCAGCACGGTCACCCGAGCCAGCTCGGTCACCCGAGCCAGCTCGGTCATCCGGGGCCGGGCCCCGGTGGCGCGGGTCCTGGCGCCGGGTCGAGCCTCGGAAACGGTCTCGGAAACGCCGGGTCGGGACGCGCGCCGCTGCCGGGGATGCCGCCGCCGCTCGCTGCGTCGCCGCGATCGCAGAGCCCGTCGTCGCCGCCGGGGCCCCGCGCTCAGGGCTATCCGGTGATGAACGCGCAGCTGAGCGAGCAGATCGCGACCGGCGCGACGGTGTTTCCGAGCGAGCCATCGCGCGGCGGCGCACCGTTGCCGGGGCCGCCGCTGCAGGCCGGAGCGGCGGGGTCGCCGGGGTCGTCGATGCCGCAGATGGACTCGGCGCCGCAGATGTCCTCGGCACCGCAGATGTCCTCGGCACCGCAGGTGTCTTCGGGGCCGCAGATGTCCTCGGGGCCGGCAGGCGGGCCCGGCTCGGCGATGCCGGAGCTGCGAGGCTCCGATCCCGGGGACTATCCGTCGCTGCCGCAGCGGATGCCGGACGGCAGCGTCCTCGACGCGCAGCACGCCGCGAACTTGATGTCGCCGGTCGGCCAGCAATATCCGGAGAACGTCGACTGGGCGAGCGTCGCGGCCGCCCCGATCCGCGCCGTGCCGCCGTGGCTGCTCGCAGCGCTGTTCATCGGCGCGATCGGCATCGCGCTCGCGCTCACCGTGGTGATCGCCCGGCTGATCAGCTGACCGCGCGCGGCGCGGGTCAGTTGCGCACGAGCCCGAGCAGCTTGGACATCGTCCGCTCGTCGGCGGGCGGGAACGCGTAGTCGAGGAAGTCGCGCGACATCACCCAGCGCAGATCGGCGACGGTGGCGGGGTACGGCCGCGCCTCGGCGGGCAGCCGGCACGAGTACATGGTGAGCTGGACTTGATACGTGGTGTAGTCGTGGACGTGCTCGCCGAGCTTGCGGCCGACCACGATCTCGACGCCGATCCGGCCCTTGACCTCGCGGATCAGCGCGTCGGTCTCGTCCTCATCGGCCTCGACCCGGCCGCCGGGGAACTCCCAGAGCAGCGGCAGCACGGCGTTGGCGTTGCGCTGGGTGATCAGGTAGCGGCCATCATGCTCGATGACGGCCGCGACCACACGGATCACCTCTTTGGCCATGGCCAGCGATTATCGATGCTTTGCGCCCGATTGCAACGGTGGACGTGTATGCTGCGCCCCCCCTATGGCGATCCGTTTCGTCGAGATCAAGGCCGCCGAGAACCCCGAGGCGCTCAACACCGAATGGGTGATCCTCGAGAACGTCGGCAAGACCCCGTTCAACACCCGTGGCTGCGGCATGACCGTGGGCCGCCGCGGCTCCGCAAAGAAGTCTCTGCTCGGGATCATCGATCCAGGCTTCGTGCTCGGCCCCGGGGAACGCACCCGCCTCTTGACCGGCAATCCCGGCACGCAGGTGCACGGCCCGGCGCCCGAGGACGGAGTGAAGAATTACTATCTGTTCCTGCCGCGGACGTACCTTCAGGGCGCCGGAACGGTGCTCACTCTGGTGTTGCGCGGCTTACCGGTTTCGAAAGCCGAGTTCGATCCGGCGCAGCCGAGCGGCGTCGCGGCGGCACCGGCGGCCAAGCCAGCTACCTGACCGGCCCGGGCAACCCGAGCGACCCGGCAGACCCGGGCAACCCGAGTGACATGACCGGCGGGCCGGTGTAGCGGGCGCGCGGCCGCATCAGCTGGCCGGTGGCGCGCTGCTCGAGCGCGTGGGCCAGCCAGCCGGCCGCGCGGGCCACGGCGAACAGCCCGGTGCCGACCCACGGCGCCACGCCGAGCGCCGCGGTCAGCGCGGCGAGGCCGACGTCGACGTTGGGGGTGGCCTCGGAGGTCGCGTCGATCATCGCCTCGATGATCGCGACCAGGGTGCGGCCGCGCCGCGTGGCGGGCAGCTCGGCGACCAGATCGAGCACGGCGCGGCCGCGCGGATCGCCGGCCGGGTACAGCGGGTGCCCGAACTCCGGCGGCAGCTCGCCGCGCTTGCGCAGCGCGCGGACGGCGGCGCGGGCGGCCTCGGGCGAGCCGATGCCATCGGCGAACCGCGCGACCTGCTCCGACGCGCTGCCGTGCTTGGGCCCCGATAGCGTCGCGAGCGCGGCGGCCACGCAGGCGTACGGATCGGCGCCGGTCGACGCGGTGATCCGCGCGGTGAAGCTCGAGGCGTTGAGCTCGTGGTCGGCGAGCAGCACCAGCACGCGGTCGAGCACCGGCGCGAGCTCGTCGGCCACGCCGATCGCGCGCGCGGCGATCTCGGCCACGCTGGTCGCGCCGAGCGCGCGGCTGACCGCGGCGGGCACGAACCCCGGCGCGAGCGCCGCCGCGAGCAGCGGGATCAATCGGCGGCCGCGTGCGATCAGCGCGTCGGGGCGGAGGTCGCCGCGCTCGGGATCGGCCATCGCCGCGATCTGGATCAGCAGCGGCATGACGTCGAGCGGGCTGCGCGGATCGGGGCCGACCAGGCGCGCGACCTGGGCGAGCGGGATCGCGCTGCGCGGCCAGGCGACGCGCGCCTCGGGCAGGTAGCCCGACCACAGCAGCTCGGCGACGTTCTCGAACGGCGTGCCGGAGGCCGCGAGCTCGACCGCGAGCCGGCCGCGGTAGGCCGGGCCGCGCGCCGTGATCGCGGTGATCGCCGAGTCGAGCACCGGCTCGCCCCAGCGCAGCGCGCCAGCGGCGACCGCGCCGTGGCCCGCGCGCGCGTCGCGGCGGACGCGCAGCCGCTCGAGATCGGCGAGCGCGTAGCGCCGCGGCCGGCCGTGCTCGCCGGGCATGCTGCGGACCCGGCCGCGGCTGACGTACGCGTACAGCGAGCGCACCGAGATCCCGAGGTGGCGCGCGGCGGTGGCCGCATCGACCCAACGTTGATCGTCGATTCTACGTTGATCAACCATGACGCCGACGCTACATGGGCAGCAGGAGGTGCAGCAATGACGAATCCAGGACTCGAAGGCGTGGTGGTGGCGGATACCCGGATCTCGGAGGTCGACGGCGAGCGGGGCCGCCTGGTGATCGCGGGTGCGGACGTCGAGCAGCTCGCGGGTGCGATCTCGTTCGAGGCGGCGGCGCGGCGGGTGCTCGAGGCCGGCGGCGCGGATCCGGCGGCGCTCGGAGACGCGGTGCTGGGCGCGGCGCGCGCGGCGGCGTGGGAAGCGATGCCGCGGCTCGGCGACGCGCTCGCGCACCGCGACGGCATGGACGCGCTGCGCACCGCGCTCGCGCACCTGCCGCCCGACACATCGGACACCGGCGACGCCGGGGCTCTCGCCGCGGCGGCATCGGTGATCGGCGCCGCGCCGGTGTTCGTGGCAGCGTGGAGCCGGCGCCGCGCCGGACTCGCGCCGGTCGCGCCCGACCCCGCGCTCGGCCACGCCGCCGACTACCTGCGGATGACGCTCGGCCGGCCGGGCGACGCGGCGTCGGTGCGCGCGCTCGATGCCTATCTCGTGACCGTGATCGATCACGCGATGTGCGCGTCGACGTTCACCGCGCGGGTGATCGCCTCGACCGCATCGGACCTGGTCTCGGCGATCGTCGGGGCGGTCGGCGCGCTCAAGGGCCCGCTACACGGTGGGGCGCCGGGGCCGGTGCTCGACATGCTGGACGCGATCGGCGCCCCGGACCGCGCCGAGGCCTGGCTGCTCGCCGAGCTCGCCGCGGGCCGCCGGATCATGGGGATGGGCCACCGGGTCTACCGCGTGCGCGATCCGCGGGCGGCGGTGCTCGAGGAGGCCGTGCGTCCGCTGGCGAGCCCGCGGCTCGACCTGGCGCGCGCGGTCGAGCGCGCGGCCGCCAAGATCCTGCGCGAGCGCAAGCCGGATCGCGCGCTGGCCGCCAACGTCGAGTTCTACACCGCGGTGCTGCTCGACGCGGTCGGCCTGCCGCGCGAGCAGTTCTCGGCGACGTTCGCGGTGAGCCGGATCGCGGGTTGGTCCGCGCACGTGCTCGAGCAGCGCCGCACCGGCCGGCTGATCCGGCCGGCGTCGAGCTACATCGGCGCGATGCCGTGATCGGTGCCGTGACCGATGCCGTGACCGCGGCCGGCGCTACGCGAGGCGCTGGTCGTGGGCGCGCAGCGTGTCGAGGTCGGGCAGCTGCGCGGGCTCGCCGGCGTCGAGGAACTGCCGGGTCGCCGGATCGATCTTGGCGCCGGGGCAGTGCGCGACGACGTGCTCGATCAGCGTGCGCGGCCGGGCCTCGGGATCGCCCTCGACCGGCTCGCCGGTGAGCCGCGTCCACGGCACGATCCGCAGGGTCGAGCCGGCGGTCGACACGATGTCCACGAACGCGGCGCCGTCGTACTCGGGCGGCATGCGGCGCGCGACCACGCCGACCACGTCGCGCCACAGCACCAGGCGCGCCACGCCGTCCTCGCGGCGCGCGTCGATCCCGCCGGCGGTCAGCTCGGCGGTCAGCGCCACGTACTGCAGGCGGTTGCGCAGGTGCTCGGGCATCGCCGGCAGCGGCCCGCTCTTGGAGCGTGTCCCCGACGAGAGCGGGCCGATCCCGGGCTGGGTGATCGTCATCCCCGGATCGGTGCCGGAGCGCGCGCGCAGGACGCCGGTGGGCTCGCGGGTGCGCCCGCCGGTGGGCTCGCGGGTGTGGACGCCGGTGGGCTCGCGGGTGCGCAGGCCGGTGGGCTCGCGGGTGCGCAGGACGCCGGTGGGCTCGTGACTCGGCTCGCGGGTGCGCAGGCCGGTGGGCTCGCGCGGGTGCAGGCCGGTGGGCTCGCGGGTCCGCACGCCGGTGGGCTCGCGGGTGCGCAGGCCGCCGGTGGGCTCGCGACTCGGCTCGCGGGTGCGCAGGCCGGTGGGCTCGCGGGGGTGCAGGCCGGTGGGCTCGCGGGTCCGCACGCCGGTGGGCTCGCGGGTGGGCTCGTGGGTCCGCACGCCGGTGGGCTCGCGTGTGTGGACGCCGGTGGGCTCGCGGGTCCGCATCACGCCCGTGGCATCGCGCGGCGCGAGCGGGACCGGCATCGAGGTCGCCCGGCGCCGGCGTGCGGCGATCTGCTCCGGCGCGACGGTGACCGGCTTGTACGCCGCGCCGAGGTCGCTCGACTCTCGCACGACCGCGATGTAGATCGCGACCAGGCCGACCGCGAGGCCCGCGATCAGTGTCAGCGGCGCCCACGTCCGGTGCAGCGAGATCCCGACCTGCGACACGATCGCGAAGCTGACGGCCTCGGGCTCAGGGCCGAACAGGTAGGCGGTCGCCACCGCGAGCGAGATCGCCATCAGCGACAGCATGTAGCCGAGCCGGGTGAACGCGTCGTGGGCGGTGCCGGTCAACAGCCGCGCGCCGGCCTGGAACGCGACCAGCACCGCGAACCCCAGGCTCGACCAGAGCGTGACGGTGGCAAGGGTTGGAAACATCCCGGCCAGCAGCGTGAGCGGCCGGCTCACGCAGGCGTGATCGGGACCACAAACATGGGCATGCTGGAGGTCGATCGCGAGCCGGCCGTTGGCGGTGATCCCGTCCAGCGTGAGGTCGTACCAGTCCATGAGCAGCGAGCCCGCGAGGATCAACGCGAGCGACGCGACGGCGCATATCAGCACGCGCGTCTGATCGCGTCCCATCACTTTGAAAGATATCACGGATACGGGATGTGCCGGTATGACCAATCATCGCGGAGCGGAGCGGAGCCGGGTCGAGCCGAGCCGGGTCGAGCCGAGCCGGGTCGAGTCGAGTCGAGTCGAGCCCGGTCGTCGAACCGTGTCGGCGCGCAGCGTCGACGTGTCGAGAACGGCGCGCAGCTCCGCGGCGGCGGAGCTCGGCGCAGGTGAGAGTGGTGCGGCGAACGAGGCAACACGCGGCAAGGCCTGAACATGTGCATGCACATGTCCGGACCGACGTGCACCGGTACAGGGCGTTCGTTCCACCGCCACGGCGCCGGACGCGTCGAACCGCGCAGGCACGAGGGCTGCACTTTCGCCTCTCGTGAGCACACAGCAACAGCAGGTATCTGCAGCAATCCTTGCCAAGGACCATCGTAGCCAGCCCGCGCTGAGGCTCCTCGATCCGGTCGGCAGCCCGATCGAAACCCTCCAGGCGCGGGTCGGAGAGGTCATGACGGCGCTCGAGACGCCGCCGGCCGACGAGCCGCTCGGCGCGGTGGTCGCGCGGTGCAACGCCGCGCTCGAGGACTTCCTCGAGCGCGCGCGCGAGCACGCGGCCCAGGACAGCGCCGATCCAGTCGCGTCGCGCGACGAGCTCCGGCGGCTGCTCCGGCTGCTCGGCGAGGTCGATCGCGCCGACGCCCCGATGGTGGTTCGCGCGATCCGCCGCGTCGTCGCCCGGTTCGACGGAGACGGCGTCATGTAGCGAGCGGTGAATACCCGCCGCGGCGGCTTCGTCGCCGCGGTCGGCCGTGCGAAGGTCGCAGGCGGTGATCGGCAGCCGATCCGCCGGGCCGCGCGCGATCGCCGCGCTGGGCGCGAGCGTCCTCGCGACGCTCGGCGCGCTCGCGCGCCCTGCCGAGGCCCACCAGACGTCGATCAAGTACGTCGACGTCACCGTGGCCGAGCGGCGCGCCACGATCCGGCTCACCGTCGCCCCGGGCGACGTCACCGAGCCGCTCGGGCTCGCGCCGGATGCGCGCCCCGCGGTCGCCCAGGCGATCACGCCGGGCGTCGCGGCGTACGTCGCGCGCTGGATCGCGCTGGCGCCCGATCCGGGGCAGCCGTGCCCGGCGGACGAGCCGCGGGCGCGCGCCGATGCCGATGCCCGGTTCGTGGTCATCGAGTGGGACGTCACATGTGCCGGCGAGCTCGCCCGGCTGGCGCTCGACTTCCGCGCGTTCTTCGCCGTCGACGCGCGCCACGAGGCGATCGTGACCGTGCATGCCCCGGGCGAGCCGGCCGACGCCGTGGTGGTGCGCGCCGCAGATCCGGTCCTGCGCGTCCATGCCGGTGACCCGGTCGGCCTCGCTGCGTGGATCGCCGCCGGGGTCGAGCACATCTGGGACGGCCGCGATCACGTGAGCTTCGTGCTCGCGCTGCTGCTGGTCGTGGTGCTGGTGCGCCGCGACGGGAGCTGGGCGACGCGCCGGCCGGCGGAGACGCTGCGCCGCACCGCGACAATCATCACCGCGTTCACGGTCGCGCACAGCCTGTCGCTGATCGCGGCATCGCTGGGCTGGGTTCGATTGCCGAGCCGCATCGTGGAATCTCTGATCGCGGCGTCGATCCTGTACACGGCGATCGAGAACCTCGTGAAGCCCGACGTGCGCTGGCGATTTGCGCTCACCTTCGGCTTCGGCCTCGTGCACGGCCTGGGATTCGCGAGCGTACTCCAGGAGATGCTGCCTCCCGATCACGTGATCGCGCCGCTGCTCGGTTTCAACCTGGGCGTGGAAATCGGCCAGTTCGTGATCGTGGTGATCGCGCTGCCCATCGCCTGGTTAGCCGCGCGTGAGCTGGGCCCTGTGCGCTATCGACACAGAGTGATGCCGGCGGTCTCGATCGCGATCGCGATGCTCGCGATCAAGTGGCTGATCGAGCGCGTGTTTGCCGTCACGCTGTTCACTATCTGGGGCATGTAGCCCGAAGTACGTGGGCCTGCGCGGCGCCGGAACTCGCGGCGCGAAGCTCTTCACAGTCCGCACGGTAGGGTCGATACTTCATGCACGTTGGCGGTCGTCGACACGGAACAGCCAGTCGTCGAGGACGCGGGGAGACCGACCGTCGTCTGCGTGGACGATGATCTCAAAAATCTGAAGGCGCTGTCGCGGGTCCTCGGAGCCCGCTGCACGGTGCTGCTGGCCAGCAACGGCTTCGAGGCCCTCGAGCACGTTCAGAATAATCCTGATGTCGCGTGCGTGCTCGCGGACTTGCGCATGCCGGGCCTGCCGGGTGCGCAGCTGCTCGCGCGCGTCGCCGAGATCCGGCCGCTGTGCCGGCGCGCGGTGGTCACCGGCTACCCCGAGTCCGACGAGCTGATCAGCGCGATCAACGCCGGGCACCTGCACTACGTCATCACCAAACCCTGGAAGCTCCAGGATCTGCTGCAGGTGGTCGAGCAGCTGGTCCACACGTTTCGCCTCGAGCGCGACAACGCGCGGCTGGTCGCCGAGCTGCGGCTCGCCAACCAGCACCTGCGCGAGCATGAGCGCGTGCTGGTCGCGCAGCTCGAGTCGCGCGGCCGCGAGATCTCGGCCGCGACCGAGCAGCTCGCGCAGATGGGCATCCAGCTCGACGCGCTGACCCTGCGCGACGGCCTGACCGGGCTCTACACCCACCGCGCGTTCCAGGAGCGGCTGCGCGAGGAGTGCGCGCGGGCGCTGCGCTACGGCCAGCCGATGTCGCTCCTGATCGCCGACATCGATGGCTTCGCGACCGTCAACTACGACCTCGGCTACCAGATCGGCGACGACATCCTGCGCCGGATCGCCATGGTGCTCCAGGAGGACGAGTCGTCGGATCGCGTCCGCGGCTCGGACATCGTGGCCCGCTACTCCGGCGAGGAGTTCGTGGTGCTGATGCCCGAGACCGGCAAGGCCGGCGCGCTGACCAAGGGGGCGCGGCTGCGCGACGCGGTCGCGATCGCCGACATGCCGGGCGGCCGCAGCATGTCGGTGTCGATCGGCGTCGCGTCGCTGCCCGACGACGCCGCGGATCCCGAGGGCCTGCTGACGGCGGCCGAGGCCGCGGTGCGCGGCGCCAAGCGCGGCGGACCGGGCCGCGTCCACTTCTTCTCGGCGGGCGACGATCCGTCGCTGGCGCGCGCGGCGAGCCGGCAGTTCACGCCGCTGCCCCAGCTCGATCGGTTCCGGCCCTACCAGGAGCGGATGAACGAGGTCACCGCGATCCTGATGCGCGACCGCTCGCTGTCGTGCCTGCTGGTCGACCTGTCGCGGCTGCACCGGGTCGAGCTCGATCTCGGCGTCGCCCACCACAGCGAGATCTACGACCACGTCGCCGAGGTGCTCGACGGCCTGCGCGACTCGATGCTCGACCCCGCGGACCTGATCTGCCGGTCGGGCGACGGCGACGGCTACTTCGTGATCCTGTCGCCGCGCCACGGCCAGCGCCTCGATCTCGAGGGCCTCGCGGCCAACGTCGAGCGCGCGGTCGAGGACAAGCTCGCGCCCAGGATCAGCGAGGTGCTGCGCGAGCAGCCGCGGATCACGGTGGGCTCGGCGCGCGTGCTCGGCAACTCGCTGCTCCGGCCCGAGCGGATCGCGGCGCGGCTGGTCACCGATGCGATCGCCGCGACCCGCAACGCCCGCGAGCGCAAGGCCCACCGCGACCGCTCGACCCTGCAGGACATCATCCTGGGCGACGGGTTGACCTCGTTCTATCAACCGATCGTCGACCTCGGCAACGGCGACATCTTCGCCTACGAGGCGCTGACCCGCGGGCCGCGCGGCACCGCGCTCGAGTCACCCGCGACGCTGTTCGCGATCGCCGACGAGGTCGATCTCACCGTCGAGCTCGACCGCGCATGCTTCCGCGGCGCGCTGCGCAGCGCGCTGACCCTCGAGCCGGTCCACCGGCTGTTCGTCAACCTCCTGCCGATGTCGTTCTACGACGCGGCGTTCATCGAGGTCGAGGTCGGGAACCTGCTGTCGTCGGCGGGGCTGACCCCGGCCAACATCGTGTTCGAGATCACCGAGCGGCTCGCGATCGAGAACTTCGCGTCGTTCAAGCGCGCGCTCGGGACCTACACCCGGATGGGGTTCGGCGTCGCGATCGACGACGTCGGCACGCGGCACTCGAACCTCGAGACCGTGATGTCGCTGCGCCCGCACTTCATCAAGATCAGCGACGTGCTGGTCCGCGGCATCGCGCGCTCGACGGTCAAGCGCGAGATGCTGCGCTCGCTGCGCCACATCGCCGAGACCATCGACGCGGTGATGATCGCCGAGGGCATCGAGCAGCTCGAGGACGTGCTCGTGCTCCGCGACCTCGGGCTGCGCTACGGCCAGGGCTACTACATGGCGCGGCCCGGCCAGGGCTTCCCGGTGCTGCGCGACGAGGCCCGGATCGCGCTGCGCAACGTGACGCTGCCCGCGACGGCGACCGCGCTGGTCGCGAACGACGACGAGGACGATGAAGAGGATCGCGACATGCCGCGCTCGGTCGCGCTCGGCTCGAACGCGCACGCGCTGACCCCGATCGCGCGCGCCGGGTTCGGCCGCGCCGAGGACGAGATCACGCGCGACTTCCAGATCCCGCGCGACGGCGATCCGGTGATGCCGCGGCCGAGCGCCCCGGTGCGCGCGCCCCGGATCGAGCCGGCCGCGCAGCCGCCCGCGGTGTGGCGGCCGCTGACCGACGACGACATCGCGCCGAGCGCCGAGGCCGAGCCGCTGCTCGACAGCCTCCGCCGGGCTCGCGCCGAGACCCGATCCGAGACCGTCCCCGACGGCGAGCACGGCAGCGGTCGCCCGGGCCTGAACTGACCTGCACGGACATGGATCGCAACGCGTTTCACAAGCTGCTCGCGTTCGGCATCGAGCGTGGGGTCTCGGACATCCACTTCGAGGTCGGCTATCCGCCGCACTACCGGCTGCACGGCGAGCTGCTCGGCGCGATCAAGGTGCCGCCGCTCGCCGCGCAGGACACCGAGGCGATCGCGCGGATGATCCTCGAGGACCGGAGCATCACGGCCGACTTCACCCGGCGGTTCGCCGAGATCGACGTGTCGTACGCGCTGGCCCAGCGCGGCCGGTTCCGCGCCTCGATCTTCCGCCAGCGCGGCGCGGTCGGCGTGGTGATGCGGCTGATCCCGATCCAGGTGCTGTCGCTCGAGCAGCTCAACCTGCCGCCGGTGCTCGCCGAGATCGCCGACGCGCGGCGCGGCCTGATCCTGATCACCGGCGCGACCGGTAACGGCAAGACCACGTCGATGGCGGCGATGCTGCGCCACATCAACGAGACCCGCCACGCCCACATCGTGACGATCGAGGATCCGATCGAGTTCATCCACGAGCCCCAGAAGTGCATGATCATCCAGCGCGAGGTCGGCTCGGACACCGAGAGCTTCTCGGCCGCGATGAACGCGGCGATGCGCCAGGATCCGGACGTCCTCCTGGTCGGCGAGATCCGCGATCGTGACACCGCGTCGACTTGCCTGCGGGCCGCCGAGACCGGCCACCTCGTGCTGAGCGCGATCCACACGCCGGACGCGGTGGCGACGGTGCAGCGCTACCTCGGGTTGTTCGAGACCGACGCGATGGACGTGATCCGCGAGCGCCTCGGCGATTGCCTGCAGGCGATCATCTCGCTCCGGCTCTTGCCGGCCAAGGACGGCCGGCGCCGCCTGCCCGCGGTCGAGATCATGCGGGTCACGCGGACGATCCGCGAGTGCCTGCGCGGCGGCCGGATGAACGATATCCCCGAGCTGATCCGCAAGGGCCGCGACCTGTACTCGATGCAGCTGTTCGATCAGCACCTGCTCGAGCTGGTCAACAGCGGCCTGGTCTCGATGGAGACCGCGATCTACGCCAGCTCGAACCCCGAGGAGTTCGAGCGCACGCTGCGCGTCGAGTGAGTCGCCTGACGCGGGCGCCGGGGAGAACGCGGACACGTGGCCGCGCCGGGGAGAACGCGTGCACGCGGCCCGCCGTGGGCTGCTGCGCGGATGGGCGTCGGGGACGCGCCCGCCGAATCACCACCGGCGCCTGCGCGAACCCCGCGAGGTATCTGCGGGGCAAGGCCTGCCAATCCTGGTCACGGTCGCGCCGCCGACCCCCATCCGCTCGCGGTCGCCCACGTCGGGCCGCGTGGCGTCGCGCGAACGTCCACAGCCTCGCCCGGCTCCTGCCCGCTTCATCGGGCCATCGCGGGCTGCGCCGAATCACCACCGCGGCATACGCGAACCCCGCGAGCCCCGACCCTCATCCGCTCGCGGTCGCCCACGGCGAGCCGCGTTGACGTTGCGCGACCGCCCACAGGCGGCTATCGCGGGCTGCGCGCCGGCCGGCCGCTCGACGATGGTGCGGGTGGCGGTGGCGGCGGCGCCGGCACGTGTACGGGAGCCGCGGCCGCGGGCGGTGGCGCCGATGGAGACGACGGCGCAGAGGGCCGACCGCCGGAGGGTGCGGGACCGGGGTGCCAGACCTGTGGGCCGGTCGGGTGGACGTAGATCGGGCCGCCGGTCGCGGGCGGTGGCTGCGACGGGGCGGTCGGGTTGACCCAGATCGGGCCGCCGGTCGCGGGCGGCGGGTGCATCGCGGGCGGCACCTGCGACGGGCTCGACGGGTTGACGTAGATCGGGCCGCCGGTCGCGGGCGGGCCCCACGGCCGAGCGCCGGGTGCGCCGGAGGGACGCCAGCCGGGAGGCGGATGGCGCGATGGATTGCCGGTCACGGGCGGTGGGCTGGCCGACGCGCCGGGGGCCGCCGCGGATGGTGGCGCGATGATCGGGCGGTCCTGGCCGACGCTGCCGGCCGGCGGTGGCGCCGCGGGCCCCGGGCCGGGCTCGATCATCGGCGTGGTCGCGCCGGCGCGCATCGGCGTGCGCGCAGGTCCGGGGCCCGGATGAAACACCCCCGGCCGATCCTGTGGGAACCCGCCGCGGGCGGGATAGACCGGGGTCGTCCCCGGAACCCTCCCCGGAGAACGCACCGGGCGTCCGATCGCGCCGCCGATCGTTCCGCCGGGGCCGCCGCCGGGGCCGGGCCCGGGGCGGCCGGGGCGACCACCGATCACCGGCGGCGGACGCGACCCGACACCGACCGGCGGCGTGACGATCGTCGGCCGGCCGTCGCGATGATCGCGGATCCGCCAGCCGCGCGGCGTGCGCTCGGGTTGTGCCCAGTACCCTGGCGTGTAGACGTACTGATCGGCGACGTAGTCGTAGTTCGGCTCGACGTAGACGTAGCCGGTCTGATCGCGCTCCCAGCGGCCGTTGACCCAGACCCACTCGTAGCCGTTCCAGTGCCAGTAGCCGTCGATCCACACGAAGCCGTCGCCGGGCGAGCTCGTCATCTGCTCGTAGAGCGGCTCCGGCGGCATCCCGGACACGGTGTACGGCGTCGGCTCGCCAACCGAGAGATTCGCCGAGGCGTAGCCCGGCGCGCCGGTGCCGGCGCCATACCCGTAGCCGTAGCCGTAGCCGTAGCCGTAGCCAGGATTCACAGGACCCGTGTCGCGAACGACGCACCCCGTCAGCCCCAGGACCAGCCCTGCGCTTCCGATCCACCGAGCTAGGGGACGCATCTGCATGACTTTCTCCACGGGGCAGCGATTTTCCCGACGGTGAGGACGCTGCGGCACACAGTCTAGTTGACGGTTATTCCTGTCACAAGTACACAGAACGCCGATGAAAACGGTCTTCTCGGGGATCCAGCCGACGGGGGAGCTCCACCTGGGAAACTATCTCGGGGCGGTTCGCAACTGGGTTGCGCTGCAAGACGAATACCGCTGCGTGTTCTGCATCGTCGATTATCACGCGCTGACCCAGGACTACGAGGCGAAGGAGATGGCCAGGCGCGTCACCGAGATGGTGATCGATCTCATCGCGCTCGGGATCGATCCGGACCGCTCGCTGGTGTTCCTGCAGTCGATGGTGCCCGAGCACACCGAGCTCGGCTGGGTGCTGACCAACGTCACCGGGTTCGGCGATCTCGAGCGCATGACGCAGTTCAAGGACAAGTCGGCATCGCAACCCGAGAACATCAACGTCGGTCTGTTCCAGTACCCCGTGCTGCAGGCCGCCGACATCCTGCTCTACAAGGCCGAGCGCGTTCCGGTCGGCCAGGACCAGGTGCAGCACATCGAGCTCGCGCGCCGGATCGCGCGCAGCTTCAACCACCGCTGGGGCAAGGTGTTCCCCGAGTGCGAGCCGCTGCTGACCAACCTGCCCAAGCTGCTCGGCCTCGACGGCAAGAAGAAGATGAGCAAGTCGCTGGGCAACCACGTCCCGCTCGCGGTGTTCGACGGCGGCCCGGGCTCGGCGCTGAAGAAGCTGCTCGGTCGCGCCGTGACCGACGAGAAGCGCGTCGCGCGCGAGGACCCCGGCAACCCCGACGACTGCAACGTCGCGACGATGCACCGGGCGCTGTCCTCGGCCGATGACCTCGCGTGGGTCCAGCACGGCTGCACCACGGCGGCGATCGGCTGCGTCGACTGCAAGGCCAGGCTCGCCGACAACCTGACGGCGCACTTCGCCGACTACGCCGCACGCCGGGCGGCGCTGATCGCCGAGCCCCAGCGCGTCCACGACATCCTCGAGCAGGGCGCGGCCAAGGCGCGGGCGATCGCGCAGCGCACGATGGCCGAGGTCCGCAAGAAGCTGGGGCTGTGGCGCTCGCCCTGACCTCGCGGCGCTCGACGCTCGCCGCGGTCGCGAGCGCGCTGGCCGCGATGGCGCTGGCCGCGGCGGTCGCCGGCCGTAGCTGCCGCGTGACCCAGCCCGGCCCCGAGGCCGCGGTGCGCGACGTGATCCAGGCCGCCAAGGCCGGCGACCGCGATGCCGTGTTCGAGCTGCTCGGGCCGGCGACCCGCGACCAGCTCGCCGTCCAGGCCCGGCGCGCCACCGATCTCGTCGGCGCCTCGCAGCGCTACACCGCCAAGGACCTGATCTCGATCGGCAGCTCCGAGGGCATCGCCGACCCGACCGACATCACGGTGATCGAGGACCGCGGCGATCACGCGGTGGTCGAGGTCGTGTCACCCGGCGGCCGCGCGCGGATCGCGCTGATCAAGGTCGACGGGCGCTGGCGCGTGGACCTGACGCAGTACGGCAGCCCGTAGCAGCGCAGCGTGCGACGGCGCCGGATTCGCTCGACCGATCGCGGAGACCGGTGTACATCACGCGACATGCGCAAGCTCCTGCTGATCGCGGTCGTTGCCTGCGGCGGAGGATCGCAGAGCGGACGCCTGCCGGTCGATCCACCGGCGCGTACGATCCCAGAACCCCAGGCCAAGGCTCCCGAGGTCCCGATGCCACCGGTACATCCCTGGCCGACGACGCGCGTCGGCACCGATAGCGACACCCTGCACGGCCAGAAGGTCGCAGATCCGTACCGCTGGCTCGAGGACGAGACCTCGCCCGAGGTCCAGCAGTGGATGACGGCGCAGGACGACTACGCCCGCGGCGTGCTCGCCGCGGCGCCGCATCGCGACGAGTGGGTCGCGCGGCTCAAGCAGGTGTTCTACTACGATGCGATCAGCGCGCCGGTCCATCGCGGCGGCCGGTACTTCTACACCCGCAAGCACGCCGACAAGGAGAAGACGATCGTCTACTGGAAGCAGGGCGAGGCCGGCGCCGAGCAGGTGCTGTTCGATCCCAACCAGTGGAGCGCTGACGGCAGCAAGGGCCTGGGCGCGTGGTCGCCGAGCTGGGACGGCCGCTACGTCGCGTACGGCGTCAAGGAGCACAACTCCGACGAGATGGTGACCCACGTCCACGATGTCGTGACCGGCAAGGACCTGCCCGACGTCCTCGAGGGCACCAAGTACGCGATGCCGTCGTGGACGCCCGACAACCACGGCTTCTACTACACCTGGGTGCCGCCGGTCGGCGACAAGGTGACGGTCGCGGACCGCCCCGGCTTCGCCGAGATCCGGTTTCACAAGCTCGGCACGCCGGTCTCCGGTGATCCGGTGATCCATCCGGCGACCGGCAACCCCGGCACGTTCCTCGGCGCGCAGCTGTCGCGCGACGGGCACTGGTTGTTCGCGACCATCCAGCACGGCTGGAACTCGTCGAACGTCTACGTCCGGGACACCCGGAAGCACGCGGCGGGCTGGACGCCGCTGGCCGAGGGCGTCGAGGCGATCTTCGAGGTCGAGGCCTGGCGCGATCACTTCTACGTCAGCACCAACGACGGCGCGCCGAGGACCCGGGTCTACAAGGTCGATCCCGCGCACCTCGAGCGCGCCGCGTGGAAGGAGATCGTTCCCGAGAGCGAGGCGACGCTGGAGCGCGCCAGCATCGTCGGCGAGCACCTGGTCCTGACCTACCTGCGCAACGCGGCGTACGAGCTCGAGGTCCACGACCTCGACGGCAAGCTGGTCCGCAAGCTCGACCTGCCGCCGCTGGGCACCGCGGGGATGTCGGGCAACCCCGACGAGGACACCGGCTACATCGGCTACAGCTCGTTCACCGAGCCGCAGATCATCTACAAGACGTCGGTCCACACCGGCAAGCTGACCGAGTGGGCGCGGGTCACGCTGCCGGTCGATACCGCGCAGCTCGCCACCGAGCAGGTGTTCTTTCCGTCCAAGGACGGCACCCGGATCTCGATGTTCATCCTCTACAAGAAGGGCGCGCCGCGCGACGGATCGAGCCCGACGATCCTCACCGGCTACGGCGGGTTCAACGTCAGCCTGACCCCGGGGTTCGCGAGCTCGCGCGCGGTGTGGCTCGAGCGCGGCGGGGTCGTCGCGATCCCGAACCTGCGCGGCGGCGGCGAGTACGGCGAGGGCTGGCACCGCGCCGGCAAGCTGCTGGCCAAGCAGAACGTGTTCGACGACTTCATCGCCGCGGCCGAGTACCTGATCGCCGAGCGCTGGACGTCGCCGGGCCACCTCGCGATCCAGGGCGGCTCGAACGGCGGACTGCTCGTCGGCGCCGCGGTGACCCAGCGCCCCGACCTGTTCAAGGCGGTGATCTGCGCGGTGCCGCTGCTCGACATGGTGCGTTACCACCTGTTCGGCTCGGGCAAGACCTGGGTGCCGGAGTACGGCTCGGCCGAGGACCCCGAGCAGTTCAAGGCGCTCTACCAGTACTCGCCGTACCGGGTCGCGATCGATGCCGGCCGCCGCGCCTATCCGGCGGTGGTGTTCGACTCCGCCGACCACGATGACCGCGTCGATCCGCTGCACGCCCGCAAGCTCGCGGCGGTGCTGCAGGCGGCGCAGACCGGCGACGCGCCGATCCTGCTCCGGATCGAGCGCAACGCCGGCCACGGCGGCGCCGACCTGGTCAAGCAGCAGGTCGAGCGCACGGCGGACACGATGGCGTTGCTCGAGCACCTGCTGCGCTAGGCCGCGGGTGATGGCGGCCGCCCGCAGTGCAGGCGCCAGCCTGCAGGCCGCGGTGCTCGGCGGCGCGTCGATCGGCGCCGGGCCGCGGACTTGGCGTGAGGCGCGGTGCCCCCGGGGATGGTCCATCAGGTGCACAGGCGCCGGGCATGGACCTCGGGAACACCCTCACGACCCGCCCGGCGCCGGCCGCGCAGCCGCCGCCCCTGTTGCACCAGCTCCGGATCCGCGTCGCCGACGGCCTCGATGCCGGGCGCGAGGCGGTGTCCGATGGCCGCGAGCTGTCGATCGGCACCGCCGCGGACAACGACCTGGTGCTCACCGATCCGACGGTGTCGCGCCATCACCTGGCGGTGCGCTGCACCGAGCGCGGCCACTGGGTCCGCGATCTGGGCTCGACCAACGGCATCCTGATGGGGCCGCACCTGGTGCAGTCGGCCGTGGTCACCGACGGCTGCGAGCTGACGATCGGCACCACCCGGCTGGCGTTCGAGCTGCTCGACGATGAGGTCCGCGCGCCGGTCGCGGCGTCGCCGGTGGCGGTGGTGCCGGCGGGTGACGGCCAGGCCGTGGTCACCGACGAGTTCGACCCGACGCTGTCGTTCCGCGACGCCAAGGAGCGCGCGATCGGCCGCTGGGAGCGCTGGTACGTCGCCGAGCTGCTGCGGCATACCCGCGGCAACCTGTCCGAGGCCGCGCGGGTCGCGCACAGTGACCGGAGCCACCTGCGCAAGCTGGTTCGCAAGCACCTGCGGCCCGTCGAGCGCGGCAGCGATCCGGCGCGCGGCTAGCCTGGCGCGGCCGGGCGAGGCCGGGCGCGGCCGGGCGCGGCTGGGTGGAACCGGCGGGCTCTGCTATCACACCAGCATGAGACTCGCTTCGCCTGCGGCCGTGATCCTGCTCGCGTGTGGTTGCCCGCACGGCGATACACCGAAGCCGGCGGGGCCGTCGCCGACCGTCGCCGAGGTCGTCGATCGCCTGAACCAGGCCAAGGCCGAGCTCCACTCGTTCAAGGGCGAGGCGGTGATGGAGTACTGGCTCAACGGCGATCGCTTCAAGGGCGACGTGCTCGCGATGGGCGAGGCTGGCGCCAAGGTCCGGGTCGCGGCGCTGTCGCCGGCAGGCGGCAGCACCGTCGCCGAGATGGCGTGCGACGGCAACCAGTTCGTGTCGGTCAACTACCAGAACAACTGCGTGCTGACCGGGCCGTGCACCAAGCAGTCGATCGCGTCGTTCTTCGGCATCGAGCTCGCGCCCGACGACTTCCTGCACCTCGCGCTCGGCACGCCGCCGGTGATCGCGCAGCCGACCGGCGCGGTGACCTGGGACGCGAGCAAGGGTGTCTACCGGGTCGAGCTCGCCGGCGCGGAGGGCAAGCAGACGATCGGCATCGCCGACCAGGGCCAACGCTGGGACGTGGTCGAGACCGAGCTGGTCGGGCCCGACGGCAAGCCGGAGTGGTCGGTCAAGAACGCCGCGTTCGACAACGCCAAGGACCCCGACGGCAAGGACCATCGCGTCCCGGGCAAGTCGCGGTTCACGTCGCCGAGCAAGCAGAAGGCCGATCTCACCGTCGAGTGGCGCCAGCGCACGGTCAACCCGACGATCGATCCGAAGAACTTCACGATCGCGGTGCCAGCCGGCCTGCCGACGTGCGGCCAGCAGCGCCCGGCGCCGAAGTGACGGCCCGGTGACTATTCCGTCTCGTGATCGTGGGCGGTGCGCGCCGCGGCCAGCAGCGCCGGGTCGAGCTTCTCGGGATCGAGCCGGAGCTTGCCGTCGTGGACGGCGGCGATCTCGGGGCCGGTCAGGGTGAAGTCACCGGCGCCCTCGATGTAGATCACCACGTGATCCTTGGCGACGCGGCGGACGGCGCCGATCTCCTCACCGCCTTCTTCGAGGAACACCTGATCGCCCACCTGGATGTGGAACGTGCGTAGCGGCATCGGTTTACCTCCGTCGGCACTTTGCCATGGGGCCGTTTAGGTGACGAGCATGACCTGCCGGATCCGCTCCTCATGTAGCCGTTGCACCGCGGGTTCCTTGCGGCCGATCCGCGGGGCCCGCCGGCTCGTAGGTGGTCTGTGGGACAACTGGCGCGTGATACAACGGCCCGCGTGACGCCGGTCCGCTCGTCACTTCGAGGACGCCCGACGGTCGCCGGGCTGGTGCTCGGGCTGGTCCTCGGTGCCGGCGCGACGCGCGCGTCGGCAGCGCCCGCTCCGCCGATCGACGCGCCGGCCGAGCCGGGCGACGCCGACTCGGAGGTCATCGAGATCAGCGATCAGGCGCCGGCCGAGTCGGCGTCGTCGGTCCACCTGTCCCAGGACGAGCTGCGGGTTCGCTCGCGCACGCAGGTCTCCGACATCCTGCGCCAGGTGCCGGGGCTGATGGTGTCGCAGCACGCCGGCGGCGGGAAGTCCGACCAGTACTTCATCCGCGGGTTCGACGCCGACCACGGCACCGACATCGCGATCTACGCCGACGGTGTCCCGGTCAACCTGCCGAGCCACGGCCACGGCCAGGGCTACGCCGACACCCACTTCCTGATCCCCGAGACGATCGCGACCGTCGATGTCCACAAGGGCCCGTACTCGGCGCGGTTCGGCGACTTCTACACCGCCGGCGCGATGGAGCTCCAGACCGTCGACAAGATCGACGGCGCGACGCTGTGGGTCGCCGGCGGCGCGCCGCTCGCGGGGCCGCGCAGCTTCGACCAGTACAACCGGCGGATCGTCGGCATGGCGAGCCCCGAGCTCCGCGATAACATCGCCGACCGCTCGCTGATCGCGGCGCAGATCGGCGACACCGACGGGCCGTTCGACAACCGGCAGCGGTTCCGCCAGGGCAACGCGCTGGTCAAGTGGCGGGGCCCCGTCGGCCCCGGCGAGCTCGAGCTCCAGACCACCTGGTACGCCGCGCGCTGGAATGCGTCGGGCCAGGTCCCCGAGTCCGCGGTCGCCGATCACCAGATCAGCCGGTTCGGCTCGCTCGATCCGTCCGAGGGCGGCGAGACCTCGCGGACCAGCGTGCAGCTCGGCTATCGCGTCCGCGACGACCAGGGCGGGCTGTGGCGCGCGTCGCTGTTCGGCCTGCGCTACCGGCTGCAGCTGTTCTCGGACTTCACGCTGTTCGCCCGCGACCCGGTGCACGGCGACCAGATCGAGCAGGACGACGCGCGCTACGTCTGGGGCCTTGACGCCGGCTACGAGCGCCACCTGTCGGTCGCCGGGCTCGACAGCTACCTGACCGCGGGCGTTCAGGTCCGCGACGACCACGTCGATACCGCGCTGTGGCACGCGCAGGACCGCGCGCGGCTCGCCGGCTGCTTCGACCACGGCGCGAACCCGTGCAACGACGACCACGACCAGATCGTCGACGTCGCCGGCTATGCCGAGGCGACGATCCATGTGCTGCCGCACGTCCACGTCCTGCCGGGCGTGCGGATCGAGCAGCTGCGCTGGGGGGTCGAGGACCGCAACCCGGCGACCCGCGGCGACCCGATGACGTCGACCGGCGGCAGCGCATCGCGCGCGATCGTCCTGCCCAAGCTGTCGATCGAGGCCGAGGTGACGCCGGCGTGGAACCTGTTCGCCAACGCCGGCAGCGGGTTTCACTCCAACGACGCGCGGTCCAGCGTCGCCCGCCGCGGCGACGGCGCGCTGGCCCGCGGCGTGGGCGCCGAGGCCGGGTTTCGCACCACCGCGATCCCGCACGCGCGGATCGCCGCCGACGCCTGGTACCTGGACCTGGACTCCGAGCTGGTGTGGAGCGGCGATGCCGGCGGCACCGAGGCCTCGGGCGCGACCCGGCGCTACGGCGTCGACCTCGAGGCGACTTACAGCCCAGTGCCGTGGCTGCGGCTCGACGGCAGCGTCAGCCTCGCGCGCTCGACCCTGGTGCACAACGCCGGCAACAGCGACGGCCTGGCGCTGGCGCCCCGGCTGATGGGCCAGGGCGGCGTGACCCTCGTGCAAGGCGCGCAGTTCGTGGCGCTGCGCGCCCGCGGCATCGCCGATCGCCCCGGCAACGACGACGGCACGCTGACCGCGCAGGGCTACCTGATCTTCGATCTGATCGCCGGCCGCAGCTTCGGCAAGCTCGACCTCGGCGTGACGATCAACAACCTGCTCGACGCCGACTGGCGCGAGGCCCAGTTCGCCGACGCGTCGGCGGTGATGCCGGGCGGCCCGGTGGTCGAGCAGATGCACTTCACGCCGGGGATCCCGCTGAGCGCGACCGCGACCGCCGCCTACCGGTTCTGATCCCGGCGCTCGCGGTGCCCGGGGAGTGGGTCGCGGGGAGTTGGTGGCGGCGGCCGGCGCTGCTAGGCTGGCGCCGACATGGCGGTGCCGGCCGCAGAGCCCACCACGCTGCTCGAGATCCGCGACCTGGTCACGGAATTTCGCACCGACGACGGCTGGGTCCGCGCCGTCGACGGCGTGGCGTTCGACATCGCGCCGCGCACGACGCTCGGCCTGGTCGGCGAGTCGGGCTGCGGCAAGAGCGTCACGGCGCTGTCGATCATGCGGCTGATCGCGTCGCCGCCCGGCCGGATCGCGTCGGGCACGATCCGCTACGCCGGCCGCGACCTGCTGGCGCTGCGGCCCGCCGAGATGCGCCAGATCCGCGGCAACCGGATCGCGATGATCTTCCAGGAGCCGATGACGTCGCTGAACCCGGTGTTCACGGTCGGCGAGCAGGTGGCCGAGGCGGTCCGGCTGCACCAGCGCCGGTCGCGCCGCGATGCCCGCGCGGCCGCGATCGAGATGTTCCAGCGGGTCGGGATCCCGTCGCCCGAGGATCGGGTCGACGCGTACCCCCACCAGCTGTCGGGCGGCATGCGGCAGCGCGTGATGATCGCCATGGCGCTGGCCTGCAAGCCCGATCTGCTGATCGCCGACGAGCCGACCACCGCGCTCGACGTCACGATCCAGGCCCAGATCCTCGACCTCCTGCGCTCGCTGCAGCGCGAGCTCGGGATGAGCATCCTGCTGATCACCCACGATCTCGGCGTCGTCGCCGAGACCTGCGACGAGGTGATCGTGATGTACGCCGGCCGGATCGTCGAGCGCGCCCGGACCGAGACCCTGTTCGCGGCGCCGCGCCACCACTACACGGCGGGGCTGTTGCGCTCGGTGCCGAGCTACGGCGAGGGCACCGCGATCGCCGAGCGCACGCGGCTGGTCGAGATCCCGGGCATGGTGCCGGCGCTGGGCGAGCTGCCGCACGGCTGCAAGTTCGCCGACCGCTGCCCGGCCGCGGCCGAGCGCTGCCGCGCCGAGGAGCCGGCGCTGGTCCCGCTCGGCGCGTCGTGGGTCCGCTGCCACTTCCCGGTCGAGGACGCGACATGACGGCGATCCCCGGGCGCGCCGAGGCGCCGGCCGCCGAGGGTCTGGTCGAGGGTCCAGCCGACGGTCCGGCCGAGGCGGCAGCCGAGGCCACGGCCGACGCGCTGGTCTCGATCCGCGGCGTGTCCAAGCACTTCCCGGTAAAGCTGGCGTGGCCGCGCCGCGCGGGGGTCGCGCCGCACGTCCGGCTGTGGCGCGCGATCAGCCGGATGCCGGCGACGGTGCAGGCGGTGACCGATGTCAGCCTCGAGATCCGGCGCGGCGAGACCCTGGGCCTGGTCGGCGAGTCGGGCTGCGGCAAGTCGACGCTCGGCCGCACGATCCTGCGCCTGCTCGAGCCGAGCGCCGGACGGATCGCGTTCGGCGGCACCGACATCACCGCGATGTCGCAGCGCGAGCTGCGCCCGCTGCGCCGGCGGATGCAGATGATCTTCCAGGACCCGTACGCCTCGCTCAACCCGCGGATGTCCGTGGGCGCGGCGATCGCCGAGCCGCTCGTGATCCACCGGCTCGCGGCGTCGGCGGGCGAGCGCGCCGAGCGGGTCGCCGAGCTGCTCGCGCGGGTCGGGCTGCGCGGCGACGCGGCGCGGCGCTATCCCCACGAGTTCAGCGGCGGCCAGCGCCAGCGCGTCGGCATCGCCCGGGCGCTCGCGTGCAAGCCCGAGTTCGTGGTGTGCGACGAGCCGATCAGCGCGCTCGATGTCTCGATCCAGGCCCAGATCGTCAACCTGCTCGAGGACCTGCAGGACGCCGAGCAGCTGACCTACCTGTTCATCTCGCACGACCTCAAGATCGTGCAGCACATCTGCGATCGGGTCGCCGTGATGTACCTCGGCCGCATCGTCGAGCTGGCCGAGTCCCGGACGCTGTATCGCACGCCGAAGCACCCGTACACACAGGCGCTGCTGTCGGCCGTGCCGCGGATCGATCCGAAGGCCCGGCGCGGCCGGATCCTGCTGCCGGGCGACGTGCCGAGCCCGATCGACCCGCCGGCCGGCTGCCCGTTCCACCCGCGCTGCCCGGTGAAGGACAAGCCCGAGGCGTGCTTCCGGGAGCTGCCTCGGCTGCGGGTGCTGCAGAACGGCGCACAGGCCGCCTGCCACGTCGCCGAGTGATAAGCTGTCGCCGACATGGCCGCGCGGTCGGGTGAGCTTGCGATGCGACCGCTGCCCGCGGTCCTGCTCGATCTGCACGACGAGCTCGCGACCGGCAGGCTGATGCTCAAGCGCGGCCGGGTGTCCAAGACCGTCGACCTCGTCGACGGCAACCCGGTCAGCATGTCGTCGACGCCGCGCGACGAGACCCTTGGCCACTTCCTGGTGTCGGGCGGCGTGATCAGCGAGGACCAGCACCGGGCCGCGGTCGCGCACGCCGCGCGGGCCGGGATCAAGCTCGGCGAGGCGCTGGTCGCGCTGCGCAGCCTCACCGTCGAGCAGCTGATCGACCAGCTCGGCAAGCAGGCCCGCCACAAGCTGGTCCAGGCGCTGCGCTGGCCGCAGGGCGCGTGGCGGTTCGACACCGGCACCGAGCCGTCGGATGGCATCCAGCTCCGCATGGTCGAGGTCGTGCTCGACGGGCTGCGCGAGACCGCGGTCGAGGACCTCGATCGCCTGGCGCGGCTCGACGCGATGGCGTTCGAGCTCACCGACCGTGGCCGCCGGCTCGAGGCCGAGCTCCGCCGGGTGTTCGGCGACCCGATGATCGCCGCGATCGAGAGCTGCGCGGTGATCGGCGAGATCGAGCGCGTGTTCGGCGACCGCGCCCAGGCCCGGATCGCGATCGACGCGCTGCTGCTGTGCGACGCGATCGCCGCGACCGCGCCCGAGATCGGGCTCGGCGCCGGACGGGCCGCGCCGGTGGGCGATGCCGCCGACCGGCCGTCCATGGCCCGGGTGCCGACCCGGCCCGCCGCGGTCGGCTCGGAGCTGTTCGACCTGCTGTTCGACGACCTCGGGTTCGGCGAGGCCGCGGCCGGCGAGGACGGCGGCGCCGTGCCGATCGAGTTCGACGACGGCGACGGCGACTCCGGCGTGGTGTCGACCGCCGATCTCGAGGCCGCCAGCCTGCAGAGCGACGACGCGGCGGCGGCGCGCCAGCTCCTGACCGCGGAGCACCAGCGGATCCAGAACGCGGATCACTACGCCGTGCTGATGGTCGGGCGCCGCGCCCGGCCCGAGGAGATCGAGACCGCGTTCGCGGTGCGCAGCGCGCTGCTCGATCGCGACTCGCCGGTGATCCGCGACCCGCGCGACCGCGCCAAGCTCGACGAGCTGCGCCGGGTCTACCAGGTCGCGCGCGACACCCTGGCCGACGAGCGCGCCCGGGCCGGCTACGACCGCGAGCTCGCCGGCGGCGAGCTGGTCCAGCCACCGCCAGGGATCGACACCGAGTTCAGCTTCCGGGTCGCCGAGGAGCTGATGGCGCGCGGCCAGTGGGCGCAGGCGGTCGGCCACGTCAAGTCGGTGATCACGCGCTCGCCGGGCGAGGCCGACTACCACGCCGCGCTCGGCTGGGCCGAGTGGATGGCGGGCGGCGAGGACGCCGAGGCCGCCGACGCGGCGCGCCCGCACCTGAACCAGGCGCTCGCGATCAACCCCGACCACCCCGCCGCGCACGACTACAAGGGCCGGATCGACGCCACGCTCGGCAGCGACGACGCCGAGGCGTTGTTCCACCTCGAGCGCGCGGTCGAGCTCGATCCGCTGCGCAGCGAGGCGGTCGGCGTGGTCGCGTCGCTCCTGATCGAGCGCGGCGAGCTGCGGCGCTACGAGAAGGTGCTGCGCCGCCTGCTGTTCCGGCTGCGCGGGCGAGGCTCGGCGGAGGAGGTCCGGGCGTGGCTGCGGCTCGCCGAGCTGTACTTCGATCACCTCGACGATCCCGACGCCGGCGCCGCCGCGGTGGCGAGCGCGCGGCGGATCAGCCCCCAGGACGCCGAGGTGCTGCGGCTCGCCCAGCGCGCGGGCGGGCGAACCCGGCGCGACACGCTCGAGCCGATCCGCGCCGAGTGGCGCAACGCGATTTCCGACCCGCAGAGCGGCGCGACCCTGGTCAAGAGCGCCGAGGCATCGGGCCACCTCGACGCCGCGTTCCTCGCCGCGTCGACCATGGTCGCGCTCGGCACCGCCGACCCGCACATGGCCCAGGTCTACGACCAGCAGCGCGTGCGCGCCCCGGCGATCCCGCTGCGCCCGCTCGGCCGCGACCACTGGGCGATGCTGCGCCACAAGGACGACGGCGCCGAGCTCGGCGCGATGATGGAGCTGGTGGCGCCGGCGGTCCACGCGCTCGCGCCGATGACCTTGGCCGACGGCGACGTCGACGCCGGGACCGAGGTCGACGACGCCGACATGCCGGCGCCGTTCGCGCGGCTGCGCGAGCTGTGCGCCGAGCTGCTCGGCGTCCCGATCGCGCCGGTGTACTCGCGGGTCGAGCTCGGCACGCAGATCCACGTGGTCGCCGCCGATCCGCCGGTGCTGATCGCGGGCGACGATGCGCTGACCGCCCCCGAGCGGCCCGAGCTGATGTTCCGCCTGGCCCGCGCGATGACGTTCCTGTGGCCCGGGCGCGCGGTCGGGGCGTCGCGGCCCGGCCGCGTGCTGCGCGCGGTCGTGCTCGCGGTGTTCCGCGAGGCCTCGGGCTCGGTGATCGGCATCGAGGACCCGCTGGCGTCGGGTGCGGCCGACGTGGTGTCGCAGCTGCCGGCCGCGAGCCGGGTCCAGGCCCGGGCCGCCGCGCTGCGCCTGCTGTCGCGCGGCGACGGCGTCAACCTGTCGACCTGGGCACGCTCGCTGTCGCGCACCGCCGACCGCGTGGGCATGCTGCTGTGCGGCGATGTCCCAGCGGCGGTCGCCGCGGCGCGCGAGATCGGCGACCTCGACCGTGATCTCGTCGAGTTCGCGTACAGCGCCGCGCACGTCAAGCTGCGCGCCCAGCTCGGCCTGGCTCGGGCCTAGGGTGTGATCGCCGGCGTGATCCCCGGCGACAATCGCCGCCGCGGTCCGGTCCGCGGAGGCTATAGTGAAGAGAGGCCGCGATGACTGACCACGAGCTGATCTACGACTGGAACTCGATCGAGAAGGTCGCGCCGCTGTCGCCCCGGCGCCGGGTCCAGTTCCTCGACGAGACCCTGCGCGACGGGATCCAGTCGCCGTCGGTGACCGATCCGACGATCGAGGACAAGCTGCGGCTGGTCGAGCTCGCCAACGACCTCGGCATCGACACGATGGACATCGGGCTGCCCGGCGCCGGCAAGCGCGCGGTCGAGGACGTCACGACGATCGCGTCGCACATCAAGGCCAACCGGCTGCACGTCAAGCCGGGCTGCGCGGCGCGGACCCACCAGCACGACGTCCAGGCGGTGATCGACATCTCGCAGCAGGTCGGGATCGAGATCGAGGTGCTGTGCTTCATCGGCAGCTCGCCGATCCGGCAGTACGCCGAGGACTGGGACCTGTCGCGCATGCTCAAGCTCAGCGCCGACGCGATCGATCTCGCGCGGCGCTACAACCTGCCGGTGTCGTACGTCACCGAGGACACCACGCGGTCGCGGCCCGACGTCCTGACCCGGCTGTTCACCAACGCGGTCGAGCACGGCGCGTCGCGGCTGGTGGTGTGCGACACCGTCGGCCACGCCACGCCCGACGGGATCCGCAACTTGCTCAGGTTCACCCGCAACGTGCTCGATGGTGCGGGCCGGCCCGAGGTCGGGATCGACTGGCACGGCCACAACGACCGCGGGCTCGGCGTGGTCAACTCGATCTTCGCGATCGAGTTCGGCGCCGACCGGATCCACGGTACGGCGCTCGGCATCGGCGAGCGCGTCGGCAACGCGGCGCTCGACCAGATCCTGCTGAACCTCAAGCTGCTCGGCGAGCTGCCGGACCGCGATCTGTCCAAGCTCGTCGAGTGGAGTCTGACCGCGTCGCGCGCCACCCACGTGCCGATCCACCCGCAGTATCCGCTGGCCGGCAGCGATGCGTTCCGCACCGCGACCGGCGTCCACGCCGCGGCGATCATCAAGGCCGAGAAGAAGGGCGACGCCTGGCTCGCCGATCGGATCTACTCCGGCGTGCCCGCCGGGATGTTCGGCAAGGAGCAGGCGATCGAGATCGGCCACTACTCCGGCGAGTCCAACGTGGTCTACTGGCTCAAGAAGCGCGGCTACGAGCCGACCGCCGAGCTGGTCGCCGAGGTCCTGCGGGCCGCCAAGGGCGGTAACCACGTGCTCGGCGACGACGAGATCGCCGCGGTGATCGACCGCGCGCGCGCCCGCTCGGTCGGGTGACGGCGGATCGGTGTCGGCCGGGGCGCCTCGGCCGCCTCGCACCTCAGGCCGCGTTGGCGATCGGCCAGCGCCGGCCGGCGGCGTCGAGCGCGAAGCCGCCGGGGATCTCGATGATCCGCTCGGCAACCGCGTGGTACGCCGGCCCGCCGATCCGGCCGCGCAGCTTGTCGCGGA
Source organism: Kofleriaceae bacterium (assembly GCA_036403075.1). Classification (GTDB taxonomy): domain Bacteria; phylum Myxococcota_A; class Polyangia; order Haliangiales; family Haliangiaceae; genus JABFXX01. The sequence continues at coordinate 41,391 of DASWRS010000087.1, forward strand.
CGCGCACGTACAGCGCGTGATCGGCGGCCTGGCTCAGCGAGCCGTAGTCGAGCTCGGACTCGGTGTCATCGTCCCAGTGCACCAGGCAGCGGTCGTCGGCCCAGCGCGCGCTGTAGGCCCGCAGGTGCGCGTCCTCGATCTCGACGTAGGCGTAGCGCTTGTCGTCGAGCCGGACGATGTCGCGGCCGTCGTCGCGGACGTCGAGCCAGCGCAGCAGCGCCTGGTGCAGCCGCGCGTGGGTCACGGCGGTGCCCTCGTGCCAGAAGATTCCGGATCGATCCAGACGCAGGCCGATCGCCCGCATCTTCTCGATCATGGCTTCGGTCAGCATGTCGTCACGACAGCCGGGCGATCCGATCCTTGGTCAGGAGCTTCTGCTTCTTCAGCCGGGCGATCTCGACCTGTTCGGCGGGGGTGAGGGCGCGCCGGCGCTCGAGCATCTTCAGCTGTTCGTCGAGCCGTCGGTGTTCTTGCGTCAGCTGTTCCAGCACGGCGTGCTTCGAACCCTCGGTCGTGGTCGTCACTGAGCCTCCAGGGCGGGGAGCTGCATACCTGGATCTACGATAGTCCGCCGATCCGCTCGCGGCAATCCTCGATCTCCCTGCGCTCGGATCGTGTCCGCATGGTTTCACGAGCGTTGCGATCTTTGCCACGCACGCACACCGCGTTTCGGGGCGTGCGCCCGCTCCTCATCGATCGCGGCGGCGCAGCGCACCGGGTACGCCGTCGGGATACTTCACCTCGGCCTCGGACGGGCGGATGTAGGTCGGCGCGCCACCGACGGTGATGTCGGCGCGGGCGCCGGCGAGCGCGAGCCGGGCGACCGCAGCGCCCGACGGGGTTCGCGCGGCGAGCCAGGCGTGCGGAGCGGCGAGCGCCGCGAGCTCGCGATGCGCGTCGAGCGCATCGCCCGCGAACCGGACCACCGGCGCGGGCCCGGCGCCGGCGGCGGCGCGGACGAGCTCGGCGACCCACGGCCCGAGCTCGGCGGGCGGCAGCACGCGCTCGTCGGCGAGCACCGCGCCGCGCCGGAAGCAGCCCGCGAACACCTCGCCGCGGCGCGCATCGAGCGCGGCGCAGATCACCGGGTCGACGTCGACGAAGTGCGGATCGCCGGCGAGCTCGTGCGCCGCGTCGTCGGCGAGCGCGGCCAGCGACGACACCGCCCACAGCGGCCGGCCGGCGGCGAACGCGATGCCCTTGGCGGTCGCCATGCCGATCCGCAGCCCGGTGAACGAGCCCGGCCCGGCGCCGATCGCGATCGCGTCGAGCGCCGCCGGCGCGACCGCCGCCTCGCGGCACACTTGATCGATCGCGACCAGCAGATCGGCGCCGCGGCCGCGGGTCGAATGCCGTGCCTCGGCGAGCACGCCGGCCGCGTCGTCGACGATCGCGATCCCGGCGGTCGCCGTCGCGGTATCCAGGCCGAGGAGCTTCATCGCAGGAGGTAGCGCATGACGTCGTTGCGCAGCGCGAGCACGGTGATCAGCCCCAGCACGATCAGCCCGGCGAGCTGGACCCGCTCGCGCGCCCGCATCGACAGCGGCCGGCGGCCGGCGGCGTCGAGCGCGAACACCAGCAGGTGGCCGCCGTCGAGCATCGGGACCGGCAGCAGGTTGATCAGGCCGAGGTTGATGCTGATCAGCGCGAGCATCAGCAGGAAGCTGTCCCAGCCCTGGTTGCCGGACACCGACGCCACCCGGTACATCATCAGCGGCCCGCCGAGCGCGTCGCCCGGCGAGTCGCCGCCGAGGATCTGGAAGAACCCCGACACCATCGTCGAGATCGTCTCGTGGGTGCGCTCGAGCGCCTTGCCGAGCGCGAACCCGAACCGGCCCTCGATCGCGATCGTCGCGCCGGCGCCGCGGTCGACGTCGTTGCGCGCGCCGAACACCAGGCGGGTCACGGTGTGGCCGTAGTCGTCGAGGTGCTTGCGCCAGACCTGGGTCAGATCGGCCGACATGGTCTCGGTGGTGCGGCCGGTGGCGCGCTTCCAGGTCAGCCGGAAGGTCCGCGACGGCTGGGCCTGGAGCCGCTGGTCGAGGTCGACCCAGTGCGCCACGGGCACGCCGTCGAGCGCCGTGACGAGGTCGCCGGGCCGCAGCCCCGCCGCGCCCGCCGGCGAACCGGCGTCGACGTGGGCCACGAACATCTCGGCGCGCTCGAGCCCGGTGTAGGTCTGCCGGTTCAGCGTCGCGTCGAGCTGGGTGTCGGGGACCAGGTCGGCGAACCCGGCCGACAACAGCTCGATCTGCGGCGCGCCGGGCAGCTCGTGGCCGCGGAAGTACACCAGGCTGGTGCGGCGGGCGAACCGGCCGAGGTGGTGCTGGACGTCGCTCCAGTTGCGCACCGGCTGGCCGTCGATGCTGATGATCAGGTCGCCGGTGGCGAGGCCGGCGCGCGCGGCCGGCGAGTCGCCGTCGATCACGCCGACCAGCGGCGCGAACGGTGCGTGGGTGATGCCGACCCGGCCCTGCAGCCGGACCGCGCCGTCGCGGTAGCGCACCGTCTCCTCGAGCGGCGTCAGGTAGCGCTCGAACACCTTGCCGTTGCGCGAGACCCGGAGGTGGAGCTCCTTGCCGGGCGACGATCGCACCGCGGTCTCGATCTCCTCCCAGTAGCGCACCGGCCGGCCGTCGATCTCGAGCACGCGATCGCCGGGCTCGAGCCCCGCGCGGGCGGCGGCGCCGCCGTCGAACACGTCGCCGATCACCGCGGCCGGCAGGACGCTGTGGCCGGCGAAGAACACGAAGTAGATGACCACCGGCAGCACCAGGTTGGCCGCCGGGCCGGCGAACACGATCACCAGGCGCTGCCACAGCGGGCGGCTGGCGAAGCTGCGCCCGGCGTCGCCGCGCGGCGCGAGCCGGTCGGCCGGGCGATCCGCGGT
>DASWRS010000088.1:0-5349 GCA_036403075.1 Kofleriaceae bacterium
AGGCCCCAGCCGCGCCGGCCCTGGACCGGCGGTGTTACCTTCCGCGCCGAGGTAACACAGATGAAATATAGAAACCTTGGATCGTCCGGCGTGAAGGTCTCGAGCCTGTGCCTCGGCGCGATGACCTTCGGGGAGGCCGACGAGAAGTCGTTCATGCACAAGGCGGGCTCCGACGAGGCCACCGCCCACGCCGTGCTGGATCGCGCGGTCGCGGCCGGGATCAACTTCGTCGACACCGCCGATGTCTACGGCCAGGACGGCCTGTCCGAGCGCGTGCTCGGCAACTGGCTCACGGCGCGCGGCGCCCGGGACAAGATCGTCCTCGCGACCAAGTTCCGCTTCACCATGGGCGAGGGCCCCAACCGCAGCGGCGCCTCGCGGTACCGGATCATGAAGTGCGTCGACGACTCGTTGCGCAGGTTGCGCACCGACCGGATCGACCTCTACCAGATCCACATGCAGGACATCACGGTCGCCGAGGACGAGACCCTGCGCGCGCTCGACGACCTGGTGCGAGCCGGCAAGGTGCTCTACATCGGCTGCTCGAACTATGCCGCGTATCGCCTGATGCGGAGCCTGTGGCTGTCGCGGACCCACCACTGGGCGGCGTTCGTCACGCTGCAGGCCCAGTACAGCCTGCTGGTGCGCGAGCTCGAGCGCGAGCACGTCCCTTTGTGCCGCGACGAGGGCCTGGGCATCCTGCCGTGGTCGCCGCTCGCCGGCGGCTTTCTCACCGGCAAGTTCGAGCGCGGCAAGCCGCCCGAGCCCGGCAGCCGGCTCGGCGGCAAGGCCGAGCGGTTTGCGCGCTACGACTCCGAGCGCAACTGGAAGATCCTCGAGGCGGTGCGCTCGGTCGCGCGCGAGACCGGCAAGAGCCCGTCGGCGGTCAGCATCGCCTGGCTGCTCGCCCGGCCGCAGGTCACGTCGGTGATCTTCGGCGCGCGCACCGTCGAGCAGCTCGAGACCAACCTCGCGGGCGCCGAGCTCGAGCTCGCCCCGGGCCAGCTCGCGGCGCTCGATCAGGCCTCGGCGTTCGACCTGGGCTATCCCTACAGCTTCATCCAGGCGACGCAGTCGAGCTGGTGAGCGCTGCGCTCAGCTCAGCTGCGCTGCGCTCAGCTGTGCATCGGCACGCTGCCGAGGAACTCGCGCTTGCCGAGCTCGACGCCGTTGTGGCGCAGGATCGCGTAGGTCGTCGCCACGCATCCACTTGCCGGCCATCCACGGCAGCGAGATCAGGCGCTCGTCGGCGAGGCGGCCCGCTGCGATCGTGGGCCGCCACTCCCGATGCGGCCGATGTGCGCAACGTCAGTGAGCGTCGGCGCCGCCTGTCCGGGCCATGGCTTCCAGCCGGTCGAGCCAGTCGTGGAAGTGCGGACAGACGGCGCGAATGTCATCGATGCCGATTGCGGAGACGGCGGGCGGCCCGTGCAGCGTCCCCTGATAGGGCGTGAAGACCGCGCGGAGTCGCTTCGAGGGCGCGCTGCTCGGTCCTTCGTCGATGTCCTCGGGGGTTTCGTGTGCGGCTGCGACCGCCGCGAGCGCTTCGATCACGCGGACGTCGTCGTCGAACATCCATGCTTCCAGGCGCGACGGGTTGGCGTAGACCCAGGCCTCGAACTCGTGCAAGACGAGGTGCGGAACGAAGCGCCGGTCTCCGACGGACTCAGCCCACGCAGCCTCGACATGAGCTACCCGGTCCCTGGGGCTCGTTGCCGGTCGGTCGCGCATGCCGGGGAAGTCCATGGGCAGCGCGTAGTAGTCGATCAGCGTGGTGATGACCGAGGCGCCGGTGTCGCGGAGCAGCAATCCAAGCTCGCGTCGTACCTGGCTGTAGCTGACGATGCCACCCTTGAAGTGCGCAGCTCCCACGGTTCGCTTCGTCGCGATGATCGTGGGTCGTTCGAGGATCAACCCCGTTGTGTGCAGGTAGGGCGCGAGGCAGTCATTGACGAACTGTTCCTCGGTCTGTCCCTCGACCAGTACGAGCCCTCGCGTCATCGAGCATCACCGAGGTCGTCCGCCCAGGACATTCTTCAGCCACAGCTCGCCGAGCGAGTATTCCTGCTTCCATTCCACGAGCGCCGACTCGTCGAGGCGCCGGAAGCTGGATTCGCCATTATCTCGTTCTGCCACGATCACCTCGCCGGCATCGAACTGATCGAGCAAAGTGACGGACTGGGTGGCCAGGATGACCTGGGTCCTGGTTGCTGCCGCGCGAACCAGCGCCGCGAGCTGCGCGATCGCAAACGGATGAAGGCCGAGCTCCGGTTCGTCGATCACGATCAACGACGGCAGGGAGGGTTGGAGCAGCAAGGTGGCCAGACAGATGAAGCGCAGCGTGCCATCGGACAGCGAATCCGCCGTGAACAGCGCATCGTCGGATGTGTGGCGCCAGCCGAGCTGGATCACGCCGGGGTTGACCGCGTCCGGTTCCAGGACGAAGTCGTCGAAGAACGGCGCGATCGAACGCACGACGTCGACGATGCGGCGGTAAGCCCCCGGTGCGATGGTCCGGAGCGCGAACAGGAACGGCGCCAGGTTGTCACCGTCGGATAGCAATGTCCGATTGTCATCGATCTTGTGCTTCTGCTTCGCGGGGGCTGATGGTCCGGTGTCGTGGAAATGGAATGGCCGCCAACCCTTCATCGCGGCGATGACGAGCTCGTCCTGCTCGGCGACGTACTCGGCATCGACCGGCTGCCACCCCAGCTCGGTCTCCTTGTGACCAGCAGATCCAGGGCCGACACGGGACGGAGCAATCGGACGAAGATCGAAGTCTGGAGATGACCGTGACCTCCAGGATAGCGTCTCTTCGCGATCGAATACGAGCGTGTCGCCTGCGCTCGGAACCAGCGAAGCCTCATAACCATCGAGACCAAATCGCAGCGCAATGCGCAGCACCGGAGTCCTCTTGCGTCCAAAATGGAGGATGGCGTTTGCGCCACCCTGCCGGCCAATGTGGAGCTGCAGCCGCCGGTCGGCAAGATCGGCGAGGAGGCCGAACAGGCCGAGGAGGTTTGACTTGCCGGTGCCGTTGGCGCCGATCAACACGTTGACCGCGCCCAGATCGATCTTCCCCGAGCGGATCGACTTGTAGCCCTCCACTTCAATGGAATCGAGGGCAAGCATCTCGAGGGCAGGTTGTCACGGAACCCTGGCGATGTCGATTGCCGCCAGGGCGGCCAGGGCGATCGGGGCGCCGTCGGCGACGAAGATCGTGAGCTCGTCGAGCTGGCGGCCGTCGACGAGGCCGGCGGCGAGGGCGGGCAGGCCGGCCTCGTGGACCACGGTCGCGAGCGCGAGGAGCTCGGGGTCGAGGATGTCGGCGGTGGGCGCGTTGACGTGGGTGCCGCGGCGGAGCTGTGCCGGGGTGATCCGGATCCGCGCGGCGTAGACGTTGACGATGTCGCACGCGAGGGCCTCGTCGACCGAGACGGCGCGGCCACCGGTGATGTCGGCGAGCTCGTCGGCGCCGCTGCCGACCGCGGCGCAGCGGATGTCGATCGGTGCGAACCAGGTGCGATGTGCGACCAGGCAGCGCGCGGCGCCGCGGGCCTGGGCCAGGTCGTCGATCACGATGCCGAAGCTGCGGGGCGTGCCGACCGCGAGGAAGCGCGACGCGACGGCGCCCGCCGCTGCGATGGCGCGGGCCTGCGGATCCGAGGCGGCGAAGCCAGACGGCGCGGCGGACGTTGACAGCGCGGGCGGGCCCGGAGGTGCGTCGGCTGCAGGGTGCACGCCGGGGACGGGGCGTGGGGCGACCGCGAGGGCGGACGGCAGGGCGACGGCGGGGCGCGGGCCGACCGCGGCGGCGACGTAGGCGCGCTCGGCGGCGAGCACCCAGCTGGTCACTAGAACTCGGCCTGGCGGGGGGCGCGCGGGAACGGGATCACGTCGCGGATGTTCTCGATGCCGGTGGCGTACTGGATCGCGCGCTCGAAGCCGAGGCCGAAGCCGGCGTGCGGGACGGTGCCATAGCGGCGCAGGTCGCGGTACCAGCCGTAGTCGCCGGCGGACAGGCCCATCTCGGCGATCCGGGCGTCGAGCCGATCGAGCCGCTCCTCGCGCTGGCTGCCGCCGATGATCTCGCCGATGCCGGGCGCCAGGATATCCATCGCCGCGACGGTCTTGCCGTCGGGGTTGAGCCGCATGTAGAACGCCTTGATGTCCTTGGGGTAGTTGACGACGGCAACCGGGCCCTTGATCACCTTCTCGGTCAGGTAGCGCTCGTGCTCGCTCTGCAGGTCGATGCCCCACGTCACCGGGAACTCGAACTTCTCGCCCGACTTCTCGAGGATCTTGATCGCCTCGCCGTAATCCATGCGCTCGAAGGTCGATTCGATCAGCTGTGCGAGCCGCTTCTGGCAGCCGGCGTCGACGAACTTCTCGAAGAACGCCATGTCGTCCTTGCGCTCGTCGAGCAGGGTCTTGAAGATCGCCTTCAGGAAGTCCTCGGCGAGCTGGGCGTTGGCGGCGAGATCGGCGAACGCGACCTCGGGCTCGATCATCCAGAACTCGGCGAGGTGGCGCCGCGTGTTGGAGTTCTCGGCGCGAAACGTCGGGCCGAAGGTGTAGACCCTGGACATCGCGAGGCAGTAGGCCTCGACGTTGAGCTGGCCGGACACGGTCAGGTGGGCCTGCTTGCCGAAGAAGTCCTGATCGAAGTCGACGCGGCCGTCGACGGTCCGCGGCGGGTTGGCGGCGTCGAGGGTCGAGACCCGGAACATCTGGCCCGCGCCCTCGGCGTCGGACGCGGTGATGATCGGGGTGTGGATCCAGAAGAAGCCGCGCTCGTCGAAGAACCGGTGCACCGCCTGGGCGAGGGTGTGGCGGACCCGGGTGACCGCGCCGATCACGTTGGTGCGCGGCCGCAGGTGGGCGACCTCCCGCAGGTACTCCATCGTGTGGCGCTTGGGCTGCATCGGGTAGTGGTCGGGATCGTCGACCCAGCCGACGACCTCGATCGACTCGGCGCGCAACTCGACGGTCTGGCCCTTGCCCTGCGAGGCGACGAGCTCGCCGGTCACCCGGACGGCGCAGCCGGTGGTGATGCGCAGGACATCGGTCTGGTAGTTGGCGAGCTCGGCCGGTGCCACGACCTGCAGCGGATCGAAGCAGCTGCCGTCGTGGACGGCGAGGAACGACAGGCCTGCCTTGGAGTCGCGGCGCGTCCGGATCCAGCCCTCGATCGTGATCCGGCTGCCGACGGGCTCGCGGCCAGCCAGGACGGCGGCGATGCGGGTAGCCATGGCGCTAGCGTTCAGCGTCCTTGCTGCCGACCACCGTGAGGTTCATGCCGATCTGCACCGAGACCGCCTTGCCGTCGATCGTCACCATGGTCTTGCC
>DASWRS010000089.1:0-3925 GCA_036403075.1 Kofleriaceae bacterium
CGCCGAGCCGGTGATCGCGAACGGCTGGATCTACGCCGCCACCGCGGACGGCTACGTCGTCGCGCTCGAGGTCGGCGACCGGACGCTCGACGGCTGGCACATGTTCGGCGGCAACCCGCGCCACAGCGGCCCGGTCGCGGCGCAGCCCGCCAGGCCCGAGGGGGTCTAGCCGCTCGCCGCCGGCGGTTCGATCGCATCCGGACGTCCGGTGGCGGCAGCCGCGGCTCGCTGATAGGTGAGATATTGACGAGCGTGATCACCGCTCCGGCGACCGCTGCCGCTCCGGCGACCGCTGCCGCTTCCGCCTGGGCCGCAAGTCGCCCGCCGACGAGGTCGGCCGCGCTGCCGAATCGATCGCGCTCAACGTCCGCGAAGCGCGGCAGCGTGCCGGCTTCGATCGCGCCGACCGGTTTTCCGCCGTGCCGCCGGTTCGGCAAGCGAGCTCACCACGGCGCTGCGCATCGCGCGGGCACGCGGCTACATCACGCCCGCCGACCTCGCCACCGTCCATGCGGTGCTGGATCGGGTTCGCGCGATCCTGTGGCGGCTCACGCGCGGAGCGGGCGGTGGACGTCCGGGTGGAGCTGGCCCCGGCGCGGCGCGGCGCGCGGATCTCGAGCGGGCAGCTCTGCCACCTGCTCGGCATCGCCAGCAACGCCATGCGCCGGCCGGGCGTCAAGCCCGGGCTGGCTGTGGAGCTCCACCGCGTCCCGGCAGGATCCCGGGCGCCATCCCGAGCCTCCAGGGCCATCGGCGGCTCTCAGTCCTCGTCGGTCGCCGGCGCGTGCACCGGCTCGGCCGGCGGGCCGGGGATCCGGTAGTCCTCGCCGAGCCAGCGCCCCAGGTCGACCAGGTGGCAGCGCTCGCTGCAGAACGGGAACAGCTTGCTGGGCCGGGCCGGATCCTTGAACACCGGCGTGCGACAGGTCGGACAGGTCATGCGTTGGCTCCGACGCCGGCCGAGCCCGCGAGCCCGAGCGCGGCGCTGCGCGCGTCGAAGTACGACCGGCTGATCCCGAGGTCCTGCGCCGCCGAGTCGCGATCACCGCCGTGGCGGCCGAGCGCGGCGACGATCGCGTCGGCCTCGGCGGTCGCGATCACGTCGCGCAGCGCGCGCGCGACGCTGTTGGCGCCCGCGTTCGCGCCGCCCGCGACGCGCGCCGACACCATCTGCGCGGTGAGCTCGGGCGCGTCGCCGGCGAGCACGAGCATGCGCTCGACCTCGTTCTCGAGCTCGCGGATGTTGCCCGGCCACGGGTACGTGACCAGCCGCGCGAGCGCGCCTTGCGACAGCCGCGGCGGGGCGCGGTCCGTGGCCTTGCCGCCGCGCCAGTGCTTGGCGACGAAGAACTGGGCGAGCCGCGGGATGTCGCTGACCCGCTCGCGCAGCGGCGGCACCGTGATCTTGAGAACGTTGACCCGGTAGAACAGGTCCTCGCGGAACTGCTTGTGCGCGACCATCGTCGCGAGGTCCTTGTGCGACGCCGCGATGATCCGGACGTCGACCCGGACCGGCTTGGTCCCGCCGACCGGCATGAACGTGCCCTCCTGCAGCACGCGCAGCAGCTTGACCTGCAGCGCGGCGGACATGTCGGCGATCTCGTCGAGGAAGAACGTGCCGCCGTCGGCGACCTGGAACAGCCCGGGCTGGTCCTTGACCGCGCCGGTGAACGCGCCGCGGACGTGGCCGAACAGCGCGCTCTCGAGCAGGTTGTCGTTGAACGCCGAGCAGTTCTGGACCACGAACGGCTTCTTGCCGCGCGGCCCGTGGTAGTGGATCGCGCGCGCGATCAGCTCCTTGCCGGTGCCGCTCTCGCCGTGGACCAGCACGGTGGCCTCGCTCTTGACCACCTTGGTCAGGAGCTTGACGACGTCGCGCACCGCCGCGGCCTCGCCGACGATCTCGGTGAACGGATGGCTGAATGTGGTCGGCGCGACCACCGCCGGCTGGACGCGCTCGATCGCCGCGGCCGCCGAGACCACCAGGTCGCGGACCCGCGCCAGGTCGGCGTCGTCGAGCGCGGGCACGCTCTGGGCCATCGCGCCGGCCTCCGCGGGCGAGCCGACGATCGCCGCCAGGCCCTCCGCCACGGCGATCAGCGGCCGGCCGGTCGGGCGCGCGCCGCTGGCGTAGACCACGCCGCTGAGCCCGCCGGCGCCCCACACCGGCGCCGCCACGACGATCAGCCCGGCGTGGCACTCCCGGATCACCGGCTCGCGGCGCTTGCTCGACGCGAACCCGGCCGCGATCTCGGTCAGCGTCCCGGCGCAGGCCTCCGGTGCCGCACCGTGCAGCGTCTCGCACACCGCGTGCGACTTGCGGGCGTAGCCGCCCCCGCCGGGCTCCGTCAGCCCAAGCTCGAGGCCCCACCACCGGCGCAACAGGTCCCGAGCGATCGCCACGTCGGGAAGATCATCGAACGTCAAACCCACCTCGTGTCACTATAGCGGCGAGGCGTCACGCCGACCAGCGCCCGTCGCCGCGGTCGGTCGCGCGTCGCTCCCGCGCGAGCTTGACGAGGTGCGCGAGCAGCGAGCGCTCCGCCAGCCCCCACAGCGCGCTCGGCGTGTCGCGATAGACCTCGGCCACCAGCTCGGCGAGCGTGCGCGGCGTGTCGGCGAGCGCGGCGGCGACCAGCGACTCCCTCATCCGGCGGTGTGAGAGATACTCGCGCAGCTTGCCGTGACCGTCGGGGATCGCCGGCCCGTGCGCCGGCAACAGCGTCATCTGCGGCCGCGCGAGCAGGCGCTCGAGCGACGCGAGGTAGACCGCCATGTCGCCCTCCCCCGGATCGATCAGGATCGTTCCCAGGCCGGCGACCATGTCGCCCGCGATCGTGGCGTCGCCCACCGCGAAGCACAGGTGGCCCTCGGCGTGCCCCGGCGTGAAGATCGCGGTCGCGCCGTACGCCACATCACCGTCTTCGATCAGCTCGGTCACGGCGACCCGCCCGGCGAGCCTGCGCGCGGTCCCCGCGTGCGCTGCGATCGGCACCGACCAGCGCTCGGCGAGCGCGGCCGCGCCGCCGATGTGATCGCCATGGTGATGGGTCAGTAAGACCGCCGCGGGCGGGACGTCGGCCAGGACGCGGTCGAGGATCGCCTGCTGATCGGGGTACGGGCTTCCCGGATCGATCACGGCGACCGGGCCGGCCTGGGGTCCGACCAGGTACACGTTGGTATGAGCGGCCGGGGGCAGGGTCGGTGTGCGCAGCGCAAGCACGCGAATCCCCGGCGCAACCGGCACGAGCTCGGCCGGCGGGCCGGCGGTTTCTGCCGGAATGACCGCGCGTACCTGTTCGTACAGCGCCTCGACCGTCGGCTCACTCATCGATCACCTACAGTGGCTTGCAAAGGGGATGACCCGGCGGCGTCCATCTCGTAAACTATAGCGAGCGCCCCAATGGTCAGCGTCACTGCACGCAAGATTCGCGAGCTCGGGTCCGAGCGACCCTCTGGCGCCAGCGGTCGGCTGTACACCGGGTACCTGATCTCGTACCCGTACATCGGGCGGGGCATGGTGATCTTCCGCGATCCGCACGGCCACCGGATGATCACGACGCCGGTCAAGCGCGTGCTGGGCGAGCCCGGCGGCAAGATGATCTACGTCGAGACCGAGAACAGCGTCTACCGCCTCGAGATCCACGGCGAGCCGCTGTTCCCGATGCGCGCCGCTGGCGAGTAGCGTCACACCCCGGCGATCCGGTCGCCGAGCTGCGTGACCTGGGCGGGGCCGAGGCTCTCGGCGAACAGCATCGGCAGCTCGTCGACCTTGGTCGCGGCCCGGGCGCGGAGCTCGCCGAGGTAGCGCTCGTGGAGCGCGCGGCGATCGCGCGACAGCTGGGCGTGCGCGGTGAGCGGTGCGAGCGGCGGCGCGAGGCCGGCCTGGTCGGCGACCAGCGCGTCGAGCACCCGGGTCACCGGC
>DASWRS010000090.1:0-20080 GCA_036403075.1 Kofleriaceae bacterium
GAACGCGAGCGCGTCGGGGTTCGGCGTCAAGCTCGGCACGATGCCCATGCCGGCGGCGTGCAGCAGCCCCACGGACACCGTCTGCCGGCATCATCTCGACGGCTCAGCCTCGTTCCAGATCGCCGCCAACTCGCCGACCGACGTTGTCGCCGGCAAGGTCGTCAACGGCACGTTCAACGGCGGCCCCGGCGACCTCACGCTGCAGATCGCGATCGGCAGCGCCACTGCGCCGATCAGCCTGAACTTGTTGCGCGCGCGTGTCCGTGCCACCGCGATCACCGAGACCGGCATCACGGCGATCATCGGTGGCCTGGTGACCCAGGACGAGCTCATGAACCAGATCGGCCCGGCGATCCAGGTCCAGGTCGCCGGTATCCTCGCCCGCGACTGCACGCCGGCCGGCCCGCCTCCGGGGTGCGGATGTCACGGGACGGGCGCCACCGTGATCAGCTTTGATACCAACGCCGATTGCAAGCTGTCGACCGCCGAGATCCTCGGGACTCCGGTCGTCAAGTCGCTGCTCCAACCCGACGCCTGCAGCGTGGACAGCTGCAAGGCGGCCGACTCACTCTCGATCGGCGTCAAGGTCCAGGCCGTCGCGGCCAAGTTCCCGACGTAGTCGCGCGCCCCGCGGTTCGCGATCGCACAAGACGTCGGCTCGCCACGAAACGCACTGCATCGGGGAAGCGTTGAGTGGATCGAGCTGCGGTGATATATGGAGCTCCCAGTGCGTGACGTACGGGTTGTGCACGCGGCGATACTTGTCGCGTGGGTCGGGGGATGTGGGTTTCCGCGTCCACCCAGGGTGAGCACCGATGCTGGCGATGGTGGCGACCGGAGCTGCACCGCGAACCAGGCGCTGCGCTGCAGTGACGGCATGCTGGTGAGCTGCAACAGAGATGGTACCGCGGAGGTCAGCGAGATCTGCGCTGTCGGCTGCGCTGCGAGCGAGCTTCGCTGTAACGATATCAACCCGTCCAACAACCTCGCTCAGTACCTCGACATGGCGGCCGATGAGCTGGACGTCGATCTCGGCTCGAATGCGACCATCAACACCACCGACGGCACCATCGTGGCCGACGGCAACCCGGTGCCGGTACGAACGGTGACAATGGCCCAGACCTCCGCGCCCAGTGTCCGGGTCTTTGTCGCCCGTAGCCTGACAGCCGTCAACGTGACGATCACAGGCAGCCACGCACTTGCCATCGTGAGCAACGGTGACCTCAAGATCGACGGCGCCTTTGCGGCGTCGGCCCAGGGCTCTAGCTCAGGCGCAGGCGGGTTCAACGACGGCACCTGCACGGGCTCCAACGGCGAGGTCTCGAATGGCGCCGTGAGTGGAGCCGGAGGCGGCGGATTCGGTCTTGGGGGCGGCAGAGGTGGCTCGGCCTTCAGCGACAACGGCAGCGCCACCGGAGGCGCTGCCGGTTCGCCCACCGGGAATCCGACGCTCATCCCGCTGCGCGGCGGCTGCGATAGCGGAGCATTCATCAATGCGAAGGGTTCCGGCGGCGGCGCGATCCAGCTGGTTAGTCGCACGAGGATCGCCGTGAGCGGGACCGTTGCAGCGAATGGCAGTTCGCGAGTCGGTGGCGGCTCGGGCGGCGGCATCCTGCTCGAGGCTCCCGTGGTGGAGGTGTCCGGCGGGGTAGTGGCCAACGGCGGCGCGGGAGGTGGCGGATGTCTTCTCCCGCTCTCGGGCGAGGATGGTCGACTGGATGCCATGCCCGCGAGCGCGGGAATTGGATGTGCGGGGAGCGGTGGCGTTGACGGTGGCAATGGTGGTTCGGGAAACGCCGCTGCCAGAAACGGCGCCAGCATCAATCGCGTCGGCACCGGCTTCAACAACGCGTATGCCGGCTACGGCGGCGGCGGTGTGGGGCGCATCCGGGTCAACACCGTGTCCGGCGGCCTCCACGTCACCGGCCTGTTCTCGCCCAACCCCAGCACCGGCAGCATCGCGATCCGCTGAGCGCGCCGCCGGGGCCGGTCACGCCGCCGCGGTGGCCGCGAGGTGCGCCTCGAGCGCAGCGCGGATCTCGGCGAGCCGGGCGGCGGTGGCGGCCTCGCAGCGCATGACCAGGGCCGGCTGGGTGTTCGAGGCGCGCACGAGGCCCCAGCCGCCGGCGAAGCTGGCGCGCACGCCATCGATCTCGACCAGGCCGGTGACCGCCGGATCGGCGCGGAGCCGGGCGGCGACGGCCGCGACCCGCGCGAACTTGGTGTCGTCGGGGCAGTCGATCCGGATCTCGGGCGTGTTGATCATGACCGGGAGCTCGGCGGCCAGCGCGGCGAGCGTCCGGTCACCGGACGACAGGAGCTCGAGCAGCCGGGCGCCGGCGTAGATCGCGTCGTCGAAGCCGAGCCAGCGGTGGGCGAAGAACACGTGGCCCGACATCTCGCCGGCGAGCGCGGCGCCGGTCTGCTTCATCCGCGCCTTGATCAGCGAGTGCCCGACCTTCCACATCTCGACCTCGCCGCCCGCGGCGGCCAGCTCGTCGTACATCGCCTGCGAGCACTTGACCTCGCCGACGAACCGGGCGCCCGGCTGCTCGCGCAGCACCGCCTTGCCGAGCAGGATCATCAGCTGATCGCCGCACAGGATCCGGCCGGTGGCGTCGACCGCGCCGATCCGGTCGGCGTCGCCGTCGAACGCGATGCCGAGCTCGGCGCCGCTGCGCGCGACCTCGGCGATCAGGTCCGCGAGGTTGTCGGCGTCGGTCGGATCGGGGTGGTGGTTGGGGAACGTGCCGTCGAGCTCGCAGTGCAGCGGCACGACGTCGAAGCCGAGCCGGCGATACAGCTCGACCCCGGTCGGCCCGCCCGCGCCGTTGCCGGCGTCGACCACGACCCGCGGCCGCCGCGCGCCGAGCCGCAGCATGGCCTCGGCGTGATCGAGGTAGGCGCCGACGACCTCGCGCGACCGCATCGCCTTGACCGGGGGCCGCGCGGGCTCGGTGACCAGCTGCGCGACCCGATCGCGCAAGGCCGCGATCGCGGCGCCGTGCAGGGTCTCGGTCCCGACGACGATCTTGAAGCCGTTGTCCTCGGGCGGGTTGTGGCTGCCGGTGATCATCACTGCCGCGGCGGGCGCGAGGTGGTGCGCGGCGAAGTACACGACCGGCGTCGGGACGACACCGAGATCGAACACCTCGGCGTGGACCCGCAGCCCGTCGGTCAGCGCGGCGAACAGCCGCGGCGAGTGGGTCCGGGGATCGCGGCCGACCGCGACCGGCCCGCCGGCCCGCGCCCCGAGCGCGGCCCCGAGCGCGCGCACGGTCGCATCGTCGAGATCGCGGTCCGCGACCCCGCGGATGTCGTACTCACGAAATGCGCCGGGGTTCATCGCATCATAGGTACCGCGCGAGGCCGCGCGCCGAAAGCGCTTCGACGATCTTGCGGACGTCCTGGGCCTGGGCGCGCGGCAGGACGAGGATCGCGTCGCCGCTCTTGACCACGACGAGATCGGACACGCCGACGATCGCGATCAGCGTGCCGTCGTCCGAGATCGCGATGTTGCCGGTGCCGCCGACGATCACGCCGGGCCCGGCCTGGGTGTTGCCGTCCTCGCCGGTGCCGCGCAGCGCCGGCAGCGCGGCCCACGAGCCGATGTCGTCCCAGCCGACCGCGGCGGCCACGGTCACGACCCCGGCGGCGTGCTCCATCACCGCGTGGTCGATCGAGATCGACGCCAGCGCCGGGTAGGCGTCGGCCGCCCGGGCCCGGCCCGCCGCGATGTCCTTGACCGCGCGCGCCGTCGCCGGCAGGTGGTCGTCGAGCTCGCGCAACAGCCGCGCCGCGGACACGCAGAACATCCCCGCGTTCCACAGGTAGCGGCCGCTCGCGACGTAGGCCTCGGCGGTCGCGCGGTCGGGCTTCTCGACGAACCGGCGCACGGCCGTGACCACGCCCGGCGCCACGGCGTCGACCTCGAGGTAGCCAAACCCGGTGTCCGGCCGCGTCGGCGCGATGCCGATCGTGCCGATCGCGTCATCGCGATCGACCGCGGCGAGCGCGACCTCGAGCGCCGCGGTCAGGCCGGGCTCGTCGGCGACGTGCTGGTCCGCGGGCAGCACCGCGAGCACCGCGTCGCGATCTCGCTCGGCGAGGATCGCGGCGGCCAGGCCGAGCGCCGCGGCGGTGTTGCGCGCGACCGGCTCGGCGATGAGCTCGACGTCCGGCGCGACCTCCCGGGTCGCCTCGACCTGCGACTCGGCGGTGACGATGACGATGCGAGGCCCGGCGATCGCCCGGCCGCGCCGGATCGCCGCCGCCAGCAGCGTCTCGCCGCCCGGCCCGAGCGGCAGCAGCTGCTTGGGTCGGGCTCGCCGGCTCGCCGGCCACAGCCGGGTTCCACTCCCACCCGAAAGGATCACCGCGTGACGCACGCCGGATATCGTGGCACACGCGGTCGCCGTCGTGGTACGCCGGCCCCATGAAGCGACTCGTGGTGATCGCACTCGTGGCGTGTGGCGGCTCCAAGGCGCCGACGCCGACCCCGCCGGCCAGGCCCGACCCCGCACCAGTCGCGGCGACGCCGGCACCCCCGGCAGGCCACCCGCGCAGCGATCTGATCCCGCGCGCGCTGCTGTTCGGCAACCCCGAGCGCCGGGCGATCGAGCTGTCGCCCGACGGCAGGCGGATCTCGTGGCTGGCGCCGCTCAACGGCGTCATGAACCTCTGGGTCGCCCCGGTCGACAAGCTCGACCAGGCGCTGCCGGTGACCGAGGAGCAGACCCGGCCGATCCGCCAGTACTACTGGGCGTTCACCAGCAAGCACCTGATCTACCTGCAGGACTCCGGCGGCGATGAGAACTTCCACGCGTTCCGCGTCGACCTCGGCGTCCCGGGCGTGGTCCGGGTCACCGACCTGACGCCGTACAAGGGCGCGCGCGCCGAGGTCATCGGGCTCAGCGAGCACCAGCCGACGGCGCTCCTGGTCAACCTCAACGATCGCACCCCCAAGCTGTTCGATCTCTACAAGGTCGACCTCTTGACCGCCAAGCGCACGCTCGTGGTCCAGAACGACGACAACCTGACGTCGTACACGTTCGACGACAACCTCGGGATCCGGTTCGCTTCCCGGAAGCAGCCCGACGGCAGCGACCAGCTGCTCGTGCCCGAGACCAAGGCGGGCAAGCTGGGCTGGAAGGTCTACGACACCGTCCCGGTCGAGGACACCGACACCACGCGGGTCCTCGGCATCGTGCCCGGCGGCAAGGCCGCGTACATGACCGACAGCCGCGGCCGCGACACCGCCGCGCTGGTCTCCGTCGACATCGCGAGCAAGAAGCAGACGGTGCTGGCCCAGGACGCCCGGGCCGACGCCGGCGAGTTCCTGATGCATCCGACCCGGCACAACCTCCAGGCCGTCGGGTTCGATTACGAGCGCACGAGCTGGAAGGTGCTCGACGCGTCGATCCAGGGCGATCTCGATGCGCTCGCCAAGCTCGAGGGCGGCGACGTCCACGTCGTGTCGCGCACGCTCGACGACCACGCGTGGATCGCGCTGTCGACCTCGGACCAGCACCCCGGGCGCTACTACCTGTGGGACCGCAACAAGCACAAGGCGACGTTTCTGTTCGCGTCGCGCCCCGAGCTCGAGAACCAGCCGCTGGTCAAGATGTGGCCGATCGTGATCGAGTCGCGCGACCACCAGAAGATGGTCAGCTACCTGACGCTGCCCGCGGCCGCCGACCCCGACGGCGACGGCAAGGCCAACCAGCCCGGGCCGATGGTGCTCCTGGTCCACGGTGGACCGTGGGGCCGCGACTCGTGGGGCTACAACACGCTCCACCAGCTGCTCGCCAACCGCGGCTACGCGGTGCTGTCGGTCAACTTTCGCGGCTCGGTCGGGTTCGGCAAGAAGTTCGTCAACGCCGGCAACCTCGAATGGGGCAAGGCGATGCACCAGGACCTGATCGACGCCGTGCAGTGGGCGATCGGTCAGAAAGTCGCGCCCGCCGACCAGATCGCGATCATGGGCGGCAGCTACGGCGGCTACGCGACGCTGGCCGGGCTGACGCTGACTCCCGACGTGTTCCGCTGCGGCGTCGATATCGTCGGGCCGTCGAACCTCCTGACCCTGCTCGCCTCGATCCCGCCGTACTGGGCGCCGCTGATGACGCTGTTCAAGCAGCGGATCGGCGACCCGGAGACCGCCGAGGGCAAGGCGCTCCTGACCGCCGCATCGCCGCTGACCCACGCCGCGCAGATCCGCCGGCCGCTGCTGATCGGCCAGGGCGCCAACGATCCGCGGGTCAAGCAGGCCGAGTCCGAGCAGATCGTCAAGGCGATGAAGGACCACCGCCTGCCGGTGACGTACATCGTGTTCCCCGACGAGGGCCACGGCTTCGCCCGGCCGCCGAACAACATCGCGTTCTACGGCGCCGCCGAGGCGTTCCTCTCGGTCCACCTCGGCGGGTCCTACGCGCCGCTGTCGGCCGAGGAGATCAAGGCGTCGACGATGCAGGTAAAGGAAGGCAAGACCGGCGTCCCCGGGCTGTGACGGCGGCCCGCCGCCACCGGCGTGCTACCGGTCCTCGCAGGTGATGCAGAAGCGCACCCTGTTCGGTCTCGTCGTCGTGGTCCTGGCGGTGCTCGTCATCGTTCGCCTGCGGTCCGACGTACCGCCGCCGTCTCACCGCGGCCGCTCCGCTTCGCCCGCCGGTGCGACCCACGGCGGATCGCCGGCGAGCACGGCCCCGGGCTCCGGATCCGCCGGCGCACCCGCGCGGCCCGGCGAGGCCCAGCCGCTGGTTCGCCGGCTGACCGGCGACGAGCGCCGCCGGCTCGGCGAGCAGATCGCCGCCTCCCGCCAGCGCGCCCGCGCCGCCGCGGCCGGTGCCGCCAACGACGATCTCATCCCGGTCAACGACGACCAGATCCCGGTCGAGAACGTCGGCAAGCCGCTCAAGGACGGCCTCACCGCCGCCATCCCGCTGCTCGCCGCCTGCTACGAGCAGCAGCCCGGCGGCAACGCGCTGCGCGAGGCGGCCGCGCAGATGACGATGACCAGCGACCCCGAGCTCGGCACCGTGGTCGACACCGAAGGCATCACCGACGCCGCGGGCAAGCCGCTGGCGGCCAGGCTCGACGACTGCCTGCGCGACACGATCGACTCGCTGGCGTTGCCGCCGCTCGGCGCGACCGGCGGCCGGGTCAAGCTGACGTACACGTTCAGGTTCGACTGAGCGCGCAGATCTGTGATTCACCGGCGTTGTTCGATTGCTTTGGCGCCTACCAGGTGAACAGGGCGGCCCACGGGAACGCGCCGGCGGTGACGCTGAAGTAGGTGAAGCCGTCGGCCGATCTGGTGACAGGCAGCTGGCCACAGGTCTTCACCGCGCCGCCCACGGAGACCGTCCGCCCGTCGAAGTTGGAGCATCCCCAGCCGTTGATCGTGGCGGAGGTCCGGTAGCACACCGCCCCGGCGGTGTTGAAGTTGCCCGTGTTCCCCGAGAACGTGATCGGGTCACTGCAGGGTGTGCCTGTGACGGTGCCATTGAAGGTGGCAGTCACCGACAGCGACGAGCTCAGCGTCACCGTGCAGGTCCCGGTGCCGGTGCAGGCACCGCTCCAGCCGGCGAAGGTCGAGCCGCTGGCGGCCGCGGCGGTGAGGGTCACGGAGGCGCCGCTGGCGTAGGTCGCGCCGCAGGTGGTGCCGCAGGTGATGCCGGCTGGCGCGGACGTGACCGTCCCGACGCCGGTGCCGGCCTTTGCGACCGTCAGTGTCTGGTTCGTCCCGCCCTGGCGAACGAACGGCGAGAGAAAGTTGCCGGGGATGACCGCCTGCGCGATGCCGGGGCCTTGCCACGCCACGGCCACGTTGTCCCCACCGGAGGCTTCCTTGTGGAGCACCTCGATGTAGTACTTCTGGCCGCCGACCAGGTTGATGGACGCGGAGCGCTGTGACGGGGACTTCGACCACTCGCGCGAGTTGGTCCAGCTATCCACGAAGGCGATCCGCGTGGCCGCGGCCGGGTTGTCGCTCGTGCTGAGCAGGAGGTCGCCGGTATCATCGCTGGCCAGCCAGAAGGTGTAGGCGCCCGAGACCGGCGGATGGATGTAGCCCCGGATCCGCGCACCGTAGTTGTCGGTGACATTGCTGGCGCCCTCCAGCGACGTGAGCTGCTCGCTGCCGCTGGGGTTGTTCGGGTAGTTGACGTTGGAGGTCAAGCTGCTGACGGTGTTGCCGGTGACGTTGTTCCAGAACTCGCGGAGGATGGTTCCAGAGCCTCCCGATCCGTGGGGAACGAAGTTGGCCACGATGGCCGTGTTGCCGAGCATCCGGATCGTGACCGGGTTGGTGACGCCGCCGATCGCGCCGGTCCAGCCGGCGAAGTCGAAGCCGGTGGCGGGGGTGGCCGTGAGGGTCACCGACGTGCCACCGGGCAGCGTCGCGCCCGCCGGGTTGCGGCTCACCGTGCCCAGCGTTCCCGTGCCCGGGCCGCTCACGCTGGTCGTGAGTGTGTACAGGATGTTCGGATTGCCAATTCCGGCGCCGCGCAGGATCGCCTCGAGCGCCGGCTGGTCGGTGATCGCGCCGGTCGCCCGGCTGACCAGCGCGAACCCGTTGGTCGCGGTCGGCAGGACGCCGTTGTCCCAGTAGAACGTCTTGATGCCGTTGTCGGCGGCGGTCTTGTTGATGAACTCCAGCCAGTACTGCCGGGCCTCGAGGCTGAGGTTCGGCCGTGTCGCCACGCCGTACTCACCGATGATGACCGGGATGCCCTGGGCGACCCACTTCGCCCGGACCTTCGCGAACAGGTCGGTCACGTAGCTCTCGTAGGCCCACGTACAGGCGCTCTGGATCGGGAACGGCGCGCCCCAGAACAGGCAGCTCCCGCTGGGGTTCAGCGTGAAGTCGAACGGATCGTAGTAGTGGGTCTCGACGATCAGCCGGTTGGCCGCGCTGTCCGTCGGTGGCGTGAAGAAGTCCAGGCCGTGCCCGATGTTCGTGTTGTAGGTCTGCACGACCAGCGTTCTCGTCGCGTTGTTGCCGCCCGTCGCGCGCACGGCGTCCACGAAGGTCTGGTTGTACGACTGCTGCACGGTGATGTGCTCGGTGGTCGGCGTGCCAAAATCGGCATGGACCTCGTTGGTCCCGGCGAACAGAAGCCGCTCGTTGTAGGTCTTGAACTGATTGGCAATCTGGGTCCAGTACGCGCGCTGCTTCTGGTTGACCGCCGTCTGGAACGAGAACACCGGGTGGTCCTGGAGCCAGCCGCCATCCCAGTGGATGTTCAGGACCACGTACATGCCGCTGCCGATGGCCTGGTCCACGACCTGCTTGACCCGGGCCATCCACACCGGATCGATCGTGAGCGTGGTCTGGTTCGCGTGGCCGTCCCAGGCGCAGGGAATGCGCACGGCGTTGAACCCGGCGGCCTTCACGCCGTCGATCAGCTGCTGGGTGATCATGGGATTGCCCCACGCGGTCTC
Organism: Kofleriaceae bacterium; assembly: GCA_036403075.1. Classification (GTDB taxonomy): domain Bacteria; phylum Myxococcota_A; class Polyangia; order Haliangiales; family Haliangiaceae; genus JABFXX01. The sequence goes on from DASWRS010000090.1 coordinate 9,445, forward strand.
CCCGCCGGTGGCCTCGAGCGAGTTCCCGATGTTCCAGCCAACGGTGATCTGGCTGGCCACGTCAGCGGCCGGCGGCAGGCTCTGTGCCAGGGCCGCCGCCGGGGCCATCACCACGGCCAGGATCAGCATGGCCCGCATCACGGTGGATTGGAATGATAATGTTCTCACGAGAAGCCTCCGCTGAAAGAGTGAGGATTGCGACCGTCTGGCACGGGTCAGTTCTGTGCGCGGAGCAGCGCGCTCAGTCTCGGCCGTGGTGGTCGTGGTGGTCGTGGTGATCGTCATCGTCGTCATGATCGCGGTCATGGTCGTCGTGTGCCCGGACCAGCCGGATCACGGTGGCCGAGTACGGAGCGGGTCTCCAGGTGAACCGCGAGCCGTTGATCGTGGCGGTCGACCGGGCGACGTCCGCGGAGCCGGTACCGGTCCGGGCCGCCTCGTCCTGCGGGATCCCGTAGCTGAACACCTCGGCCGATCGCGCCGGCCCGAAGCCCTCGACCGAGATGTCGACATCGAGCGTGGTCGTGGGGTGCTTGTTGATCATCAGCAGGTTCAGCGTGTGAGAGCGGCGATCGCGCACGGCGTAGATACCGAGCCCGGTGTAGTCGCTGGCCGCCGTGATCACGCGCTCGTTGCCGCGGGCGAAGTGCCGGAGCAGCTTGTAGAGGTAGAACGTCGGATAGCGGTCGGCCGGTCCTGCCGGCGTGGCGGCCGTGACGATCCCGTAGTCGCCGTACGGCCGCCAGCCGTACAGCGTCGGGTCGTTGTTGTTCGCGGCCTCCTGGCCATTGCGCAGGTTCCACCAGAAGAAGCCGTCGAACTCGGTCTTCATGATGTTCGCCAGGCTGTCGGCCATGAACAAGCCATTGACCAGGCTGGTGGTCTGCCGGCCGGGGTTGGAGAACACCGAGTTGTTCTCGGTGCAGATGATCTCGACGTTTCGCGCGGCGTTGCCGAGGTAGTCGTTCAGCATCCCGCGGATCGCCGCGGCGTCGTTCGCCCAGGTCCGGGCCGAGTTGAGCAGGAACGAGTCACTCTCGCCGCCGGGCCCCTGCTCGTAGCGATGGTAGATCACGAAGTCCGGGGTGACCCCGAGCTGCTTGAGCGTTGCGAGCAGCACGGCGTTCCAGCCCCGGTGCGCGGCGCCGGTGCGGGGATTGACCACCGACTCGTCGGGGTAGTTCGCGAAGCTGTCCTCATCGACCACGACCACGGCGCCGACCTTGATCGAGTGATCGGCGGCCTTCATCTGCTGGACGTAGTCCTTGAACCGCGTCGCGTAGGTCACCGGATCGTGCGGCCGCGTGTTGTGGTCGAGCTCCCAGGACCCGTAGGTCTCGTTGCCGATCTCCCAGTACTTGAATCCGTAACGCTTGGTGCGGTTCGCGTAGCGCACCTCGGCAGCGGCCTCCTGCGGCGACCCCGAGCCGTAGTTCGCGGTGATGAACACGCTGGCCTGGGTCGCGAGTGCGACGTTGGCGAACGCGTCGAGGTTGGTCGCCCACTGGAAGGTCTGGCCCTCGGAGGTGTTGGTCTGCCAGTGATACGCGTCCGACAGCGAGCCGCCGCCGAACCGCAGCGCCTGGTTGTCGGCCTCGAGCAGGAGGTCCGCGGTGGTGCTGGTGTTGAACGCGCCGTCCCACACGTTGGCGTTGAGGCCGAACAGCCGCGGGTCGACCGTGCGCAGCCCGTGCTTGCCGTCCACGGTGACGTGCACCTTGGTCGGCGCGGTGCCGAGGTCGAGCCGCACGTCGTCGATGTAGAACGGGTTCGCGGTCTGATCGACGCCGGCGCTCTCCTGCATCCAGATGTCGGTCAGGTCTGGCTTCTTGTCGACGCCCAGCGCGCTGAGCGGCACCGTGATCTTGCGCCACGGCTTCTGGGGGTCCGGGGTCATCGCCGGCAGCGTGAAGCTCAGCGGCGCGAGCACGCCGGATAGCTGGGCGCGCAGCATCACGGTCTGCCCACCCTTGTCGCCGACGTTGATCCAGAACGTCAGGCTGGCGTAGTTGGTGGTGTCCATCGCCGCGTGATGGAACGCGAGCGCCGTGAACGCGCCGGCCCGCACCGCGATCGCGCTGGTCCCGGAGTTGACCGGACGGGTGTTCGCCCCGTCGACCCTGGCCCAGCTCCAGTTGTCCCAGCCCTCGGCGAACCGGTCGCCGTAGAGCGCCATGCCGTGGTCGAGCGGCGGCGGCGGCGTGACCGGCACGCTGCGGACCATCGCGACGTCATCGACGTAGTACGTGGGCTGCGCCGCGCCGGTCCACTCCTGGAGCCAGAACCCCGTGAAGCTGGCCGCGGCGCCCGCGCCGAGCGTGCTCAGCGGAATCGTGACCTGCTGCCACACCCCCGGCACGAGCGGGGGGATATCGAAGCCGATCGGTTGCCCGGAGTCGGCCAGGGTGGCGGCGACGTGCAGCCGCTGTCCGCCGACCGGACCACCGTGGATCCAGAAGCTCACGCTCCCGTAGTCGGTCGTGTCGAACGCCGCGTGCCGGAACCACAGGGCGGTCCAGGCGTCGGCGTTGACCGCGATCGACGTGGTGCCCGAGTGCACGACGGCGGTGCTTGCAAGGTCGACCGACGCCCAGCTCCAGTTCTCCCAGGCACTGCGCAGCCCATCGTCGTACACGGACAGATCATTGGCCGCATGCGCCGTGTCACGCAGGCCGGAGCCGACCGCCACGAGGAAGCAACCAGCCAGTAGTAGATGTATTCGAGTCATAGGTGGATGAAGTCGTGTTTCCTGCGACTCTCAGGTTTGGAGGGCACCGGATCGACGTGGGAGCGCTCTCATTGCGAGTTTTGAGAGCGCTCTCACAAACCAGAGACTCTCACTGCACGATGGTCATGTCTCGGAAAATAGTTAGAAATCTCTTCAGCTTGGTGTGCGCGTATCCCACCCAGGGGAATTGACGCGCCAGGCCGATGCGCTGAGCACGATCACCCGGTGCCTGCGCTGTATGTCTTCTGACAGTTCCGGTGCACGTTGTGGAGCACCGTGCTGCAGCTCGGCCGGCCGGTTACTCGGCGGCGAGCTCGAGTGCGAACTTCGTGGCGTCCTTGCAGTCGGGGCCGACGAGGTCGTAGCGCAGCCGCTTCTGCTTGTCGTAGATGAAGAAGTGCGGCAGGACGGCGATCTTGTAGGCCTCGGCGACCGGGGTGTCGCCATCGCCGACGTCGATCTTGCGGATCACGACGCGCGGCTCGCCGGCGACGCCGGTCTCGAGCATCCGGCCGAAGGTCACGCAGGCCTCGCACGCGACGCCCCAGAAGTCGACCACGGTGACGTAGCCGGCCGGCAGCGCGGCGGCGACGTCGACCGGCGCGCCGGGGTCGTTGAGCTGCACGATCTTCTGGGGGGCCTTGGGCGCCTTGGACGCGGGAGACGTGGTACCCGAGGCCGGCGCGGCCGGCGCCGGGGTGGAGCCGCACGCGGGCGCGAAGGCCAGGCCGGCGGCCACGGCGACGGAGACCGCCCGCGTCACGGCGCCTCCGCGAACTGGCGCTGGAGCCGGAGCACGTCGGTGCGGGCGAGGCCGGCGTGATAGAGTTGCTCGAGCTGGAGGCGCTCGCCCGAGACCAGCTCGCTCGCCCCGAGCCGGACGGTGCCATCGGTGTCGATCGTCATCTCGACGAGGACTAGCACGTCTCCGGCCGGGGCCGGAGGCAGATCGAGCGCCGCGTAGCGGCCGAGGTGGCGGTTCTGCGCCGGGTCGGGCGACTCGCCCTCCCAGACATCGAACTCGATCCGGAGCTGGTCGTCGTGGCGGGTCCCGAACACGCGGTGCTCGCGGGTCGGCACCACCGAGCTCTGTGCGATCACCTGCTCGCAATCGCCGCCGATCGACACCGCGAGGCCGCGCGCCGCGACGTCGATCAGCAGCACGCCCTCGATCGTGCCCTCGAGCCGCGCGACCTCGAGCGCGGCGCCGACCGCGACGACCTCCTCGGGGTTGGGGATAACGTGGGGCTCGCGGCCGGTGACCCGGGCGATCTCGCGGCGCACGGCCGGCATCCGGGTCATGCCGCCGACGAGCAGGACCTCCTCGATGTCCTCGCGCTTGCGGCCGCAGCGCTTGAACGCCTCGCGGATCGGCGCCTCGATCCGCCGGATCAGCGACGCCGACCACTGCTCGAGCTCGTCGCGCCGCATCGGCTTCTGGTACTCGACGGCGCGGCCCGACGGAAGCTGGACCAGCTCGGGGACGTAGATCTTGCTGACCGAGACGTCGGACAGCTCGTGCTTGGTGGTCTGGGCGGCGAGCCGCAGGCGCTCGACCGCGATCGTGTCGCTGGTGATGTCGAAGCCGCGCGCCGAGCGCACGTCGCGGACCAGGTTGTCGACCACGATGCGGTCGATGTCGTCGCCGCCGAGGAACGCGTCGCCGGTGGTGGCGAGGACCTCGAAGATGCCGGCCTCGACGTCGACCGCCGCGACGTCGAACGTGCCGCCGCCGAGGTCGCAGACCAGGTAGCGCCGGTCCGCGCCGCGGTGCGCGCCATGGCCCAGCGAGGCGGCGGTCGGCTCGCTGAGCAGCCGCACGACGGTGAGCCCGGCGATCTGGGCCGCGTCCTTGGTCGCCTGGCGCTGCGCGGCGTCGTACCAGGCCGGGATCGTGATCACCGCGCGGGTCACCGGCTCGCCGAAGTGGGCCTCGGCCATGCGCCGGATCTCGCGCAGGATCAGCGCGCAGACCTCCTCGGGCGACACCGAGCGGCCGGCCGACAGCGCGATCCAGGTGTCGCCGTTGGGCGCCTCGACCAGCTCGAACGGCAGCACCCGGGACAGCCGGCGGATCTCGGGGTGATCGAACCGGCGGCCGAGCAGCCGCTTGGCGCCGAAGATCGTCAGGTCGGGACTGTAATCGAGGCCGGCACGGGCGAGCTCGCCGACCACGGGGCCGTCGGGCGAGAACCACACCAGCGACGGCATGGTCGTGGCGCCCTCGGGCGTGGTCAGGATGCGCGGCGCGCCGTCCTTGTCGATCACGGCGACCACCGAGTTCGAGGTCCCCAGGTCGATGCCAACCGCCCGCGTCATCGAAACAGCCTCGTCATCTCGTCGCTCGCCGGCGGCGTGTTCGGCCGGCGCAGGAGCTCGAGGATCGCCGCGGCCTCGCTGCAGTGCTCGTGGTGCGCGAGCGCGGTCTCGAGCTGCGAGGTCGCGAGCATGACCTCGCCCTTGGACAGCGCGCTGATCGCCGAGGCGACGTAGTACAGCGAGCGCAGCGGCCGGCTGCGCGGGTAGACGCACAGCGCGGCGGCGAGCACCTCCTGGGCGTTGTCGGCGTCGCCGTCGCCGAGCATCGCGCGGGCGCGGAGCTCGAACGCGTCGCCGCCCTGCGGTGCGGTCACCGGGGGCGGCGGCGGGATCGGCTCGACCTGGGGCGCGTTGCCACCGTTGTGCATCGTCTGGGCGAGCCGGTTGCGCAGGTTCGAACCGGTGCTCGAGATGTCCTCGAACCCGACCAGCCAGCCCGGCGGCGGCGTGAGCACCGGCCCGATCGCCGAGGCCCGGCCCTCGGCGACCAGCGCGAACCGCAGGCGGTCGTAGGCGCGGTTGACCAGGATCGTGATCTCCTCGGCGAGGTGGGTGATCGCCGGGGCGTTGCGGCGCGCGACCAGGTCCGGATGATGGCGCCTGACCAGGTTCATCCAGCCGATCCGGATCTGCTCGGCGTCGGCGTCGCGATCGACGCCGAGCACCTCGTGGACCGCGACCGAGCGCAGCCGGCGCAGCTCGGCGGTCAGCTGCTGGAACAGCGCGCGCTCGTCGGCCGGCAGCTCCTCGGCCGACAGCGCGAGCAGCGTCCCGGTGGTCCGGGTCCGCGACGACGACGGCGGCGGCGACGGTACAGGTCCCAGCGGCGGCGGCTCCGGCGCCTCGCCACCGGCGGCCATGCGCCGGATCCGCGCGACGACTTCCTCGGTGAACCCGACCAGCTCGACCTCGAGCCAGGTCTTGCCGGCGTCGCCGCGCGCGGCCCTGGGATCGGCCTCGACCGGCGACGACTTGAGCACGACGCCCTCGATCACGATCACGACCTGGTTGGGCAGCTCGAGGTTCAGCGTGACCTCGGATCCCGCCTCGGCGCGGAACGGGACCTTCATCGACAACAGCTTGCCGCGCCGCAGCTTGCGGGTATGGAACACCTCGACCTGATCCCAGGTCGTGCAACGCACGTGCAGCGTGCGCGCGCTCGCCATCACTTCCTCGGCTTCGGCCCGGGCTTGTGCTCGGGCCGGGGCGCGTCGGGATCGGCCTCGAGATCGATGTGCTTGTCGATCGCTTCCTTCTTCCGCGCGACGTCGATCGGCGCGCGCGGATCGCCCCGCGGATCGCGCCACTCGTCGGCGGTGACCGACGTGTAGCCGGGCTTGTAGCCGTCGGCGAGCGCGCGTAGCTCGTAGGCGCGCCCCGCGGTCGTCGGGAAGTTGACGCCGGTGTCGGCAAACCCGATCAGCAGCCACACCTCGGCGCCCGGCGGCGAGGTCTCGACCCGGATCGGCCCCTCGCCGGGGGTGAACCCGGTCGCCTCGGGCAGGTTGGACGGCCGCGCCGGCAGCGGCGCCGGCACCGGGCGATGGGTCTTCTTGTCGAGCGCCAGTGGCCTCAGCGCGATCGAGACCTTGGCCTTGCGCGCCGCGCCCGAGCCCTCCCAGCTCGCCGCGACGACCTCGGTGTCGAGCGGCTGGTAGCCATCGAGCTCGATCCGCAGCCGGTGGCGCTGGCTCGAGGTCAGCGCCATGGTGTCGAGGTTGGTGCGGCCGAGCTTGAGCCACACGCTGGCCTCGCTCGGCGTCGACGACACCGAGATCGTGCCGGGATCGGCGGCGGCGGCGGTCATGTCGTGCGTGCGCTGCTCGGCGTCGCGGCGGGCCTGCTCGGCGCGCTCGCGCTGCGCCGCGGTCGCCTCCTGCTGGTTCCGGTAGACGACGTAGAACCCGATCGCGCCGCCGACGACGATCAGCAGCGAGACGATGCCGAGCGCCCGGCTGCGCAGCCGGACCGGCGGCAGCTCCTCCATCGGCGGGAGGTCGACGATCGGCCGCACCACCGGGCGGCCCTGCGAGCTGCGCGCGGTGACCACCGCCGCGGCCTCGACCCGCCGCGCCGCCTGCTCGAGCTTGTCGGCGGCCTGCGCGGCCTGCTCGGCCGCGCTCGACACCCGCCGCGCCGGCTCGTCGAGCCCTGCGAGCGCGGTCATCGCCGCGGCCTCGTCGCTCGTGCCGTGCACGCCGGGCGAGCTCGGCAGCCGCGCCATCAGGTCGTGGTCGCTGTCGCGGATCGGCGGCGGCAGCGGCGTATCGTCGTCCGGATCGTCGAGCGAAGGCACCCGCGGCCGGTGCTGGACGATCGCCTCGGCGCGCCGCGGGTTCCGGGCGATCACCTCGCTGATCGGATCGCGCACGAACGGCCGGTCCTCGACCGCGGTGTGCTCCCGGGAGTCGTCGAGATCGGCGAGCAGCGCGTCGAGCCGGTTGCCGCTCGGGGTCTGGGTGTGGTGGGCGGCGACCGCCGCGGCGCGCAGGTCCATGCTCGGCCGGATCGGCGTGACCTGGACCGCGCCCGGGGTGGCGAGCGAGGCCAGCAGATCCTCGGTCGCCTCGTCGATGTTGGTGTCGGACTGCGACAGCCCGGCCGCCCGGATCACCTCGCCGCGATCGGCGAGCTCCCAGCCGTCGTCCTCGAACGCCTCGAGCAAGTTCTCGAGCAGGTCGGCCGCGTTGCGGTAGCGCCGGGCGATGTCGGTATCGAGCGCACGCTGGACCAGGCGCTCGACCGCCGGCGTCACGTGCAGGCTGCCGGGCGGCACGTCGCCCGACAGCATCGTGAACAGCATCGCGCCGACCGCGAACACGTCGGAGGCCGGCGCGGGATCCTCGCCGACGACGAGCTCGGGCGCCAGATAGCCGGCGAGGCCGCGCCACATCGACGAGTCGGCGCCCTGCGCGACCGCGGTGGTCAGCGCGCGGCCGACCACGAAGTCGCCGAGCCGGACCCCGCCGTCCTCGTCGATCAGCACGCTGCGCGGGTGGACCGCACCGTGCACCACCCTGGCGCGGTGGGCGGCGGCGAGCGCCTCGATCACGCTGCGTGCGATCGCCGCCGCGACCGGGGTCGGCAGCTTGCCGCCCTGGCTGCGGTTGGCCCGCGCCGCGGTGATGAGGTCCTGGACCGTGACGTAGCGACCCACGCCGCGGGTGACGACCACGACGTCGGGGCCGCCGGACTCGACCGCGACGGTCGGCACGATGCTCGGGTGGTCGAGCGCGACCGCGGTCGCGACCGCACCGGCGTCGGTCAGCACGAGCCGGAACGAGCTCTCGGCCAGGAGCTTGGGATCGACCACCAGCCCGCGGAGGTTGCGCTGGCCGGAGAACTGGGCGCGATGAATCGCCCCGTACATCGTGACGGCGAGCCGCTCGCTGAGCACGACACCGGCGATGATCTGCTCGGCCGCTTGGCCCACCACCTGGGAACTATACCAACGACGCGGCGCCGGCTCACCCACCTGGGGGACGGAAGTCGAGGTGGATCCACGGCTCGGCGAACAGGTACAGCACCGCCGCCATCGCCAGGAACGGACCGAACGGTAGCTCGGTGCGCATCAATGAGGGATTCTCCTCCTCGGGAGGGGCCTCGGACACAGCGTCAGACGCAGCTACCGCCGCGGCCGGCGACTGCACGTCACCCGCAGGCTCGTCGCCGCGGCGCCGGGCGAGGAGGACCGCGGTGATCCCGATGACCGAGCCGATCATCGAGCCGCCGAACAGCGACACCAGGACGCCGCGCCAGCCGAGCAGCGCGCCGATCAGCGCCAGCAGCATGCCGTCTCCCAGGCCGAGGCCCTCGCGCCGCGTGATGCGATAGTAGATCTCTCCGATCGCCCAGGGCAGGCCGTAGCCGACCGCGATCCCGACGACGCCATCGTACCACCGCCGCTCCGGCCACGCGAACGCCGCGAGGTAGAACACCCCGATCGACGGGAGCGTGACCTTGTGGAGGATCAGCTTGTGGTCGAGATCGATGAACGAGATCACGACCATCGCGAAGCAGAACGCGGCGTAGATCGCGAAGTGGAGCAGCCGGCGGTCGAACGGCTCGAAGATCGCGGGCGCGACCACCGCGGCCCACCACGCCACCCCGAACAGCGCGCCGGTCGTCGCCTCGACGAGCAGGTAGCGCGGCGAGAACGGCGCCTTGCACGCCCGGCACCGGCCGCGCAGCCACAGCCAGGCCAGCACGGGGACGTTGTCGTACCAGGGGATCGGCGCCTGGCAGGCGAAGCAGTGCGAGCCTGGCGACACCACCGACTGGCCGCTCGGCCAGCGATAGATGCAGACGTTGGCAAAGCTACCCCAGAGCAGCCCGAGCGCGACGACGAACGCGTAGCCGGCCGACGACGTCGCCAGGGGTTCCAGGTCGGCCAGCACCAAGCCTAACGGTAGCCGCTTCGCGCGCGGCGGGCCAGTTGACCACGCTCGTCGACAAAGCTAAGAACCAGCGATGCTTCGGTTCGCCGTCCTGGCGCTGTGCCTGGCTGCCTGCAGCCGGTCGCAGGGCGTGTCGGACCAGGACCTGCCCGGCCTGGTGACCGAGGCGCAGAAGCCCGAGCCGCCGGTCGAGGTCGAGCGCGCGGCGCGCGATGCCGCCGAGCTCGGCCGGGCGCTGGCGCGGCCGTACCGGGTGATGCTCGCAGCGCTCGGCCCGCACAGCGTGGCGGTGAGCAGCACGATCACCGTCGACGAGGCCGGCGCCCAGGTCAGCGAGCTGTCCGACCACGCCCAGATCGACAACGGCGATGCCGGGACCTACCACGCGGTCTACACCAACTCCGCCGACTACGGCCGCGAGACCACGTTCGTCGCCGGCAAGCTGTTCCTGCGGCCGCGCTACCAGCGCTGGCACGCCCGGGCCCCGGAGAGCCCCGACGAGCCCGCGGCGCTGCGCGACCGCTACTTCGAGGCCGTCGCGGCGACCTGGGACCTGCTCGCCCCCGCCGCCGAGCTGGTCGATCGCGGCGCGCTCGAGGTCGCCGGCCGCAAGGGCCGCAAGATCGGTGTCGGGCGCGCGGCCGACCCCGGCCAGCCGGCCGGCGAGTCGATCACGCAGCGCAAGTGGCGCGAGGCCCGCAGCGTCGAGGCGGTGTCGGGCGAGATCGTGCTCGATGCCGAGCGCGCCGTGCCGCTGTCGGTCAAGCTCGGCGGCACCGTCGGGTTCACGCGCGACGGGCGGCGGTTCACCATGCGGGTCTCGGTCGAGAGCACGATCTCGGGCGTGGGCAGCCCCGCGATGATCGCGCCGCCGTCCGAGGCCGAGATCGTCGCAACTCCCGAACGCATGCGCGAGGTCGATGACCGCGACTACCTGCTCCAGGGCATCGCGCCGCCGCTGCGCCGCAACCCCGACGGCACCGCGATCCCGCCGGCGCCGCGCGCCCGTGGCGGCGAGCCGGGCGCACGCCCGGGCAGCGGGTCGGCGGCGGGGTCGGCCGCGCCCCCGGGCGCCGCGCCGGCTGCGGGCGACCCGCCGAAGCGCAAGACCAGGCCCCCGCGCGGGGACGGAGCCAAGCCATGACCACGAGCCTCGTCCGCAGCCGCGACTACCTCGGCGGCCAGCGCCGCG
>DASWRS010000091.1:0-43649 GCA_036403075.1 Kofleriaceae bacterium
ATCGATGGTCTCGCAGCTCGTCAGCCAGGAGCACCCAGAGCTCGTGTCCGCGGTCATCCTGTTCGGCTACCCGTTCGATCCCGACGCCAAGGTGCCCGAGGGCGCCGAGCCCGACGCCCCCGCGCGCAAGCCGACCACCGCGGAGGCCGCCGCCGAGGACTTCATCGCGCCCGGCGTGATCTCGAAGCGCGCGATCGCCGCCTACGTCCAGGCGGCGCTCGCGGCCGATCCGGTGCGGTCCGACTGGCGGCATGACACCGAGTGGAACGCGCTCGCGCCCGAGGCGGTCCACGTCCCGACGCTGCTGATCCAGGCCGAGCTCGATCCGCTCGCGAAGACCGCCGCCCACGCGCGGTTCTTCGCTCGCCTGGGCACCGTCGATCGCCAGTGGGTCGTGATCCCCCGCGGCGATCACGCCGCGCTGCTCGAGGACACCGCGCCGCGCATGATCGCGGCGATCCGCGCGTTCGTCGACCGTCCGTGACCACTGCGCCTCACAGGCCGAGCCAGCGCGGGACGCCGAGCCAGCGCTCGGCGGCGAGCAGGCCGAAGCCGACCGCGAGGTCGACCGCGGTGAGGACGGCGCCGTAGCGCAGGAACCGCCAGAACCCGATCTCGCCGCGCGGCCCGGCGCTCTCCATCACGATGACGTTGGCGACGCTGCCGAACAGCGTGAGGTTGCCGGCCAGGGTCGAGGCCACCGCGAGCATGATGTAGCCCCAGGTCTGGTCCGGCATGTGCGGGATCCAGGTGATCGCGACCAGCACGAGCGGCACGTTGGACACGATGTTCGAGGCCACGACCACGAGCGCGATGAACGCGAGGTCCCCGGCCGCGTCGCCGCGGGCAACTACGGGCGCGAGCTGCTCGAACAGCCGGTCGAGCAACCCGGCGTGCGCGACCCCGGCGACGACGACGAACAGCCCGGCGAAGAACACCAGCAGCTGCCAGTCGACCGCGGCGAACGCGCGGCGCGGCGGGGTGCGCGCGACCAGCATCAGGACGGCCGCGGCCGACATCGCGGCGCCCGACAGCGACACGCCGGCCAGCGCCATGCCGGCGAACCCGGCGAGCGCGGCGAGCGCCTTGGCCGCCAGCGCGCGATCGAGCGCCGGCCGCGGCGGCGAGCGGTCGACCAGCGGGCCACGCGGCAACACGCGGCGGAACAGCCAGACCAGCGCGGCGGCGTTCGCGACCAGGCACAGCGCGCCGACCGGCAAGGTCAGCACCAGGTACTGCGCGAAGCCGATCGTGCCGTGCGCCGCCGCGCCGACGATCATGTTCTGCGGGTTGCCGCTGAAGCTGACCACGCCGCCGACGTTGGCGGCCGACGCCAGCGCGAGCAGGTACGGCAGCGGCGGCAGCCGGGCCTCGACCGCGACCGCGACCACCAGGGGAGTGAGCAGCACGCACACCGTGTCGTTGAGCAGCAGGGCCGACAGCCCGCCGGCGACGAACGTCAGGCCGAACAGCAGCGTGCGCGCCGACCGCGCGCGGGTCAGCACCAGGTAGGCGCAGAGCCGGAAGAACCCGGCCTCCGTCAGGTACGCCGCGATCAGCAGGATCCCGAACAGCAGCGTCACCACGTGCAGATCGATCGCGTGGAGCGCGGCATCCATCGGCAAACCACCGACCAGCACCATCGCGACCGCGCCGACGACCGCGCCGGCCGGCCGATCGAGCCCGAGCCAGCGCAGCTGGCGGCTCGCGATGACCAGGTAGGTGACGGTAAAAACGATCAGCGCGCCGACCACTGCGACACGTACCATACGCTCGGCGGCACCCGGTCAGTGCCTGCCAGCACCGGCATTGGATCCCGGCCCCCGCCGGCCCGTTGCGGATCTCATGTCGCGTCGCTGGCTCGTCGCCGTGTCCGTCTCCGCTCACGTCTGCATCCTGGCCGGAGTCTTCGTCTCCGGCGTCTGGCGCCTCGAGCGCCTCGATCCCGGGAAGCGAGAGTTCCGGCTCGGGATCCAGCCGCCACCGCCGCCCGCGCCATCGGGCGGCAAGGCGCCGGACGCGCCGGTGATCGCGGCCAAGGCCAAGCCGGTCGTCCACGGGGCGCACCAGCCGGTGATCAAGCCGGAGATCACCAAACCGGTCGAGCCCGAGATCGGCGGCGGAGACGCCGTCGGTCCCGGCAAGGGCCCCGGCGGCCCCGACGCGATCGGCACCTGCACCGAGAACTGCGGCGAGGGTCCTGCCGCGCCGCCGCCCGCGCCGGTGTGCGGCAACGGCGTGGTCGAGGCCGGCGAACAGTGCGATGATGGCAACACCGCCGGTGGCGACGGCTGCTCCGCCACCTGCCGGATCGTCATCAAGCCCGCCGTGGTCGCGCCTGCCATGCTGCAGGCGCTGCGGATCTCCGGCGAGACCCAGCTCCACCCCAGCACGGTCACGCAGAACCAGATGGCGCGCGACGGCAAGAGCCGCGTCGAGGGCATCATCAACCTGTGCGTCGCGACCAGCGGCGCCGTGACGTCGCTGACCCAGCGGAGCTCGACCGGCTACCCCGAGTACGACCAGCGCCTGCTCGAGGCGGTCCGCGACTGGCGCTACCGGCCGTACCTGGTCAACGGCGCCCCGGTGCCGGTGTGCAGCATCGTCAGGTTCGTCTACACCATGAACAACTAGCCAGGAGCTGGCCAGCAGCTAACCCGCGAGCTCGTCGCGATACACCTCGTCCAGGGCCAGGGCGCACGGCACGGCGGTGAGCACCAGGTCACCGGTGCGAACCTCGCTGCGCGTCCACACACCGCCCTCGCCGCGCCGCCAGACCTCGAGCAAGCGCTCGTCATGCGCCACGAGCACGACCTCGCGCAGGGACGGGATCCGCTTGTAGTGCTCGAGCTTCTCACCGCGATCGTATTCTGCGCTGCTCGGGCTCAGCACCTCGACGACGAGGATCGGATTCGTGGCCGTGTTGCGGTCGGCCGGATCGAGCTCCATCGGCTTGCACACGACGCTCACGTCGGGGTAGGTCGCGAGCCCGGTCTCGAGCACCCGGATCCGGAGATCCGGCGAATACGTCTGGCACCCGCGCCCCCGGAGCTGCGTGCGTAACAAGCTGCTGACGTTGGCGCAGATCGCCGCGTGGGGCGGCGTCCCACCCGCCGTCGCATAGATCTCGCCGTCGAAGAACTCGTGGCGAACATTCGAGCTGCGCTCGAACGCGAGGTACTCCTCGTACGTGTAGCGATGGTGCCTGGCGCCGGAGACCACGAGGCGATCGTAGCACGAGGCGACACCAGGCCGATCTCGACGTGAGCGCGCGTGCAGCCCGCGCGAGCGTCGACAACTGGGTTATTCTCAAGGCTGCGTGGTGGACCTGGCGATCGACGTCCGTGACCTGAAGAAGACGTACCGTACGCCGTTCGCCCGCAAGAAGGTCGAGGCGCTGCGCGGCGTGACGTTCGGCGTCGAGCGCGGCCACATCTTCGGGTTCGTCGGGCCCAACGGCGCCGGCAAGACCACGACGATCCGGACGCTGATGGGCCTGATCCGGCCGACCGGCGGCACCGCGATGCTGCTCGGTCACGCGCTGCCGAGCCGGGAGGCGCGGCGCAAGATCGGCTTTCTGCCCGAGTCGCCGTACTTCTATGACTACCTGACCGTGGGCGAGCTGTGCGACCTGGCGGGCCGGCTGTTCGGGATCGACGCCGCCGCCCGCAAGCGGCGCGCCGACGCGCTGATCGACAAGGTCGGGCTCGGCGGCGCGCGCGGCCAGAGCCTCAAGAAGTTCAGCAAGGGGATGCTGCAGCGCGCCGGGCTGGCCCAGGCGCTGATGAACGATCCCGAGCTGGTCGTGCTCGACGAGCCGATGAGCGGGCTCGATCCGATCGGCCGCAAGGAGGTCCGCGACCTGATCCTCGAGCTCCGCGACCAGGGCAAGACGGTGTTCTTCTCGACCCACATCCTGTCGGACGTCGAGGCGATCACCGATCGCGTGGCGATCATCGCGCGCGGCCAGCTCCAGGCGCACGGCACGCCGGCCGAGCTGGTGTCGCAGGCCCTGCAGGGCGTCGACGTGCGGGTCAAGCTGCCGCCGGGCGGCACCGACGCCGATGCCGACGCGGCCCGCGATGCGGCGCTGGCCGCCGGAGCGACCCGGGTGCGGCGGGTCGGCGACGAGCTGTCGCTGACCCTGGCGGCCGACACCGACGTCGACGCGTGGATCGCGCGCGCCCACGCCACCGGCGCCCGGGTGCTGCAGATCGCGCCGCGCCACGAGACCCTCGAGGACCTGTTCGTTCGCCGGGTGGCCGACCCCGCCGAGCCAGGCGCGCACGCCGCGGCGCCCGCGGCGCGGCCTGCCGAGGAGCGCGCCGCGCCATGATCGGCCGGATCTGGGCGATCGCGCTCAACACGTTCCGCGAGGCGGCGCGGATCCGCGTGCTGTACGGGATCCTCGTGCTCGTGATCGGCTCGAACCTGCTCGCGATCTTCCTCGGTCAGCTCTCGATCGGTGACGCCAACCGGGTCGCGCGCGACGTCGGGCTCGCCGGGATCTCGCTGTTCGGCTCGCTGACCGCGATCTTCCTCGGCGTGTTCCTGCTCTACACCGAGGTCCAGCGCCGGACGATCCACGCGATCGTGTCCAAGCCGATCAGCCGGTGGGAGTTCGTCGTCGGCAAGTACACCGGCATGGTCGTCGTGCTGAGCGTGCTGGTCGGCGTGTTCGCGCTGGCGATGATCGCGATGCTCGCGGTCCAGGGCGCCGGGGTCTCGGCCGGCATTGCCAAGGCGATCGTGCTGTCGTGGCTCGAGGTCGTCACGGTGGCGGCGATCGCGATCTTCTTCTCGTCGTTCTCGACCCCGTTCCTGTCGGGGATCTTCGCGCTCGCGATGTGGGTGATCGGCCGGCTGACCCCGGACCTCGAGGCCGCGACCCGGGCCGCCGCGCCGTGGATCCGGCTCACCACGCGAGTCGCGCTCGAGATCGTCCCCGACGTCCACCTGTTCGCGGTGTCGGGCCGGACGCTCGATGGCGCCGCGGTCTCGGTCCACGGCGACTTCGTGCCGTGGAGCTACGTCGCGCTGGCAGCGGCGCACGGGGTGGGCTGGGCGGTCGCGCTGCTCGCGCTGGCCGCGCTGCTGTTCCACCGCCGCGACTTCGTGTAGCTCGCTGTGAGATGCTCCGCCGGCATGGCGAAGAACCTCGGTGGGGCGATCATCGACCTGCTCGATTCCGAGCGGGTCGAGCTGCGCGCGGCGGCGGTGACCGTGCTCGCCGCGGTCGGCAAGGGTGACAAGGCGGTCGAGGCGGCGCTGACCGCGCGGCTCGAGGACGCCGACGGCGTGGTCCGCCGGATCGCGCTCGACGCGCTCGCCGACATGGGCGCGAGCGGCATCGCGCCGCGGCTGATCCCGCTGCTCCGCGGCGATGACGAGGAGCTCGCCCGGCGAGCCCGCGAGCTGCTCGCCGAGCACGCCGCCGACGCCGAGGCCACGCTGCGCAAGCAGGTCGGCTCGGGGCCGGTCGCGGCGCGCCGGATCATGGCGCAGCTGCTGGTCCACCGCGGCACCCGGGCCGCGCTCGACGCGGTGCTCGATCAGCTCGCCGATGACGAGCTCGGCGAGCACGCGCTGCAGCTGCTGCGGGCGGAGCTCGATCGCGCCGCCGCCGGCAACGGCAACGCCAAGCTCGCCGATCAGATCGAGAAGTCGGCGATCGCCCGGGTCGGCGAGGCCGGCAAGGCGCTCGACCAGGCGTGGAGCGCCGCCCGGCTCGCCCGCGAACCGGCCGGCAAACCCGACAAGGCCGGTAAGCCCGGCAAGCCCGGCAAGCCGGCCAAGGCCGACAAGGCCGCCGCGCAGCGAGCTCAGCCGGCGCCATCGGGCAACGGCCACAGCAGCGACGCGGCCGGCGATCCGCTGCGCGATCCGGAGGTCGTCCGCGGGATCGCCGGGCTCGCCAGCCTGCTGCGCCTGATCGGCTACCTCGCGCGGCCCGACAACCAGGCGCTGCTGCTGCGCTACATCTCGGCGGAGCAGCCGCGGCCGATCCGGCTCGCCGCGATCGCCGGCCTGCGCCGGATCGTGGCGCACGGCGAGGCCAGGGGCAGCGAGAAGGTGAGCACCGAGAAGGTGAGCACCGAGAAGGCGATCACCGAGAAGGCGATCGCCGAGACGGCGATCGCAGCGCTGATCGAGCTCGCCGATGGCGACGACGTCGCGGTGGTCCAGGCCGCGATCGACACGCTGCGCGGCGCGCGGATCCCCGAGTCGCTCGCCAAGCCGTTCGCCGCGCTCGCCCGGTCGCGCAACGCCGCGGCGCAGAAGCTCGCGATGGAGCGCCTGCCCGCGGGCGGCGGCGCCTCGGCGGTCAAGCCGCTGATCGAGGCGCTCGGCGGCGGCGATCCCACCGCGCGCGACGCGGCGGCCCGCGGCCTGGCCAAGGCGCCCGAGGCCGTGCTGCCCGCGACCCGCGCGCTGCTCGCCACCACCGACGAGCAGATCGCGCGGCGCTACGCCGGCATCGTGCGCTCGCACCGCGGCCACGTCCCGGCCGCGGCGATCGACGAGCTGGTCGAGCGCGCCCAGAAGGACCTGGAGCGCCACGCCCGGGGCAAGACCACCGCCGACCAGATGGTCCTCGAGCGCGTGGTCGCCGAGCTGATCGCCGACGTCGCGCCGGCCCGCCACGTCGAGCTGCTGTTCGACCGCGCGCGCCGGCTGCGCAAGGCCGGCAAGGTGGTCGAGGCGTTCGGCAGCTTGAAGCCGCTGCTCCGGTCGCGCGCCGACATCGACGCCGCGATCGGCGACGACCAGCGGTTCGTGCTCGCGGTGCTCGCGCTCGAGGTCGCCGGCGAGGGCTTGCTCCGCACCACGCGCACCGACGACCCGGTGTTCGAGCAGTTCGCGCGCCTGGCCGCCCACGGCTTCCCGGTCGCGACCCGGCTCGCCCGCGAGGCGGAGGTGACCGACGAGGCGATCTACGCGCTCGGCTTCCGCCTGCTCGAGTCCGGCAACGGCGCCGACGAGGACCTCGGCGCCGAGCTCCTGCACGGCATCATCGACGAGCGCCCGCGCAGCAAGCTCGCCAAGGCCGCCCGCAACAAGCTCAAGCTGACCGGCCACGCGGACGACGACTGATACGGCGCCGCTACGGCACCAGCTTGTAGCCCAGCCCGTACACCGTCAGGATGTGCCGCGGGCTCTTCTGGGTGATCCTCAGGGGACGTTCCCGCCCCCCCGGACCCGCCAAGCCGGTCCATTCACCCCACCGCGCGTCGCGTCGCGCGGCCCTGTACCTGCCAGTTCTGTGCTCGTCGATCTCCGGGCCGCTCTCGCTCACGGCACCAGCTTGTAGCCCAGCCCGTACACCGTCAGGATGTGCCGCGGGCTCTTCTGGTCCTCCTCGAGCTTGCGGCGCAGCTTGACGATGAAGTTGTCCACGGTGCGGCTGGTCGGCGCCGCCTGGATGCCCCAGACCTTCTCGAGCAGCTCGTCGCGCGACACCGTCTCGTCGCGGCGCTCGCGCAACAGCTTGAGCACCTCGAGCTCGTAGAACGTCAGCCGCTTGCTGGTCCGGCCGCGGCTCATGATGTGCTTGCGCGCGTTGATCTGCCAGGTGCCGATCGAGAACGTCTCGTCGCTGTGGGCCATGCGGGCCTGGCGGCGGAAGATCGCGTTGATCCGCGCGATCAGCTCGGCGACCGAGAACGGCTTGGTGACGTAGTCGTCGGCGCCGGCGTCGAGCCCGCGGATCTTGTCGCTCTCCTGGGCCTTGGCGGTGAGGATGATGATCGGCACGGTCTCGTCGCGCTGCCGCAGGGTCTCGCACACGCGGTAGCCGTTGTCGTCGGGCAGCATCAGGTCGAGCAGCACCGCGTCGGGCGCCGAGTCCATCGCGGCGGCCAGGCCCTCGGCCCCGGTGCCGCGGGCCAGGACCTCGAAGCCCTCGAACTCGAGCGCATCGCGCAGACCGCGGACGATGTCGGGCTCGTCCTCGATCACGAGGATCCGTTTCTTCGGGGTCTCGTCCGGATCGGACACGGTTAACTACTACCAGAGATCGGCAGGTGCAGGCGGAAGGTCGCACCGTGGGGCGGAGTGCTGGTCACGGAGGCGTCGCCGCCGTGCGCGCGCGCGATGTGCTGGACCAGCGCCAGGCCGATGCCCGAGCCGCGGATCGGCTTGAGCCGGATCGCGCGGGCGCGATAGAACCGGTCGAAGATCCGCTCGTGCTCCTCGGGATCGATCCCGGGACCCCAGTCGCGCACCGTCAGCACGAGGCGGTCGCCCTCGAGGCCGACCGCGAGCGCGATCCGCTTGCCGTCGGCGGCGTACTTGATCGCGTTGTCGATCAGGTTCAGCACCGCCAGCGTGAACGCGTTGGCGTCGAGCCGCACCGGCGGCAGATCGGCCGGGAGGTCGGCCTCGAGCGTCATGTCCGCGGCGGCGACCCGCCGCGACGACAGCTCGATCGCGCGGTCGATCACCTCGCCGAAATCGGTGTCGGCGAACTCGTAGACCCCCATGCCGCGCTCGATCTTGGCGAAGTCGAGCACGTTGTCGATCAGCCGGCCGAGCCGCACGCTCTCGCGCCAGATGATCTCGGCGTACTCGTGGGCCTGCTCGGGGCCCTTGGTCCGGCCCTCGGCGAGCATCTCGCCGAACATCGAGATGATCGACAGCGGGGTCTTGAGCTCGTGCGACACGTTGGAGATGAACTCGCTCTTCAGCTCGTTGAGCCGGCGCTCGCGCCGGATCGCGAACCCGAGGAACGTCAGGCCGGCCAGGATCACGGTGATCGCGCCGCCGATCAGCAGCGAGTCGACGAGCTTCTTGCGGTCGAGCCCGGGGTCGGTCATGTCCTTCTGGGTCACCCGCAGCACCCAGCCGTCCACGGTCGACGCGAACCGGATCTCCTGCACCGGCTCGCCGGCGGTGTCGCCGAACGGCGAGCCGAACCGCACCACGCCCTTCTCGTCGCGGACCTGGTAGAGCCGCTTGGACGACGACGACACCGAGAAGAACTGCGGGAACACGTTGTTGACCAGGTGGGTCAGGTCGTCCTCGATCACGACGTAGAACGTGCGCTCGCCCGAGGCCCGCTTCATGAACGAGAACAGGTACGGCCGGCCGTCCCAGGTGCCGTACACGTGGCCGCGCTTGCCGACCGGCTGCTTGGCGAGCGGCAGCTGCGGCACGATCCGGGCGAGGAACTTGTCGCGGAACTCGATCCCGCGCTTGCCCAGGCGGGTCGACACCGAGCCGTCGGGCACCAGGCGCAGCTGATCGTCGAGCACGAACACGCTGGTCGCCGCGGCGGCGGTGCTCTTCATCAGCTCGCGCAGATCCGACATCGGCTCGAGCTGCACGCGGCTCAGGAGGTTGATGTCCGAGCTCTCGATCCGCGACTCGATGTCGAGCACCTTGTCCTCGGCGAGCTCCTGGAGCACCGCGAGCTCGCGATCGTTGGACGACACCTCGCTGGTGTAGGAGTAACCGTAATATGCGAGCGCCACCGCCGCGGCCAACACCGCGAAGATCAAGGCGTTCACGAGGAGAACGCGGCGCACCGTGGCGAGATCCTGCCACGTTCTGGGTCGGTTGTAAGTGCGCAAGGTTGCTAGCCCACAGGATCATGTGTTAGAGGGCTAACTAATGCGACGAGCAATCCGGACGTCCGGATTTCTCGAAGTTTCATGTAGTTAGGATAGTCAGGCGGCGACACTCGTCCGAAAGAGGCATGGAATGGACTCCATCTTCGAAGAAGACGCCGATGAAGTGGGCGGAGAAATCGAGGCGTATTGCCCGTCTCCGCGCTGCAAGGCGGATACGACCCACACGATCATCAGCATGTACGAGGACGAGGTCCGTCGCGTGCAATGCGTCGTGTGTGGTGAGGTTCACGCCTACCGGAAGCCGCGAGGTGACGGGGTCGAGGAGGCAACCGACGGCGCGGCGAAGAAGGCCTCGCAGCGCCGGATGACCTGGGACGACGCGATGGCGCGCGCCACCGACGCCGACCTCAACAATTGCCGGCCGTACTCGATCCGCGACGCGTACGAGGAAGGCGACGTCGTCCACCACCCGGTGTTCGATATCGGCTTTGTGATCGAGCTGTTGCCCGACAACAAGGTCGAGGTGATCTTCCGCGACGGCGGCTCTCGAATCCTGGTTCACAACCGCGGCGATCTCGCGGCGCGAATGCCGGACATCAGCGAGATCCCGATCCCGCGCGAGAGCAAGAAGAAGAAGCGCGCCAAGAAGCCCGACTCCGCCGGCCAGCCGGTGCCGTCTCGCACCAAGCCCGAGGTCGAGGCCGCCGTGCTGCGCGCCCGCTCGGCAGCGCAGCTGCGCATGGACGAGGCGCAGAAGACGGCGGACGAGCGCAGCAAGAAGCTCAAGGCCGAGGTCAAGAAGCCCGGGGCCAAGCCCGCCAAGGCTGCCCCGCCGCCGCGCGACGCCGGCAAGGCCGCCGCCGCCAAGGCTCCGGCTGCCGCCAAGCCCGCCGCGGCCGCCAAGCCCGCCGCCGCGGCCGCCAAGCCCGCCGCCGCTGCCAAGACCGCGGCCGCCAAGCCCGCCAAACCGGCGGCTGCCAAGGCCGCCGCGAAGCCCGCCAAGCCCGCCGCCAAGAAGCCTGCCACCAAGCCCGCCGCCAAGAAGGCTGCCAAGCCCGCAAAGGCCGCCGCCAAGAAGCCCGCCGCCAAGCCCGCAAAGAAGCCAGGCAAGAAGAAGTAGCGGCGGCGCGGCGCGGCGCTCAGCGCACCGGCGGCTCGGTCTCGCGCCGCGACGAGCCCGGCTCGGTGTCGCGCCGCAGCGCGTGCTTGAACGGCAGCAGCACCGTGAACTCGGTGAACACCTCGGGCTGCGAGTCGACGGTGATCAGGCCGCCGTGGAGCTCGATCAGCCCGCGCGCGATGAACAGCCCGAGCCCGGCCGAGTCCGGCAACGTGGAGGTGTGGTGCTTGGCGGGCTGGGCATGGAGGAACGGATCGAAGATCCGGCCGCGATCTTCCTCGGTGATGCCGATCCCGTTGTCGCGCACGCGCAGCCGCGCCCAGCCGCCGGGGTAGCGCTCGCTCGGCGCCTCGTCGACGTCGATCACGATCTCGCCCTGCTCCGGCGTGTAGCGGATCGCGTTGGACACCAGGTTGATCGCGATCTGGTGCAGCTTGTCGCGATCGGCGTCGATCGACTCGACCTGGCTGATCCGGGTCGCGACGTGCAGGTCGCGCGCGTTGGCGAACGGCTCGAGCTCGGTGACGACGTCGCTGACGACCTCGCCCAGGTCGACCGGCTCGCGGCGCAGCAGCATCCGGCCGGCCTCGATCCGCGACACGTCGAGCATGTCCTCGACCAGGCGCTTGAGCCGGTGCGCGTTGCGCCGGACCGAGCTGAGCGGCCGGCCGATCAGCGGCGGCAGCTCGCCGAAGCGGCCCTCCTGGAACAGGTCGAGGTAGCCGACGATGCTGGTCAGCGGCGTGCGCAGCTCGTGCGCCGCGATCGAGATGAACTCGGCCTTGGCCTTGCTCTGGCGCTCGAGCTCGGCGTTCTTGGTCCGCAGCTGGGCCTCGGACTCGGCCAGCGCACGCGTCCGCTGGCGCACGATCTGGTCGAGGTTGGCGCGCAGCGCGCGGAACTCGGCGCGGGCGTCCTCGACCTCGCGAGTGCGCTCCTCGAGCACGTTGCCGATCCGGACGGCGGCGTCGAACAGCTCGCTCTGGGCCGGCGGCGCGGCGCCCGCGCGCTCGAGCCGGGCGATCAGGACATCGATCGTTCGGCGCGCGGCTGCCAGCTCGTCCTCGAGCTCGGTGATTCGTTCCGCTTCCGTGGTGGGCCGCGTGGTCATGGTTTTGGCGCTCCGATCGCCAGACCGGTCAACGTGTGGTTGACGAGCAACATGCCCGACTGCTCGCTCAACGTCTGTAGCCCGACCGTGGGGTAGGCCGCATAGGCCGCGGCGAGCTCGGCCGCCGTGCCTCGCGCCGCCGCCTCCGAGTGCCGCCCGACGCACGAGAACCCGAGGAACGCCGTCATGGTCCCGCCGACGCGCCGCGCCGCGGTCGCCAGGTCGCGCCGCGTGGTCCCGATCAGGTCGCCGGGCTGCATCACCCGCAGCACGTGGCCGGTCTCGACCGCGCAGGCCAGCACCAGGCGATCGCCGTCGATGCCGTACAGCGACCGCATGTAGGGGACGCCGTCGAGGTAGCGCGCGAACGCGTGCGACGGCCGCGGCTCGTCGAGCCGGCCGCCGATCGTCGCGAGCAGCTGGCGCAGCCGCGGCACCGCCGGGCGGCCGTCGAGCTCCTCGATCACCCGGCCCGACGCCGCGGTCACCACGGTCTTGAGCTCGGTCGGCACCAGGTGCGCCGAGCTCACCGCGTGAAACGGGTGCTCGCTGTCGAGCAGCAGGACCACGCCGGCGTCCGACATCACCTCGCCGTTGACCCAGACGCTGGTCGGCGGGCCCTGGCCGAGATCGGTCGAGGTGCAGCCGCCGATGAACCGGATCCGCGGCGCGGCGGCGGCCGAGCCGATGCAGAACGCCTCCTCGTGATCGTAGCGGCCGTCGACCAGCGTGATCGCGATGTGGCGCCCGGGATCGAGCGCGCCGGCGGTGGTGCCGAGCGCCGCCGCCGCCTCGTGGACGGCGTCGTGGCTCGACGCCAGCGCGGTGCTCGACAGCGCGCGCGCCACGCCGATCCCGGCGCGCACCCAGTCGCCGTACAGCCCCAGGCCGACCACCGCGGGCTCGATGGCCTCGGCCCTGGGGTCGCGCGCGCCGATCACGCCACACGCCGAGCAGCCGATCACCGGCGCCGACAGCCGGCCATGGACGGCGGCGAGCAACGCGGGATCGAGCCGGCGATCGCCGAACACGAACGCGATCTGGAGCCCCGGACCATCGAGCCTGTCCACGAGCACGCGGGCCAGCTCGCCCGGATCGCGGCCGACTGCGAACGCCTGACGTGCGATCGGCTCCGCCACCCCACCACTATAGCGCCGAAAACTTGCCCCGGCTCCGACGATGCCGCTTCGATAAGCCCATGGAGAAGACGTGCTGCGCGTGCGGGCAGGCTTTCCGCCCTGCTTTCGTGTTCCAGATCGCGGTGACCCCCGACGGCGAACGCAACCACTTCTGTTCGCTCGAGTGCCGGACCGCGCGTCTGGGGGCCGAAAGTTACCGCGCCAGGCGAGCGCGGCGGATCGCCATCCTCAACCAGAAAGGCGGCACCGGCAAGACCACCACGGCGGTCAACCTGGCGGCCGGTCTGGCCGAGCGTGAGAACGACTGCTTGTTGATCGACACCGATGCGCAGGGCAACGTCGGGGTGTCGCTCGGTGTCGCGGGTGAACAGTCGCTGTACCATGTGCTCGTCGACGGCGCCGATCCGGGAGACGCCAGCGTACCGGTCCGCCAGCACCTCGACGTGATCACGTCGGACGCCACGCTCGCGGCCGCCGAGATCTGGCTGGCGCGGCAAAACCCCGACCAGCGCTCGAAGATCCTGACCAAGCGTTTGAATCTCATGCAGGTCTCGCGGCGCTACGATTACGTGATCATCGACTGCGGGCCGTCGCTCAACTTGCTCAATCAGAATGCGCTGTCGTACGCCGACGAAGTGATCATTCCGGTGACATGCGACTACCTGGCACTGGTCGGCGTGAAACAGGTCTTGCGGACGATCAAGGACGTCGAGCGCCACCTCGCCCACGCGGTCCGGATCGCGGCCGTGCTGCCGACGTTCTACGACGGCCGGACCCGGCTCGCGCGCGAGGTCCTCGAGACCTTGCAGGGCCACTTCAAGCACAAGTGCCTCGAGCCGATTCGCCACAATACCCGGCTGGCGGAGGCGCCGAGCCACAAGAAGACGATCTTCGAATACGCGCCGACCTCGCACGGCGCGGCCGACTACGGCCGGGTATGCGACTGGGTGCTCACGACGACGTCGCACGCCGATTCCACGCTTCGGCCGGAGCCCGGCGCCCCCGGCGCGCCCGGCGCCCCCGGTGCCGCGACGGCAGCGTGGCGATCGCCGGACGCGGTCCGGAGCGCCCCGGAGGCCCCATGAAGGACGACAAGCTGATGGCGCACGATCCGCTGAGCGACGCGGACACGATCCTGTCCGAAGAATACTACGGCCGGCGCGTCCGCACTCCCGAGTCGCCGGGCGCCGCGCCGGGCGATCCACCGCGGCGCCGCTCGCCGACCGGCCAGCTCAAGCCGACGCACTACAAGGTGATCTGCATCTCGATGTACACGCGCGACATCGAGGAGCTCGAGGCCAAGGTTGCCGAGCTCAAGCGCCGTGGATGGACCAAGGCGAGCAAGTCTCAGCTGATCCGTCTGGCGCTGGCGCAGGTCGACCTCGACAAGCTGACGACGCCGCGCCAGTGAGCTGGGTCTCGGTGAGCGCCGCAGCGCGCTACAGCGCGTAGGCGATCCCGACCGACAACGTGTTGCTCAGGTCCGAGCCCGAGCTCGCCGACGTGCCGGTGTGGCCGCGCATCGACGTCGCCGGCGCCGCGCCCGAGAAGCTGAGCGAGGTGTACGCCAGGTCATAGGTCGCCTGGATATCCATCCTGGGCTTCCAGCGATACGTGAACCCGGCACCGAAGTAGACCGCCCGGGCTCCCGGGCCGGTGCCGTCCTCGAGGTTCTTGGTCTGCTGCACGCTCGCGCCGATCACCATGATGTCCAGGCTGGCCTTGATGCCGATGTCCCGGGTCAGCCGCGGGATCGCCAGCGCACCGCCGAGCGTGGGCCCCTGGATGATCTGGTTGGGGAGCTTGGCCGTGTTCTTGGTGAAGTCGGTCACATCGGAGACCTGGAACGAGTCGTAGTGATAGCCGAGGCGCGCGAACCCGATCATCCCGTACTTGTTCTGGAGATCGTAGCCGCCGACCGCCCGGAGGTTGAAGTTGTGATACGAGAACCCGGTCACGGTCTTCATCCCGGCCTGCGTGTTCTCGATCCCGCCGAACAGCGTGCGGTCGAGCTCGTAGGTGAGCTCGCCGCCCAGCCAGTAGCGCTTGCGGTAGGGGTAGAGCAGCGAGCCGCCGAGCGCGAGCGTCGCCGACGAGCTGCCGGCGGTATAGTTGTCGGGCACCGTGGCGGTGCCGCCCGGGGTGGTGACCGACTGGCTGACCACCGCGAAGCCGATCCGGCCGCGCAGGTCGATCGCCCGGCTGCGGGGGCCGCCGGCCGCGGCAGCCTCGACGTCGAGCTTGGAGGTCAGCACGTAGCCGGCGTCCCCCTCGTCATTCTCGACGAACGTCCACTTGCCCTTCTCCTCCACGATGTAGAGCGCGGTCCTGGGCTGCGCGGTGAACGACGCGTCGCTCTTGCTGTCGGGATCGTTGTAGATCGGGGTCGCCTTCGCGACGTGGGCCATCGGCCGCGACGGCTCGTTGCCACCGTTGCCACCCTCGTCGTCGCCGTCGCCGCCGCCCTTGGCGGTCTTCGTACCCTGGGCGGGCTCGTCGTCGTCATCGCCTTTGCTCGCCCGGGCCGGCTTGCGGGGCTTCGCGCTCGGCCCGTCGTCGTCCTCGTCGCCGGTCGCCTTGCTGCTCCGGGACGGCCGGGCCGCCGGCTCGTCGCCCGCACCGGTCGCGTCGGCGCCGATCCGGTCGTCGGGGCCGCCCTCGCCGCCGAACCCGCGCTTGGTGCCCCGGCCGTCGACGAACGGGCGACGCCGGGTGTTGCGCGCGATCTCGTCGTCGTCGCTGGGCATGTCGACCTTGCTGCGCGGGATCCAGCCGGTGCGGCCCGAGACCCGGACCTTGAGCCAGCGGCCCTCCTTGGCCAGGACGGTCATGCTCTGGCCGGCCTTGAGCTTCAGGACCACGGGCGACTGCTCGCCGGCACGGCTGAACAGCTTGGTGCTCTGGTTCGCCTTGACCTTCTCGGCGTGGCCCGGCGGCGACCAGGCCAGGACGCCCAGCAGCGCAACGACGAAGACGACCGTCCACTTCATGCGGCTTCATTCTACAAGCCCCGTGCCTGGCGCTCCACGCGAGTTTGGCCGGGATCGAGGGTCGCACGCGGGGCGCCCGCTCGACGAACTTGCCTGATTCCAACGGCTTGGCCCCGTCGGGTTGGGGTCTACCCGCCCCCGACTCCGGATCGATCGGGGCCTGGGGTCTCATCCGTCGCCATCCCAAGGGAGCCTGGTGCGATGGCCGTCGTAAAAGGGGGTGCGTTAAGCTGAGGACCGCCATATGCCGCTGCCAGGAAGCAAGAGCTACACGACCGGCCACTTCGAGCTGCGGATCGACGGCCACAAGACCACCGCGTTTCTGAAGTCGGTCGACGGCGGCTGGGCCCGGGCCAACGTCAGCGACGACGCGGTCGGCTCGGACCAGTACAAGATCAAGCAGATCACGAGCGTCGACATCGATCCGTTCTCGCTCGAGTTCGGTCTGGCCGGCGCCAACGACATCCTGCGCTGGATCAAGGGCTCGTGGACCCGCAAGTACGGCCGCCGCAACGGGCAGATCACGCATGCCAACTTCAACCTGAACCAGACCTTCGAGCACGAGTTCTCCGACGCGCTGATCACCGAGACCGTGTTCCCGACCCTCGACGGCTCGTCGAAGGACGCCGGCTATCTCAAGTGCAAGATCCAGCCGGAGCGGGTCGCCACCAAGCGGCTGTCGGGCACCGGACCCAAGGTCGAGGGCGAGTACGGCAACAAGCAGAAGCTCTGGACCCCGGCCGCGTTCCGCTTCAACATCGACGGGATCGATGAGATGAAGTACACGAACAAGCTGGACTCGTTCACGATCAAGCAGGGGATCAAGAAGGTCTACACCGGCCCCGGGCGGTTCCCGACGATCGAGCCGACCAACGTCCAGTTCCCGAACATCACCGGCACGATCGCGCTCGAGTACGCCGACAAGCTGCTGCACTGGCACGAGCGCTACATCCACGCCGAGAGCGCGGCGATCGATCCCCGGGCCCAGAAGACCGGCTCGATCGAGTTCCTGTCGCCGGACAGGAAGCAGATCATCTTCTCGATCAACCTCTACGAGGTCGGCCTCCTGTACTGCGGGATCGAGCCGTCGACCGCGAACGCCGACCAGATCAAGCGCGTCAAGTTCGAGATGTTCGTCCACCGCATGGAGATCGACGGCACCACCGGGTTCGGCTGATCGGGACGGCCGCCGCCGGCCGGCTTCAGGTCGCGGCGACGAGGAGGTCGTAGAGCACGTGGGCGTAGACCGCGTGGGCGAGCGAGCGGAACCAGAAGATCGCCCCGAACACGACGCCCGCGACCGCGCGGAACGCGAACGCGTGCGCCGTCCACGGCTCGCCGTGCGCACCGGCGTGGTGCGCGGCGGCGAACACCAGCGCCGACACCCCGATCGCGGCCGCGACCGCGAGCCTCGCGCCGAGCGGCCGGGCCAGCGCGACCAGCCCCGCGATCAGCGCGAGCCGGAACACCAGCTCCTCGTGGACGCCGGCGCCGAGCGCCGAGATGATCGACGGCGCGGTCAGGCCGAGCCCGAGCAGGCGATCGACGATCAGCGAGACCAGCGCGCCGAGCGTCAGCGCGTACAGCGCCGCCTCGAGGATCACCGGCCCGGCGAGCTCGAGCCGCAGGCTGTCCCAGCGCCGGGTGTGCCGGATCCACATCAGGAAGCCGGCGGCGACCACGGCGTAGAGCGCGAGGTACGCGGCGCGCGATCCGGCCGCGGCGTAGATCGCGCGGGTCACCAGGTCGGCGCCGTTGACCCGGCCGGCGAACAGGACGCCGATCTCGTACGCGAGCAGCAGCGGGAAGATCAGCACCAGGCTCGCGCCGAGGTCGCCGCGGCCGGTGTAGTGGCTCGTGGAGCGGACGGTGCGGGTCATACGTTGCGGCGCGGCCGGGGTGGCGGGTGCTTCGCCGGCGGCAACGGCGGCGCCGCGGGCAGCTTCGAGCGCCGGACCGCGCCCGGCGTCGCGACCGGCGGCCGGACCGTGGCGGTGATCGTGCGGTCGTCGCGCAGGTAGCTCGCCACCGCCGCGGCGACGGCCACCGGGGTCACGGCGCGGATCGCGGCGTCGTAGCCGGTCCACGCCTGCCAGCCCAGGCCGTACGCCTCGTGATAGGCCATCGCGTTGGCGACCGCGGCGCGGCGCTGCATCGCGATCCGGTGGCTGCCGATCAGGTAGCTCTGCGCGCGCTCGATCTCGGCGGCGGTGACACCCTCGGCGCGCAGCCGCGCGAGCTGGTCGCGGACGGCGGCGACCGCGGCGCCGAGCTTGTCGGGCGCACACGACAGGTAGATCGCGACGAACCCGGGATCGACGCCCTCGACCGAGTGCGCCGAGACCCGGTAGGCCAGCGCCCGGCGATCGCGCAGCTCGGCGAACAGCCGGCCGCTCTGGCCGCCGAGGATCGCGACCAGGACCTCGAGCGCGAACCGATCCGCGGCGTCGACCGTCGCGCCCGGGAACCCGATCACCAGGTGGGCCTGCGCGCGGTCGAGGAAGCGGTAGACCTCGCGGTCCTCGGCGCTGCGCCCGTCGACCACGACCGGCGCGACCGGCGCGATCGACCGGACCGCCGGGGCGGGCTGTGCCCGCGGTAGCCGGCCGAACCGCTGCTCGGCCGCGGCGATCACCTCGTCGAGCTCGACGTCGCCGACGATCGCCAGGGTCAGCCCCGAGATCGGGTAGCGCGCGCGGTAGAACGCGGCGAGCTCGGCCGCGGACAGCGCCGCCACCGCGTCCGGGTTGCCGAGCGCGTCGCGCGCGTAGGGATGCGCGCCGTACAGCGCCTCGTTGAACAGCCGGAACGCGACCTGGCTCGGGCTGGTCGCGCGCGCCCGCGCGTCGTCGAGCACCATGCGGCGCTCGCGCACCAGCTCGGCGCTGGTCAGCCCGGGCTCGAGGATGCAGTCGGCGGTCAGGTCGAAGCCGGCGCGCCACGACCGGGCGAGCCACTCGGCGGTGACGCCGAAGCTGTTGCGGCCGGCGACCCCGGCGAGCGCCCCGCCGAGCCGATCGATCCGATCGGCCACCGCGTCGGCGTCGCGCCCGCCGCAGCCCCGGGTCAGCATGCGCGCGAGCAGCGCCGAGGCCCCGGCGTGCTCGGCGTCCTCGATCCGCTGGCCGCCGCGCCACACCGCGCGGATCGCGACGATCGGCACCGACGGATCGCGCCGCACCAGCAGGGTCAGGCCGCTCGCGAGCACGACGCGCTGCTCGACCGCCGGCGGCGGCGCGGGCCGCGCCGCGAGCGCCCGGCTGACCCCGCGCTCGGCCTGCCGCGCCCACGCGGCCCGCGGCGTCCGGGCCCGGGCGGCGGGCAGGATCGCGGCGACGCTGGCACCGTCGGAGCGCAGGTAGCGCCGCATCACGCGCGCGACGTCGTGGCGGCGGACCGCGCGGATCCGATCGAGGTAGACGTGGCCGAACTGGGGATCGCCGGCGACCGTGGCGTGCCAGCCGAGCGAGCGGGCGCGGCC
Source organism: Kofleriaceae bacterium (assembly GCA_036403075.1). GTDB lineage: Bacteria > Myxococcota_A > Polyangia > Haliangiales > Haliangiaceae > JABFXX01. Next base: position 19,414 of record DASWRS010000091.1, read on the forward strand.
CTGCGCGGTCTCGAGCTGGCGGACCAGCGCGGTCTCGACCGCGATCCGCGCCTTGTCGAGCTCGGCGGGCGTCAGGTCGTCGGCCAGCGCCGCGCTGCGATCGATCAGCCCCGTGACCGTGCGGCGGGCGTCGCCGGGCCGCGCGGTCGCCGACAGCACCAGGAGCCCCGGATCGCGCAGCGTGTGGAGGCTGGCGTACGCGCTGGTCACCAGCTGGGCACCGTCGCGGAGCAGCCGCGGCAGCCGCGCCGACTCGCCGTGGCCGAGCACGATCGCCGCGACGTCGAGCGCCGCGACGTCGGGATGGCGCGCCCCCGGGACGTGAAACCCGACCGCGACGTGGGCCTCGCCGACCTCGCGGTGGCTGCACGCGGCGCGCGGCGCGGTCTGCGGCGGCTCGGGGGCCGCGCGGCGCGCCGGCCGGCCCGACGGCATGGCGCGGAACCGCCGCTCGACGCTGCGCTGCACGCGCTCCGGATCGACGTCCCCGGCGACCACCAGGGTCAGGTTGTCGGCGACGTAGAACCGGCGAAAGAACGCGACCAGCTCGCGCTCGCCGATGCGCTGCACGCTGGCCGACGTCCCGATCACCGGCCGGCGGTACGGGTGCGCGACGAACGCGGTCGCGAACAGGTTCTGCGCGACGCTGCGCGCCGGGTCATCGCTGCCCTGGCGGATCTCCTCGAGGATCACCTCGCGCTCGCGGGCGAGCTCGTCGGGATCGATCAGCGGCTCGATCAGCGCGTCGCCCAGCGCGTGGATCGCCGCGTCGACGTGACCCGCGCCGAGCACCGCGTGATACACGGTCTGATCGAACGAGGTCCAGGCGTTGATCTCGCCCCCGCCGCGCTCGATCGCGCGCACCAGCTCGCCCAGGCCGTAGCCCGCCGAGCCCTTGAACAGCATGTGCTCGACGACGTGCGCGACCCCGGCCTCGTCGACGGACTCGTCGGCCGAGCCGACCCCGAGCCAGGCCTGGACCGCGACCACCGGCGCCGGGTGGCCCGGCGCGACGTGGAGCACGAGGCCGTTGTCGAAGCGATGGGTATGGACGTCCTGCACGGCGGCGACCGCGGCGCTCGGGCACAGCGCCACGAGCACGGCGGCGGCGAGATCATAGACACGGGGTCGCGAGCCGGGCATCTTTTGGTGAGTCCGGGCGGGAACATATCCCGTAGAATGCGCGTACCCTCGTGATCACTGCGAGTTTGTCGGTCGGGCGGCCTCCCGATCTCGCGACCGAGCGCCTGTTGCTCCGCGAGCTGCGGCCCGGCGATGCCGGCGCGGTGGCCGCCGGGGCCGGTGACCGGCGGGTCGCGGCGTTCCTGATCCAGGTGCCATCGCCGTATCCGATCGCGCTGGCGCGGCGCTGGGTCGCGCACCGGATCGACTGGTGGGAGCAGGGTCGCGGCGTCACGTTCGCGGTGACCCTGTCCGGCGCCGAGGACATGCTGCTCGGCACGATCAGCCTCCGGCGCTACATCCGCGACCGGCGCGCCGAGCTCGGCTACTGGCTCGCGCAACCCGCGTGGGGCCACGGGTTCGCGACCGAGGCGGCGCACGCGGTGGTCGACTTCGGGTTTCGCGACCTCGGGCTCGCCCGGGTCTACGCCCAGGTGCTCGCCGACAACCGCGCCTCGCTCCGCGTGCTCGACAAGCTCGGGATGGTGAACGAGGGCATCAAGCGCCAGCACATCCAGAAGGGCCGGCGGCTGCACGACGTCGTGCTCTATGGCCTCCTGCGCGACGAGTGGTCGCGGCGGTGACGCGCCAGCGCGAACCCGATCGCCACGCCGCCTCCCGCCCCGATCACCAGGCCCGTGCCGAGCCCGCCCCCGGACGTCTCGCGGCGAGCCACCGGGGGGTCGGCCGGTTCGCCCGGTCCGCGGCCTCCGAGCATCGCCACGGCAAAACCAGTAGTGCAGATCACACCGACAATACCTGCGGTGACCCAGAGCCAGCGCGGCGTCGGCTTGCGGGTCCTCCGGCCGACGTCGACGATCGCCGCGATCTGGTCGTCGCGCGCCATGACAGGCTCATAGCATGGGGCCCTCGGACGGTGGTTCAAGTCGCCAGCGCTGGGGCTCCTGCCCCCGATCGCCGGTCACGGCCCCTTGCCTACATCGAGACTATCTCAATGATCTTGCAGATCACGAGCAGAGTGCCGGGCCGCGACGCGGCACATGCGTTGCTTAACATCGCTGTCATGAACAAGCTGCTCACCCTGACCCTGTCGCTGCCCCTGCTCGCGTGCGTGGTCGGATCTGGAACGGACACGGCGGACAACACCGGCCCGGCGGGCCCCGGCGGGAGCGGCAGCGCCGGAGGGGGTGGCGGCGGAGTCGACAACGCCGAGCACATCACCGGCGCCACGATGTGGACCGGCACGATGAACATCACCAAGGAGACCGTGATCGACCCGGGAGTCACCGTGACGATCGCGGCCGGCACGATCGTGAAGTTCGCGCCGAGCACGTCGATCGACGTCAAGGGCACGGTCAATGTCCTGGGCACGAAGGCCTCGCCGGTCCAGCTGGCTCCGTCGGTCGCCGGCGGCCACCACTACGGCTTCTCGGTGTCGACCGGCGGCGAGCTCACGATGACCTACGGCATCCAGACCGGCGGCGGGATCTCGGTCAACGGCGGCAAGATCACCGTCACCGACACCCGGATGTCGCAGGCCGAGGGTGACTTCCTGGTGGTCTCGTCCGGCAAGGTCAACGTCTCGTACTCCGCGATCGGCCTCGAGCCCGGCGCCGGCATCGACACCACCCACTGCGACATGCACTTCGGCGGCTCGGGGACGACGATCTCGGTCACCCACTCCAACATCAGCACGTCGTCGTACGGACTCATGCTCTACGGCGGCAACAACGTCGACCTGACCAGCAACAACTGGTTCAACAACCCGATCCAGATCGACACCTCCGCGGGCGTCAGCGGCAACATCAGCGGCGGCTGGTTCGACAAGGGCGCCCCGACCGCCGGGGCCGGCGCGATGCTGGTCCACGACACCCTGGCCCCCGCGCGGCTGACCGACGCCGGCCCGCGGTAGGCGCCAGCTCGCAGCCCTCGCAGCGCCGGCGCCGTCGCCGCGCCGTCTCGGCCCCTTCGGGGGCCGTTTCGCGTTTCGGGTGACACCGCCCTCACGGCTGCGGTGCCGGGACGATCGACCGGCCTGGGCCGCTACATCGCCCGTGGGCATCATCGAGCGCCACGGCCGTCACGGCGCCGCGCCCGCCGCGGCCGCGGCCGCGATGCCGAGCGCCGTGCTCCCGGCGTGACCGGCGCTGTCCGCCCACGTGTCGGACGACCGGTACCGCGCCGGTGGTACCGGAACACGCGGGAGCACGGTCTAGGTGGCATTTGTTACCCAGCTTACCGGGATCGTGAATGGAATCAGCCTCATGACCCGGGCCAACTACCGCATTTGCGAAGAACTCGTGGTGCGGCACCGGCGCGTCACCTGCCGCGTAATTTGCGCAGCGCTGGACAGACGTACTGTATCCCCGGCGATGATTGCGTGTCATCAGCGCACTGGGGGGAGCGGCAGACCGCCATCGTCGTCGAGAAATCATCATCGAGGATGCGATCGGAGGATGCGGTCGGAGGATGCGATCGAGGATGCGCCCGGGGTGGCCGACCGCTCCAGAAGTGGGATAACGACCGCAACCACCGCCGGGCCCGCCCGCCCACCGCTGGCCAGCACTCACGATCTGTGAGGCGGATGTATATCGGGTCAGGCCGGCGGGGTGCGTGATTTCCCATTGCAATGTTGTGCGACGAGCACTTCTATGCTCGAATGCCGCCCATCCCTGATCTAATATCCTTACTCTCGAACGAGGCCTCGAATGAGTGATTTCCAGAATGAGATGAATCGTGTCGTGCAGGGGTTCGTCACCCAGATCACCGAGCTCGCACGCCGCGCAGCCATCGACACGCTGGAATCGGCGTTCGGCGGACGTGGTGGCCGCAGCGCGCCCGCCGCGGCCGCGGCCCTCGCGAGCTTCGGACGCGTCGGCCGGCCGCGCGGCGGCCGCGGCGCCAAGCGCTCGGCGGCGGATCTCGAGGCGCTGTCCGAGCGCTTCGCGTCGTTCGTCAAGGCCAACCCCGGCCTGCGCATCGAGCAGATCAACAAGCAGCTCGGCACGACGACCAAGGACCTCGCGCTGCCGATCCGCAAGCTGATCTCCGAGGGCGCGATCAACGCCAAGGGCCAGAAGCGCTCGACCACGTACTTCCCGGGCAAGAAGAAGGCGAAGAACTAAGCCCATGGCGCGAAGCGACATGCCGGATGCGAAGCAGACGGGGGACCTGCGAAGCAGGGCCCGGCGTGACTCGGCGGCAGCGGAGAATTAAGCGGTCGATGGCAAACCCCGACACCATCCCGCACCGCCTGCTCGCGCAGGCCAGGGCCAACCCGTCGAAGATCGCCTATCAGGTGAAGCGCGACGGGCGCTGGCACCCCACGACCTGGCAGACCTACGCCGCCGAGGTCCGCACCGCCGCCCGCGCGCTGATCGCGCTCGGCTTCCCGCGCGGCGGCAAGGTCGCCATCCTGGGCTTCAACCGCCCCGAGTGGGTGATCCTCGATCACGCGGCGATGATGGCGGGCGGCGCGGCTGCCGGGATCTACACCACGTGCTCGCCCGACGAGGTCCAGTACATCGTCCACCACAGCGAGGCGCACGTCGTGCTGGTCGAGGACGCCGCCCAGCTCGCGAAGGTCACGGCGCGGCGCGCCGAGCTGCCGCTGCTGCGCTGGATCGTGGTGATGCGCGGCACCGAGGGGAAGACCGAGGGGAAGACCGACGCCAGCGGCCACGGCGTGCTGTCGTGGGACGAGCTCAACCGCAAGGCGGACGCGACCCCCGAGGCCGAGCTCGATGCACGGCTCGCCGCGATCGAGCTGTCGGACCTGGCGACGCTGATCTACACCTCGGGCACCACCGGACCGCCCAAAGGCGTGATGCTGTCGCATCGCAACCTCGCCTGGACCTCGCAGCTCCTGATCGACACCGGCGGCGGCGCCGTCGGCAACGACGTCTCGCTGTCGTACCTGCCGCTGTCGCACATCGCCGAGCAGATGGGAACGATCCACATGCCGGCGACGGCGGGCGGCACGGTGTACTTCGCCGAGTCGATCGAAAAGCTCGGCGATAACCTCAAGGAAGCCCGGCCCACCGTGTTCTTCGGCGTGCCGCGGGTCTGGGAGAAGATCCACGCCGGGCTCGCGGCCCGGCTCGGCGAGGCCACCGGCACCAGGCGCCGACTGATCGACTGGACGCGCCGGGTCTGCACCGACGTCCACGCGCGCCGCGATCGGGGCGAGCCGCTGCCCCGGCGGCTCCAGCTGCAGTACAAGCTCGTCGATCGCCTGGTGCTCCGCAAGCTCAAGGCGGCGCTCGGCTTCGACCGCGCGCGCGTGCTGAGCTCGGGAGCCGCGCCGATCGCGCCCGACGTGCTCGCGTTCTTCGCCAGCCTCGACCTGCCGATCCAGGAGATCTACGGCCAGAGCGAGGACACGGGCCCGACCTCGTACAACCTGCCCGGCCGGACCCGGATCGGCTCGGTCGGCCCGCCGCTGCCCGGGCTCGAGGTCAAGATCGCCGACGATGGCGAGATCCTCGTACGCGGCCCCAACGTGTTCATGGGCTACTACAAGGAGCCCGAGGCCACGGCCGAGACCCTCAAGGACGGCTGGCTATGCTCGGGCGACCTGGGAGCGATCGACAAGGACGGCTTCCTCACGATCACCGGCCGCAAGAAGGAGATCATCATCACCGCGGGCGGCAAGAACATCGCGCCCAAGAACATCGAGGCCGCGCTGAAGCAGGCGCCGGTGATCGGCGAGGCGATCGTGATCGGCGATCGCCGCAAGTTCCTGAGCGCGCTGATCACGCTCGACGAGGCGGTGGCGCAGAAGCTCGCGCCGGGCGCGTCGGCGGGCGACCAGCTCGCCACCGCCGCCGAGATCCGCTCGGTGATCCAGCGCCAGGTCGACGAGGTCAACCAGACCCTCGCCCGCGTCGAGCAGATCAAGAAGTTCACGATCCTGCCGCGCCCGTTCGGCATCACCACCGGCGAGCTGACCCCGACGATGAAGCTCAAGCGCAAGGTGATCACGCAGCTCTACGAGCGCGAGATCAACGCGATGTACGCGGATGGGGAATAGCCGACATGGTCGCGCCGTGGCGCCGCGATAGCTACGTGCTCGGCGGCGGCGCGGCCCAGGTCGCGCTGATCGCGCTGTCGCAGGTCAAGCTCCCCGATCCGCTGCCGGTGTCGCGCGGGCGCCACGGCATGCCCGATGACGGTGACGGCGCCGAGTCGGTGACGCTGGTCGCGCGCGACCGCGCCGAGGATCCGGGATGGTTCGCCGAGCACGTGCTGGCGCCGTTCACCGAGCTCATCGCCGGCGATCTCGGCCCCAGCGCCGCCGCGACCGCGCTGGTCGCCGAGCACGCCTACGTGATCGAAGCGCGGCTCGACGATCCGGACGACCTCGGCCACCTCCAGGCGGCGTGGGCGCTCGCCAAGTGCGTGTGCGAGGAAGGCGCCGCGATCGTGATCGACGTCCACGCGGCGCGCGCCCACCTCGGCAGCGACGTCGCCGCGCTCGCCCCAGACCGCAGCTTCGACGTCATGCACGAGGTCACGCTGTTCTTCGACGAGGCGCCCGACGGCACGTTGTCGGCGTGGTCGCTCGGGCTGTGCAAGCTCGGCCGGCCGGACCTCGTGCTGCTCGGCATCGCGCCCGATGCGGCGACCGAGGCCGCGGTGGTGCTGCGCGATCTCGCGGCGACCCTGGCCGACGGCGATCGGATCGAGCCCGGCGACCAGGTCTCGGTGCCCGGCGGCCAGACCCTCGTCGCGGCGCGGTTCGAGCCCGCGATGTCAGCGGTGGTCGCCGTCGACGGGCCGGCGCTCGTCCTCGCCGCCGCCGCCGTCGCGGTGCCGGCCTAGCCCGTCGCGGCGGGTCCGGGTTCGGGGCGTTTGGCCCCCGCGCGCTGGTTACGATGAGGTTACACTGCGGCGCATGGCGTCTCTCCCAGCCTCCGGTGCAGCCTCCGGCGCAGCTTCCAGTACAGCGCTCGTTCGTCCGCGCTACGGCCACCTCGGCAAGGTGCTGTTCGTCGATCTGACCGACCAGCGCCACTGGGTCGAGGACATCGACGAATCGGTGTATCGCGCGTACCTCGGCGGCTACGGCCTCGGCGCGTGGCTGTTGTGGAAGCACTTCCCCGCCGGCGCCGACCCGTTCGCGCCCGAGGCCTGCTTCGCGCTGTGCTCGGGGCTCATGACCGGGCTCAAGATCCCGTTCTCGGGCCGGATCCAGATCGTCGGCAAATCGCCGCTGACCGGCACCTGGGCCGACTCGAACTCCGGCGGCAGCGTGTGCAGCCACCTCCGGCTCGCCGGCTACGACGCCGTCGTGGTCCGCGGCAAGGCCGCGGCACCGACGCTGCTGGTGATCCGCGACGGCGAGGTCAGCTTCGAGCCGGCGGGCGAGCTGTGGGGCCAGGAGATCCCCGAGACGTTCAACGCGCTCAAGGCCCGGTTCGGCGGCAAGCGCGACGTCGGCGTGTCGGCGATCGGCCCGGCGGGCGAGGCCCAGCTGCGGATCGCCTCGGTGATGAACGATCGCTACCACGCGTTCGGCCGCCAGGGCTTCGGCGCGATCTACGGCAGCAAGAACCTGAAGGCGATCGTCGTCTCGGGCACCGGCGAGATCCCGGTCGCCAAGCCCGCCGAGCTCAAGGCGATCTGCAAGCGGATCACCGACGAGTACAAGCGCGACCTCGGGCTGGTCGCGCGGCTGTTCGCGTACTTCGCCAAGCCCAAGAGCTGGCTCGGCTGGCTGTATCGCATGATGACCCGGATGGGCAGCAAGATGCAGTCGCCGACCGCGTCGATGCGCCAGCTGTGGAGCCAGCGCGGCACCACCGCCGCGGTCGCGCTGTCGATCGAGAACGGCGATGCCCCGATCAAGAACTGGCGCGGCGTCGGCTCGCGCGACTTCCCGCTCGCGACCAAGGGCATGAAGACCGACGGCTCGGTCGTGGACAAGTACATCACCAAGAAGCTGTCGTGCGGCGACTGCCCGATGCCGTGCAAGGGCATCGTCAAGGTCAAGTCGCGAAACCTCACCGACGTCCGCCGGCCGGACTACGAGACCATCGTCGGGTTCGGCGCCAATCTCTTGAACGACGACATCGAGCTGATCACCGCGTGCCACGACGCCTGCAACCGGTTCGGCATCGACGCCGTGTCGTCGTCGGCGACGCTCGCGTGGGTGTGCGAGGCGGTCGAGCGCGGCATGCTGTCCGCGGCCGACCTCGACGGCATCGATATGCGCTGGGGCAACGGCGAGGCCGCGCTCGCGCTGACGATCAAGATGGGCAGCGGCGCCGGCTGCGGCGCGTGGCTCGGACACGGCGTCGCGCGGGCCGCCGAGCATGTCGGCAAGGGCACCGCCGAGTTCGCGGTCCACGTCCACGGCGGCGAGCCGGCGTACCACGACAGCCGGTTCACCTCGCTGATGGGCGTGACCTACATCTCCGATCCGACCCCGGGCCGCCACACCGCCGGCTCGGCGTCGTGGAACGAGACCTTCGGCGCCGGCTTCACCTTGCCCAGGGCGGCCGACAAGAAGGACTGGAACGTCAAGTGGAAGGGCACGGCCGGCAAGGGCAAGGCGCAGGCGCTGTTCTCCAATGCCCATCAGGTGATGAACGGCATGGGGCTGTGCATGTTCACAATGCTCACCGGCTCGCTGCCGTGGGCCGACCTGCTCGATGCCGCCACCGGCTGGGGCCTCACCGAGGCCGATCTGCTGACCTGCGGCGAGCGGATCCAGAACCTGCGCGCCGCGTTCAACCGCCGCGAGGGCCTCGGGCCCAAGGACTTCCAGCCCCACCGCCGCATGCTCGGCGAGGGTGACGGCCAGCTCGACGCCGGCCCGCTCAAGGGCATCCGCGTCCCACTGCCGATGCTGCGCGACGACTACTATCAGTCGATGCACTGGAACACCACCACCGGCCACCTCGCGAAGTCGCGCGCCGCCGAGCTCGGCATGTCCGAGCTGCTCGACGGCTACCTCGAGTAGCGATCCCGGTGGCCATCGATGGGCATCTTCGACCGGCTCCGCGGCGGCAGCATCCGGGTCCACATCCTGATCAAGGGCAGGATCGGCGATGACTGGAAGGACATCGACCAGTACGTCCGGGTCCCCACCGGCACCACGCTCGGCAAGCTGCTCGAGATCACCGACTCCGCCAAGCTGCCGCTGCGCGACGCGCTCGCGCACTCGCCGCACCTGACCGACACCATGATGCTCAACGGCGAGCGCTGCCCGCTTCCCGCCAACACCGACCGGGTGCTCGCCGACGGCGACGAGATCTACCTGCTCGCCCCGCTCGCCGGCGGCTGAGCTCGTCAGAGCAGCAGGCCGACCAGCAGCGCGCTGTAGACCCGGAGCAGCACGGCGACGTCCTCGTCGGTGAACTGCAGCGTGCTGCCGAAGAAGTAGTCGCGGCCGTAGCGCACCTTGTCGAGCGAGGTCGGCACGCCGGCGCCGCCCGACACGATCTGCAGGTAGCCCGGCTTGTTGAGCGCGTCGTCGATCCCGGCGATCACGTAGAGCGTGCGGAACACCGCGAGCGCGCCGGTCAGCTTGAGCCGCGGCGTGGTCTGGAACGAGCCGAACGCGTCGGCCGACAGCTTGAGCCGGCCATCGAGGAGCCACGCGTCGGCCCCGAACCCGAACGTCGAGTCCTTGATCCCGCCGCGAAACGCGTAGCGGCCGAGCTGCTTTCCGAACTGCGCGGTGAACCGCAGCCGATCCGGGATGTCCTGCTCGCGCGTGTACGAGCCCGAATTGACCACGTCGGACAGCGTGTCGTGCGGCAGTCCGCCGAGCGGGCCGCGCTCGAACTCGACCAGGTAGAACTTGTCGGCGCGGGCGCGCAGCTCGGCCGTGGCATAGAACCGGATGTCGCGCGAGAACGCGTTGACCTCGAGCCGCATGCCGAGCCAGGACTTGAAGCGGTTGAGCCCGGCGGCCGCATCTCGCACGCTCTCGGTGGCATCCTCGATCTGGTCGGCGAGGTCGGACTTGTTGACCAGCCGGCCGAGCTTGCCCTTCCAGTCGTTGCTGCGCCCCTCGTCGATCGCGGCCATCAGCTCGCCGGCCTGCGCGAGCTGCGGATCGATCCGATCGACGCCCTCGCGGGTGTCCTGCAGCGCCGAGACCACGCCGGTCTTGAGATCGGCCATCCGCGTCCGGGTCCGGGCGACCGTGCCGTCGAGCCGATCGAGCGAGCGCAGGACCTCCGGGCCGCCGGACGCGACCGCATCGGCCGCTCGCGCCGTCGCCTCGTCGATCCGCACCATCGTGCGATCGGCCGCCTCGAGCGGATGCTCGACGTGACCCTCGCCGAGCCAGCCGGCGGCGGCGTCGAACCGGTCGGCGAACGGCCCGGTGATCCAGGCGCGGCCCCGGATCGCCAGATCGTGCACCAGGTCGAGCGCGTTGTCGATCTTGGGCAGCGTCGCGGCCATGCCGCGCAGCGCCGCATCGGTCGAGCTGCCCTCGACCACGTGCGTGATCGGCTCGCCCGAGCGCAGCGGCCGCGCCTCGCCGCCGCCGGACGGCCCGCCCGACGGGATGATCTCGACGTAGCTGTCGCCGAACAGCGAGTCGGCGCGCCGGGTCGCGAACGAATCGGCCGGCAGATCGAGCCCGTCCTGCAGCCGCATGTCGATCCGCGCGAGCGAGCCCTCGACCGTGAGCTTCTCGATCGTCCCGACCCGGACCCCGGCGATCACCACCGCCGAGCCGGCCGCCAGCCGCGAGGCGTCGCGAAACTTGGCGTAGGTCACGAACCCGCCGCCGGTCTTGACCGTCGGCATCTGCGACCGGATCAGCAGCACCACGCCGGCCACGGCGATCCCGAACACCGCGACGGTGGTCAGTCGGGTCAGCCAGCGCACCCCGCCATCCTAGCGCGGTTGACCGGCGGCGGCACCGCCGGTTCCGCCGACACCGCCGGGAAGATTTCGATCGCACCACGTTCCACGGGCCAGACCGGCTCGCGTTATCCTGGTGGCGTGACCCAGACGCGCAGCTTCGGTCGGTACCGCGTGACGGGGACGATCGGCGCCGGCGCGATGGGCGAGGTCTACGCCGCGGTCGACGACGCGCTCGGCCGCGAGGTCGCGGTCAAGACCTTGCGCGGCAACGCATCGGCGCTCGCCGCGCGCATCCTCGACGAGCGGTTCCGGATCGAGGCGCGCGCGGTCGCGGCGCTCCACCACCCCGGGGTCGTCCAGGTGTTCGACATCGACCTGTCGGCCGACCCGCCGTACCTGGTGATGGAGCGCATGGCCGGGCCATCGCTCAAGGACCGGCTGGCCGGCGGCACGCTCGCCGTCGACGAGCTCCGCACGCTCGGGATCCAGATCGCCCGCGCCCTGGCCGCCGCGCACGCCACCGGCATCGTCCACCGCGACGTCAAGCCGGCCAACATCCTCGCCGCCGGCCCCGGGGTCTGGAAGCTCGCCGATTTCGGCGTCGCCCACGTCCCCGACTCGTCGCTGACGTTCACCGGCCAGTTCGTCGGCTCTCCCGCGTACGCCCCGCCCGAGGCGCTGATCCGCGGCGAGTCGGGCACGGCCGCCGACATCTACGGCCTCGGCGCGACGCTGTACGAGGCGGCGACCGGACGCTGGCCGCGCCGCGACGCCGCGACCGGCGCGCTGTTCGCGCCGCTGCCGCCGCTGGCCGATCTCGCGCCCGCGCTGCCGGCGAACGTCGCCGCGGTGATCGATCGCGCGGTGGCGGTCGAGCCAGCGCACCGGCCGTCCGCTGCCGAGCTGGCCGACGCGCTCGCCGGCGCGCTCGCAGGTACGGGATCGAGCGTGTCATCGGAGTCGAGCCTGCGCCCCGGCGCGGGCCTCGGCGCAGGGTCGAGCACAGGTCCCGGCGCAAGCCCCGGCGCGGGGTCGAGCACAGGTCCCCGCACAGATCCCGGCGCCGGCCTCGGCCCGGCCGCAGGCCCCGGGACAGGTCCCGGCGCCGGCCCGGTCGCAGGCGCCGGCACCAGCCTCGGCACGGATTCGACGATCGGCACCGGCCCGGTCGCGCCGCCGCGCGCTGCGCTGCGCTGGAAGCCGTGGGTGGTCGGCGGCGCCGCCGCGGTCCTCCTGCTCGCCGCGCTTGCCACGCAGGGCTCGGCACCCACGCGCGCGCCGAGCGTGCTGCCGTCGGCCGCGGGCGAGCCGTCCCCGCCGCCGCCCGCCGAGATCCGCGCGACGCCACCGGCCGGCATGGACGGCAAGCAGACCCGCGACTGGAACAAGATCATCGAGGAGCTGGAGCGCGGCCACTTCGAGGACGCGCGGCACAAGCTCCGTGACTTCGAGGACAAGTACGGCCAGACCGACGAGACCCGCGAGCTCGGCCCGCAGCTCGACGCGCTCGGCCCCGACCTGCGCGGCCGCCCCGATGGCCGTGGGCGCGAGGGGCCGCGCGGTCGCGGCAAGAAGCACCACGACGACTAGCGTGCGCCCCGGCGCGCAGCACGTCGGGCGGCTGCGCTCGGCTGCGCGCATGAGCAAGGCCTGATTTGTCATCGCACGGGCGATGTCGGTGCCTCGCCTTCCATCCAACCGTCGAAGGAAGGAGCACACCATGAACCGATGGTCACGCGCGCTGGGTTGGAGCTTGCCGCTCACCGGCAGCCTGCTTTGTGTCATCACCGCCTGCACCGCCGAGGAGCCGGTCTCGTCCGAGACCGCACAGATCGATCTCGCCGAGGCCGGTCGCGGCGGCCTCCACAAGCTCAAGCATGTCATCGTGGTCATGCAGGAGAACCACTCGTTCGACAACTACTTCGGCGCGCTGGCCTATGCACCGGGCAGCCCGTACCACGTGCCGCGCGCCGGCGGCTGCCGCGCCGACGATCACCGCTGTGTCGACGGGCTGCGCTGCACGGTCGACGGCGGCGGGGTGTTGCGCTGCAGCAACGCGAACCTCGACGACGACGGCAGCACGGTGCTGGCGTTCCACGACCCCAACCGCTGCATCAAGCCCGACCTCGATCACGAGTGGCTCGGCACGCACCGCGAGGTCAACTTCGATCAGCCCAACGACACCCGGCGCCACCCGCTGATGAACGGCTTTGTCCGGGTCAACGACCAGACCGAGCAGCACGACGACGGCGGCGAGTCGCCGACCGAGGACGAGACCATGGGGTTCTACAACCAGGACGAGATCCCGTTCTATTACGACCTGGCCCAGCAGTTCGCGATCAGCGACCGGTTCTTCTCGCCGATGCTGGGTCCGACGTTCCCCAACCGCGCGTACTTCGCGGCCGCGACGTCGTTCGGCCACGTGTCCACCGCCGACCAGATCCCGCCGCTCGGCGGCTACCGGCCGATCACCGGCACGATCTTCGACCTGCTCGACCGCAACCAGGTGTCGTGGGCCGACTACTTCCAGGATGTGCCGCAGGCCGCGAGCTTCCGGCCGCTGATCGATCCGCACTTCCTGCCGCTGCCGGTGTTCCTGGCCCAGGCCGCCGGGGTCGGCGATCTGCCGCAGGTCTCGTTCGTCGACCCGGCGTTCGGCCTGCTCGGCACCGCGCTCGAGAACGACGAGCACCCGCCGACGGACATCCAGCGCGGCCAGGCCTTCGTCTCGCAGGTGGTCAACGCGGTGCGCAGCGGCCCGCACTGGAGCGACTCGGTGATCTTCATCGTCTATGACGAGCACGGCGGATTCTACGACCACGTCCCGCCGCCGCCGGCCGCGGCGCCCGACGCGATCCAGCCCGGCCAGTGCGCCGACCTGTCGAACCCGCCGGCGAGCCTTCTGCCCGGCGGCGGCGCCGAGTGCAACGCGAACCTGTTCGGCGACCCACGGACCAGCGTGGTCAACGCGATCGATCTGTGCCCGCAGCTCGCGGCCAACCCGACCGGCCCGTACCCGGCGGCGTGCGCGAAGTTCGATCAGCTCGGCGTCCGCGTGCCGTTCATCGCGGTGTCGCCGTTCGCCCGGCGGCAGTATGTCTCGCACGCGGCGGCCGACCACACGTCGATCCTCGCGTTCGTCGAGACCGCGTTCCTGAGCGGCCACCAGCACCTGACCGGACGCGACGGCCACGCCGACAACCTGCTCGACATGTTCGACTTCGAGCGCGCGCCATCGCTGCACACGACGATCGGCCGGGCCGGCCCGCCGGCCGTGGACTGTACGCCGCACTGACGTCCGCGCCGGCCGCGTCGCGCCTCGCGGTGGTACCCTCGCGGTGTGCGCGCGCGGACCACGGCCGTCGCCGTCGCGGGGTCGCTGGCGATCATCGCGATCGCCCTGGGCCTGTACGCGCGCGATCACTGGGGCGGCGTGTACGACGACACGTTCATCTACCTGCGCTACGTCCGGAACCTCCAGGCCGGGTGCGGGCTGCGGTTCAACTGCGGCGATCCCCCGGTCGAGGGTTTCACCGGCCCCTTGTACCTGGCGCTGTTGTGGCTCGGCGGCCTCTGCACCCGCCAGCTGATCGATCTCGGCCAGGCGCTGTGCACGGCCAGCCTGGCGATCGCGCTCGGCCTCGCGGTCGCCACCGCGGTGGCCGTCGGCCGCGGCATCGGCGGCGGCGCCGAGGGCGGCGCCGGTCGCGTGGCGCTGCCCGCGGTGCTCGCGGTCGCCACCGCCGTGGTGCTCGCGCTCGATCACTTCGTGCTGCTCAACGCGATCACCGGCATGGAGACCGCGCTCGGCGCCGCCGCGGTCACCGCGATCGCGCTCGCCGCGGTCACCGAGCGGCCCTGGCTCCTGGTCGGCGCCGTCGCCGCCGGTCTCCTGGTCCGGCCCGAGTGCCTGGTGTTCGCGGCCGCGCTGCCGATCCTGCCCGCGCTGCGCCGGCCGAGGTACCTCGCGGCGATCGCCGGGGTCATCGCCGCGATCGTGATCGCGCGCTACGCGGTGTTCGGCGCGCTCGCGCCCAACACCTATTACGCCAAGGCCGGCGGGACCTGGCGCCACGCCGAGCTCGGCCTGGCCTACATCGCCGACGCGATCGCCGACTTCCCGCTCGCGTTCGCCGCGCCGCTCGCGCTGCTCGTGCCCGCCGGCGCGGTGCGCCGCGCCTGCGGGTTCCTGCTCGCCGCCAGCGCCGCGTGGCTCGCGTTCTTCCTCCGCACCGGGGGCGATCTGTTCGAGTACAGCCGGCTGATGGTCCCGCTGGTGCCGATGCTCTCGGTGCTCGCGCTCGTGGGCATCGCCGAGCTCGCGCGGCGGATCACCCGGCGCGAGATCGCCGCCCCGGTCGCCGTCGCGATCTGTGCGCTCGCGGTCGCCGGCCGCGCCGCGGTGGTGCACGCGATCCCGCCGCAGCACGCCAGCCCGCGCGTCGTCGAGTGGGCGGCGATCGGCAGCTACCTGCGCGCGCACGACCCGCGCGCGACCGTGGCCACCGTGCCGATCGGCGCGATCGGCTACTACTCGGGGCTGCCGATCGTCGATCTCGTCGGCCTGACCGAGCCCGCGATCGCGCGCGCCGGGCGCTCGGTGCCGCCGGAGATGCTGACCAAGCTGTGGATCGGCCACGAGCGCCACTGCACCGAGTGCGTGCTCGCGCGCGCCCCGGCGGTGATCGTCACCACGATGCACCGCGATCACTCGTGGCAGACGCTGGCCGAGGCGCGCGCGGGGTTCTACGCCGACTGGCTCCTGCTCCAGGAGATCAAGGCCGGCCGGGCGCCGTACCGCGTCCGCGACGCCGAGGTCATGCCGGGCGATCACGTGCTGATGTTCGAGCGCACGCCGTGACCGCCGTCGCCGCCGCTCCCCGTCTCAGGCCAGCTCAGGGCGCCGCGGCCGCGCCGAGCGCCTTCATGCAGTTGTCGCGGTGGTGGTCGGTCATGCCGGGGACCTCGGCCGCGCGCGGCAGCGGCACGGCGAGCGCGGCGGCGAGATCGCGGGCGGCGAGCAGGCGATCGAGGTAGTCGAGATCGGCCCCGGCGATCGCGATCGCCTCGTCGGCGGTGAGCTGCGGCCCGTGGCCCGGGATGACCCGGCGGACCCCGGGCAGCAGCTCGAGCAGCCGGGCGAGCGTCGCGCGATACGCCCGGGCATCATCGATGAACGGGATCTCGCACGGCGACAGATAGTCGCCGACCAGCAGCACGTCGTCGGCGAGCAGGCCCAGGCCATCGGGGCTGTGGCCGGGCAGCGCGAGCGTACCGAGCGCGACGCCGCCGATCTCGGCCTGGGTCGCCTCGCCCAGCCCGCGGAGCCCGGTCGGCCAGTGGTAGCCCGACGGCCGCGGCACATACCAGCGCGCGTCGAAGTCACGGGCGTCGTCGAGGTACTTCGCGGCGCGCGGGTCGTCGCGCGTGACCGCCGCGGCGAGCACACCGCTGACGTACACCGGCGCGCCGGGGAACGCCGCATGCCCCATCACGTGGTCCCAGTGACCGTGCGTGAACACCACCGCGGCGGCACGGCCGAGCTCGCGGACCCGCGCGGCGATCGCGTCGAGCTCGCGCGGAAAGTACGCCGGGTCGACGACGAGGCACTGATCGTGGTGCGCGAGGATCGTCGAGTTGGTCTGCCAGATGCCGCTCGTCAGGACGTCGATCTGCACCGCGCGAGCATACGCGGTGCGGAGGCGGGCCGGAGCGAATCAGATCGGCGCCAGCGAGAAGTTGACGCGGACCCGGGCGCCCGAGCCGGTCAGCGTGACCGTGACGTCCTTGCGCCACCCGGTCTCGAACGGGTTCAGCACGATCTCGTCACCGAGGTCGTCGTCGCTTGAGATCGTGTCCTGGTCGGTCAGCTTGGCGCGCAGCTTGATCGACTTGCCGGCGCCGGGCGTCACGTTGATCACCGCCTCGGCGATCGGCGCCGGGCCGCCGAACGACTGGCCCTCGTGCACGGTGACGAAGTTGCTCGAGCTCTTGTTGAACAGGGTCTGGAGGTTGGTGCCCTCGGCGGTGATCTGGCCGTAGATCTCGAGGTCGTCGCCGGAGTCGGACGCCACGTCGACCGCGATGCTCTTCAGCGTCACCTTGACCTGCTGCGACACCCGCACGCAGTCCTTGACCTGGTAGTCCGTGGTGAACGACATCCGCGCCGGCGAGTTGTCCTTCAGGTACGACAGCTTGTAGGCGATCGGCGCGCCGGGCGATTGCCGCGAGTAGTTGCCGCCGGTCTTGATGAAGCTGATCAGCGCGTCGTAGCTGTCGATGGTCTGGGCCGCCGAGCCGGCGTCGCCGCCGAGGATGAACGCGGTGATCTTGCTCTGCGAGATGATGTCCTTGTAGGTGACCGAGACGTCGCCGCGGACGTCGACGCCGCCCGAGTACGCGAAGTCGAGCGCCGCCGACATCTCCTCGGACGAGTACTGCGACTCGAACGTGAACAGCACCATCCGGCCGTAGGTCACCGACGAGACGTAGACCGGGGGCCGCTGCGCGTCCATCTTGCCCTGGACGTCCTCGAGCGCGATGCCGGGCGCGAGCAGCGCGCTGGGCGACGACGGCGCGTCGAGATCGACCGTGTAGTACGCCTGGGTGTAGCGGACCACGTAGCGCGACCGGATGTTCTGATTGGACCAGTCGAAGCTCGACTTGAGGCTGGCGATGCCGAGGCCCCAGCTCGCCTGGACGCCGAGCGCCATGTTGAGCTGGTTCTCGGAGTGGACCTGCTCGATCTCCGAGTACAGGTTGGCGGGCGTCGAGCCGGTGATCTCGGCGTCGAGGATGCTCGACAGCGCGTCGCGGTACGACGACAGGCTGGGCACCGCGACCTTGGCCTGCTTGGTGCCGCCGAGGTTCTCGAGGCTGACCGAGATGGTCTCGGGCGCGCGCGGCAGGACGACCTGGGTGAACAGGCCGCTCATCACCGACTCGGCGCTGACCAGCGCGCCGGGATACATCGAGTCCGAGTTCGCCGCGTACGCGACGATCCGGTCGTACTGCCGGGTCTCCTTGAGGTTCTCCGTGGTGCAGGAGTAGTCGCCGTCGCGCTGCTCGGACGAGCGCGTGCCCTGCTCGACCGCCGCGGCGCCGACCGGCAGGTACGGCAGCGAGGCGATGTAGTCGTCGATCAGGTTGCCCGGGCTGTCCTTGACGTCGGCCGGAGGCGACGAGAACGAGCACGCGGTCAAGACGCTGGTGAGTGGGATCCAGATTGCGCGCATGGCCAGACCACCGAGCAAGCCGTCGGCCAGCCAGAAGCGCCCCGGGTTCCGCTCACTTGCGCTTCAAGCGCAGCTCGTGTGTCCGGGCCAATCGACTCCACCGGACAAGCAGCCGGCAAGTCGAGCTGCCACCTCCGGAGGCGAAATTTCTGTCAGGCGAGCCACACGGCGTGGCGCTCGAGCGTCGCGTGCTCGGGCGGATCGAACACCGCGGCGTGGCCCTCCGGGAGCCACGGCATCGCGGCGAGCGCGAACACGAACCGCACCGCCAGCGGGCTCGGGCCGTGGCCGACCCGGACCGAGACCCCCTCCCGCACCAGGATGTTGAGCAGCCGGGTCGGCCCCGCCGGCAGCGCGCAGGCGATCGCGACATCGCCGCCGACCTCGAGGTGATCGCCCACCGCCACGAGCTCGTGCACGACATCGCCCACGGTGAGCGAGATCGGCGCGCCCGCCGCCAGGAACGACCAGCGCCGGTAGCCCGGGAATCGCGAGAACGGCCCCGGCGCCCGGTCCTCGGCGAGGCTGACCCGGACGTCGTACGCGGCGCTGGCGGCGCTGGCCTCGCTGGCTTCGCTGTCCGGCCAGCGGACGATCTCGTGGGTCACGCCGCCGCCGTTCTTCCACGGCTGGGTCCGGAACTCCGCCGGGGCGAGGATGCGTGGCATCCGCGAGGTGTAGCCGGATCGGCCGGGCCCCGGCAACGCGCGCCACGACCGTACGCCGCCGCCGAGCCTGGCCGCCGCCGCGCCGTCATCGGCGGCGACATACTCGGTCGGCTGCAAAGCCCGCTGCGGCGCTGTCATCGGCCCGCGAGTCGTTAGAAGATGACCGCGATGTCAGCCCTCCATCGCGCCGCCCTGTCCCTCGGGATCGCCGCCGCCTGTGCGCCGGTGCCGCCGCCCGCGCAGCCCGCCGCGCCGCCACCAGCCGCGCAGCCCGGGCCCGCGCCGCTACCGGTCGCTGCGACCCCGGCGGCCGCGCCCGCGGCGCCCGCACCCGCGGCACCCGCCGCGGGCCCCCCGGCGAAGACCGTGCAGAGCTACATCCGCGTGTCGACGCCGCGCGTGGTGCTCGCGCACGTCCGCGTGATCGACGGCGCCGGCCACGCGCCGGTCGAGGACCGCAACGTGATCGTCGAGAACGGCAAGATCACCGCGATCGCCGCCGGCGCCGACGTCGCGCCGAGCGACGGCACCACGGTGCTCGACCTGCACGGCGCGTCGGTGATGCCCGGGCTGGTCGGCATGCACGATCACCTGTTCTACATCGCGCGGCCCAACTACGACGAGCACTGGAACTCCGAGCCACCGCTCGTCGTGCCCGAGATGATGTTCTCGTCGCCCCGGCTCTACCTCGCCGCCGGCGTCACCACCGCGCGCACCACCGGCAGCGTCGAGCCCTACGCCGATCTCAACATCAAGCAGGAGATCGACGCCGGGAAGCTGATCGGGCCGCACCTCGACGTCACCGGCCCGTACCTCGAGGGTGCCGGCAGCCCGTTCATCCAGATGCACCACCTGAAGGATGCCGCCGAGGCGCGCCAGATCGTCAACTACTGGGCCGACCTCGGCGCGACCTCGTTCAAGGCCTACATGAACATCACGCGCGCCGAGCTCAAGGCCGCGATCGACGCCGCGCACAAGCGCGGCATCAAGATCACGGGCCACCTGTGCTCGGTGACCTACGACGAGGCCGCCGACCTGGGCATCGACGACCTCGAGCACGGGTTCTGGGTCAACACCCAGCTCGATCCCGACAAGCAGCCGGACGTGTGCCCGAAGACCACCGGCTCCGCCACGCTGATGAAGATGGCGCCCGGCAGCCCCGAGGCGACCGCGCTGATCGCCAAGCTGGTCAAGCGCCACGTCGCGATCACGTCGACGCTGCCGGTGTTCGAGGCCGGCGTGCCGGGCCGGCCGCCGCTGCGCCAGGCGCTGCTCGACGTCATGACCCCGCAGGCGCGCCAGGCCTACCTGTATGCCCGCAACCGGCCGGCGTCGCTGCCGCCGCGCACCCCCGATCCCGCCGAGCTGCTCCAGCGCGACATGGCGCTCGAGCGCGCGTTCGTCGCCGCCGGTGGCCTGCTGATCGCCGGCCCGGATCCGACCGGCAACGGCGGCGTGGTGCCCGGTTTCGGCGATCAGCGCGAGATCGAGCTCCTGGTCGAGGCCGGGTTCTCGCCGGTCGAGGCGATCCAGATCGCCACGCTCAACGGCGCGACCTACCTCGGCCGGCAGGACCACATCGGCAGCATCGCGGCCGGCAAGAACGCCGACCTGGTCGTGGTCCGGGGCAACCCGGCCGAGCGGATCGCCGACATCGAGAACGTCGAGGTCGTGTTCAAGGACGGAGTCGGCTACGATCCGGCGAAGTTGCTCGAATCGGTCAAGGCACACTACGGACAATACTGACGGATGGCAGGCGCCACGTCCGAAGCTCCCCGATGGTACCCCCGGCGCTACCCCCACGAGCGCTGACCGCTCCCGCGGCCGGCCGAGCCAACCGGCAGATCGTGTCCGACGACGGCGCCACCTACGTCCACGGCCTGGAGCAGCTCGTGGCGGCGTCGCAGGAGCTGGCGACCGCGCACGAGCTCGGCGCGATCATGGCGATCGCGCGGCGCACCGCCCGCGACATCACCGGCGCAGACGGCGCCGGCTTCGTGCTGCGCGAGGCCGATCACTGCTACCACGCCGACGAGGACGCGATCACGCCGCTGTGGAAGGGCCAGCGGTTCGCGATCGACGGCTGCATCGCCGGCTGGGTGATGCAGCACCACGAGCCCGCCGTGATCGACGACGTCCACGCCGACGACCGCGTCGCCGCCGAGCTCTACCGCCCGACCTTCGTGCACAGCCTCGCGGTCGTGCCGATCCGCCGGCTCGATCCGATCGGCGCGATCGAGGTCTACTGGGCCGCCGAGCACCACGCCTCGGAGTCCGAGGTCCGCCTGCTCCAGGCGCTCGCGGATTCGACCGCGATCGCGATGGCCAACGTCGAGCTGTGGGCCGGCCTGGATTCCCGCCTCGCCGAGCGCGCCGCGCAGCTCGAGGCCACCAACGCCGAGCTCGAGGCGTTCTCGTACGCCGTGTCGCACGACCTGCGCGCGCCGCTGCGCGCGATCGCCGGGTTCAGCCAGATGCTGCTCGAGGACCACGCCGCGGCGCTCGGCGCGGGGCGCAAGCACCTCGACCGGATCCGCGCGGCGACCCGCCGGATGACCGGGCTGATCGACGACCTGCTGCGGTTCGCGCAGATGGCGTCGAGCGAGCTCGATCGCCGCGGCTTCGACCTCGCGCACCTGGCGCGCGACATCGTCGACGAGCTCCGCACCGCCGAGCCGGCGCGCCCGGTCGAGGTCGTCATCCCGGCCGCGCTGTCGGCCCACGGTGACGTGCGGCTGGTCCGCGTCGCGCTCGAGAACCTGTTGCGCAACGCCTGGAAGTTCACGTCCAAGCGCGAGGCCGCGCGGATCGAGGTCGGCACCCGCGACGGCGCGTTCTTCGTCCGCGACAACGGCGCCGGCTTCGACGCCGCCCGCGCCGACCAGCTGTTCACGCCGTTCCACCGCCTCCACAGCGCCTCCGACTTCGAGGGCACCGGCGTCGGCCTGGCGACCGCGCAGCGGATCGTCCACCGGCACGGCGGCCGGATCTGGGCCCACAGCGCGCCCGACCGCGGCGCCACGTTCTACTTCACGCTCGGCTAGGCCGGACGACTCGCCGCGATCGCCGCGCGAGTCCGCCGCGGCGGCCGAGGTGAGCGTTCCGCCCACGTCGCGGCACCGGACGCCCGTGAAGCGGGATGATCGAGCGCCCACGCCCGGGGCGAATCGACCCGGCGACCGGGACCGGGCAGCGTGCGCGGTGCTCGACCAGCTGGTACGGTCGCTTCGTTCCCGTCCGCTCGCGGTCGGTTCGCCGTCGCGCTCGCCGACGTCCTCGGGCGCTCCGCACACTAGAGCGTTGCACCGGAAGCACTTGGCCGCGGGCATTTTCCAGGTCACCATCGCGCCGCCCATCCAAACCCGTTCCGGCGAGATCCGGCGATTGCTGCGCAGGAGTCAGAGATGCAACACGCGATCGACATCACTGGACCGATCACGGCCGACGGCACCCGGGTGCTCACCCCCGAGGCGCTCCGCTTCGTCGGCGAGCTCGAGGCGCGGTTCGGACCGGTTCGCGCCAGCCTGCTCGAGGACCGGCGGCGGCGCGACGCCGAGATCGCCGCCGGCGCGTCGTACGGCCTGCTCGCCGAGACCGAGGCGGTGCGGCGCGGCGACTGGAAGGTCGCACCGACGCCGGCCGACCTGCAGCGCCGCCACGTCGAGATCACCGGCCCGGCCGAGCGCAAGATGATCATCAACGCGCTCGGCTGTGGCGCGGATGTCTTCATGGCCGACTTCGAGGACTCGCTGTCACCGACCTGGGACAACGTGGTCAGCGGCCAGGCCGGCCTGATCGACGCCGTCCGGCGAACGCTGACCTACACCTCGCCCGAGGGCAAGGCGTACAAGCTCGCCGACAAGCTCGCCACGCTGATCGTCCGGCCGCGCGGCTGGCACCTGACCGAGAAGCACGCCGCGTTCGGCGGGCGGCCGGTGTCGGGAAGCCTGTTCGACTTCGGCCTGTACTTCTTCCACAATGCCCGTGCGCTCGTCGAGCGCGGCAGCGGCCCGTACTTCTACCTGCCGAAGCTCGAGAGCCACCGCGAGGCCCGGCTGTGGAACGACGTGTTCGTCGCCGCCCAGGACGCGCTCGGCCTGCCGCGCGGCACCGTGCGCGCCACCGTGCTGGTCGAGACCCTGCCCGCCGCGTTCGAGATGGACGAGATCCTGTACGAGCTGCGCGACCACGCCGCCGGCCTCAACGCCGGCCGCTGGGACTACCTGTTCAGCGCGATCAAGAAGCTGCGCGACCGCGCCGGCCTGGCGATCCCGGATCGCACGCAGCTGGCGATGACCGTGCCGTTCATGCGCGCCTACACCGAGCGCCTGGTCCGGACCTGCCACCACCGCGGCGCGCACGCGATGGGCGGCATGGCGCCGTTCATCCCGAGCCGCAAGAACCCCGAGATCAACACCGCCGCGCTGGCCAAGGTCCGCGACGACAAGCTGCGCGAGGTCGGCGATGGCTTCGACGGCACCTGGGTCGCCCACCCCGACCTCGTGCCGACCGCGGCCGAGGTGTTCGGCAACGCGCTCGGCGCCCGGCCCCACCAGAAGGACAAGCTGCGCGACGACGTCCGCGTCACCGACGCCGAGCTGCTCGACCTCGGTGTGCCCGGCGGCAAGATCACCGAGGCCGGCGTGCGCAACAACATCAGCGTCGCCCTCCAGTACCTGTCGGCGTGGCTGGCCGGCAGCGGCGCGGTCGCGATCTTCAACCTCATGGAGGACGCCGCGACCGCCGAGATCTCGCGGGCGCAGCTCTGGTTCTGGGTCCACCACGCCGGCGTGCTCGACGACGGCCAGCCGGTCACCGCGGCGCTGTACCGCACGCTGCGCGACGATGAGGCCAAAAAGCTCGCCGGCCTGCCCACGGAGAGCCAGCTCCCGGCCGCCACCGCGATGCTCGATCGGCTGGTCGAGCGCGATGACTTCCTCGACTTCCTCACCGAGCCCGCCTACGAGCAGCTGACGTAGGAGCGGCGCGCTGCGAATGCAAGAACCAGCTGGTCCCTCGTCGGCGTGGATCGGACCGGTTCACGGCGGTGGGGAGAACGCCAGCACGCGCGCTTGCGACGCGGTTCTGGCCCCTCACTCCGTCTGTTAACCGCCGGATTGCGATCGGGCGTCCGTGCCATCCTCACGACCGGCCGGCGAAGGCCCACCCGGCCTGGGAATCTATCTCCGCTCGTGGCCAGACCGTCGTCGCGGCGCTGCGCGTTGTCGAGGTCTCCCGCCGAGCTCGAGAGCCACAACGCGGCCGAGGGCGGGCCGACGCTGGTTGCCGGCCGTGCTCGACCCGCGAGCCCGCGCGGCAGGGGCGACTACCGCGGGCGCAGCTCGATCGGGGCGCCGTG
>DASWRS010000092.1:0-6023 GCA_036403075.1 Kofleriaceae bacterium
GTCATGTAGATCGCCAGGAACACGCGCGCGCCGTAGTACGACAGGCGCTCCCACATCTCGGTGAAGAACAGCGTCGACAGCCCCGAGGGGTGTCCGAAGAAACCCGTGTCGTTGGCCCGGCGGTCAGGTGGCATCGCGCTCGACACTAGCGCGACCCGCCGCGCCGTGGGAGGTGCAAAAGCGTGCGACGACCGCCGGTCGCAAGCGAGGCTGCCGGACCTCGCCGCGATCCGCCGCGGTGTGGCGAAATCGCTACAACAGGTCGACCCAGATCTCGCCGCCGACCAGCGTGATCGGATAGCGCCGCAGCTCGAGGCTCGGATCGTGCTGGCAGCGGCCGGTGTGGAGGTCGAAGTGATAGCCGTGCCCCGGGCAGATGATCGCGTCGCCCGCGAGCTCGCCGCCGGCGAGCGCGACGTCCTCGTGCGGGCACACCCCGGGGACCGCGACCAGCTCGCCGGCGACGCGCGTGACGATCACCGGCCAGGTCACGCCCGGCACTGCGAACGCGCGCAGCTGGCCGTCGGTGACGTCGCCGACCGCGCAGACCCGGACGCGCAGCGCCATGGCGCTAGGTCCTCCCGGCCGCGCCAGCCGCCCCGGCGGCCCCGGCGACCGCCGCCGCGCCCTGTCGGCCGCGTTGCCGCGGGTCGAGCCGGTCGCGCAGGCCGTCGCCGAGCAAGTTGGCGCCGAGCACGACCCACGTGATCGCGAGCCCGGGGACCAGCGCGTAGACCCGGACCCAGTCGGTGTTCCACAGGAAGTTGCGCGCCTGGTCGAGCATCGCGCCCCAGGTGTAGTCGAGCTGGGGGCCGATGCCGAGGAACGACAGCGACGCCTCGATGATGATCACGCTGCCCAGGCCGAACGACATCTGCACCATGGCCGGCCCCATCAGGTTGGGGATCAGGTGGCGCCGCATGATCCGGCGGTTCGAGGCCCCGAGCGCGACCGCCGCGGCGACGTAGTCGCGGTCACGCAGCGCGAGCACCTGGCCGCGCGCGACCCGGGCGTAGCCGACCCAGCCGTTGGCGCACAGCGCCGCGATGGTCAGCGGCACGCCGGGGCGGGCGACCGTGGCGACGATCGCGATGTTGAGCAGGATCCCGGGGAACGCCATCAGCACGTCGACCGTGCGCATCACGATCTCGTCGACCGCGCCGCCGAACCAGCCCGCGAGCGTGCCGACCCCGAGGCCGATTGCCGACGAGATCGCGACCACGATCACCGACAGCTCAAGCGCCGAGCGCGCGCCCCACAGCAGCTGGCTCAGCGTGTCGCGGCCGCTGGAGTCGGTGCCGAGCCAGTGCGCCGCCGAGGAGAGCTCGAACTGGTGCGCGAGCTCGACGTGGGACCGCGACAGGTCATACGGCGCGATCCACGGGCCTGCGATCCCGGCGATCACGTAGACCGCCAGCAGCACGAGGCCGAGCCACGCGCTCGGCGACAGCGCCAGGCGCGCACGGCGGCGAGCCACGCGCGCGGTCATGCCCGCCGGATCCTCGGGTCGGCCAGGCCGTAGCTCAGGTCGACCACCAGGTTGACCACCACGTAGATCACCGCGGTCACCAGCACCGCGCCCTGGACCACGGGGTAGTTGCGCTCGCGGATCGCGTCGACCAGCGTCGAGCCCAGCCCCGGCCGCGAGAACACGTTCTCGATGATGATCGCGCCCGACAGCAGCGATCCGAACTGCAGCCCGACCACGGTGATCACCGGCAACAGCGCGTTGCGCAGCGCGTGCAGCGCCAGGACCCGGCCCTCCGGCAGGCCCTTGGCGCGCGCAGTGCGCACGTAGTCCTCGCCGAGGACCTCGACCATCGAGGACCGGGTCATCCGCGCGAGCATCGCCATCAGGTGGGTCCCGACCGCGATCGCCGGCAGCACGATCGCGTGCGGGCCGACCTCGGTCGGGCCGGGGAACCAGCCGAGCGCGATGAACCCCCACAAGAGGAGCAGCGGTGCGAACATCATCTGCGGCACGGCGATGCCCGACAGCGACACCACGGTGGCCGCGGTGTCGAGCCACGTGCCGCGCCGGATCGCCGCCGCCACGCCGAGCGGCAGCGCGAGCACGAGCGCCACGAGCATGCCCGCGAGCGCGAGCGCGAGCGTGTGCGGCATGACCTCGGCGACCCGAGCCGCGACCGTGGGCCCCTTGGGGTCGCCGTTGCGGCACTGGTTCCCGAGCGTGCCGTCGGCGACGTGGCCGAGGAAGCCCAGGAACTGCGCCGGCAGCGAGCGGTCCAGGCCCATGCAGTGCTCGATCTTGTGCCGGACCTCGAGCGGCGCGTCACCGCCCGCCAGGTGGTCGACCGGATCCCCGGGCACCAGGTGGAGAAACGCGAACGTCAGGATGGACACGCCCAGGATCGCCAGGGCGCCGGAGCCCAGCCGTCGCGCCAGGAACGAGCCGATCGTCACGCCGGGATCGTATCAGGGCGGCATCGCCGCGCAGAACTTCGGCGCGTGCTCGTCGACCGGGGTGCCAGGCTCGAGCACGGGCTCGCCGCCGTGATCCTTCATCTTGGCGAGATCGCGGCACTCGTAGCCGTCGCGGCAGTCGCCGTTCGAGCTGCAGGTCTTCATGCAGTAGCGGACCTCGGAGGCGCGCGGCACGCAGTGGCCGTTGATCGCGCACAGCTCGTCGAGCGAGCAGTCGGCCTGGACCGTGCACATCCGGTTCTCGAAGCTGCCGGTGAAGAACCGGACGCACGCGGCCTCCTGGGGGCAGGTCGAGACGTCGCAGCCCAGGACCGTGCAGTAGCCCCTGTTGGCGTCGGTCTGGATCGCTCCGGAGCAGTACGAGCACAGACAGACCCGGTCGCCGTTGGGGCTGCAGTCCGAGCCGAGGATGCACGAGTCCCCGATCTCCTTGCCGCAGGCGGAGGCGGCCACGGCGCCGAGGGCGCAGAGTACGAGCAGAACGAGACGGTAGCCCATGGGCGCGCGCATCCTATCGGCGGTTGGGACCGGCGGCAACCGCACCGGGTTGCCTGCGTCGAACCGCGAGATTCCGGTGCAATTGCGCCAGGAAGCCCCCGCACGGCCCCGGTCGGTGCCGCGCCGCGCGCCCTACGGCATCGCCCGAGCCTGGCACCAGGCCCAGTAGCGCGCCACGCCAACCTCCGGCCGGGTCGTCGGCTCGTAGCCCAGGAGCGCGCGGGCGCGCTCGATGCTGGCGTGGGTCACCGGCACGTCGCCCGGCTGGTCGGGCTGGCGGTCGATCACCGCCGACTTGCCGACCACGCGCTCGATGATCGCGACCAGCTCGGCCAGCGACACGGTGTGCGTACCGCCGAGGTTGATGATCTCGTAGCGACCGGGAGCGACCGCGCCGATCGCCGCGACCACGCCGCTGACGATGTCGTCGACGAACGTGTAGTCGCGCCGGGTCGTGCCGTCGCCAAACACCGTGATCGGCTCGCCGCGCGCGATCGCCCGGGTGAACTTCGAGATCGCCATGTCGGGGCGCTGGCGCGGGCCGTACACGGTGAAGAACCGCAGCGCGTACACGCCGAGCCCGAACAGGTCGCGATACGCCGACAGCTGCAGCTCGTTCATCCGCTTGGTCGCGGCGTACGGCGACGCCGGCTGGAGGCACGGCTCGTCCTCGCGGAACCCGGCGACGTCGCGCGGGTCGGCGCCCCGCCGGACGCCGTAGACCGAGCTCGATGACGCGAACACGAGGCGGCCGAGGCCGACCTCGCGCATGCGCTCGATGAGGACGCCGGTGCCCTCGATGTTGGTCCGCAGGTAGCGCAGCGGCTCGGCGAGCGATGGCCGGACTCCGGCGAGCGCGGCGAGGTGGCAGACCACGTCGACGCCGCCGTCGATCACGCCGGCGACCGCGGCGCGATCGCAGATGTCGGCCTCGACCAGCCGGAACCCCGGCAGCGCCGCGAGCTCGGCGGCGGTCGCGCGCTTGATCTCGGCGGGGTAGAGATAGCCGTCGAACGAGTCGATCCCGGTGACCCGGTGCCCGGCGGCGGCCAGGCGCTCGCAGGTGTGCGATCCGATGAACCCGGCAGCCCCGGTGACCACGACGTGCATCCCTGCACTGTTGCGTGGCGGCCTGCCGCCCGCAAGCGCAGGCGCCGGATCGGTTTGCGCGCGCGGCCGCGCCGGGCGACAACCATGGGATGCGTGCCGTGGTCCAGCGAGTCACCCGCGCCCAGGTCACCGTCGGCGAGCGCGTGACCGGCGCGATCGGCCCGGGCCCGGGCCTCCTGGTCCTGCTCGGCGCCGGCGCCGGCGATGCCGCGGCCGACCTGGCGTACATCGTCGACAAGGTCGCCAACCTCCGGATCTTCGCCGACGACGCCGGCAAGATGAACCGTAGCGTGCTCGACGTCGGCGGCGGCGTGCTCGTCGTGTCGCAGTTCACGCTGTACGGCGACGCCCGGACCGGCCGGCGGCCCGCGTTCACCGGCGCGCTCGAGCCGGTCGCCGCCCGCGCGCTCTACGACCAGGCGCTGCTGGCGCTGCGCGGCGCGGGAGTCGCCGAGATCGCCGCCGGCGAGTTCGGGGCCGACATGGCCGTCGAGCTGGTCAACGACGGCCCGGTGACGATCCTGCTCGATTCGCGCAAGGCGTTCTAGCCTGGTGCCTCGAACCTCTGCGGCAGGAGTCGTCGCCTGTCAGCGTCCGCCGCCGAATGCGCGGGTGTGGACGCCGAGGTAGACGCCACCCATCCAGGCGGCGCGCTCGAGCACGCTGGCGCCGACCGTGACGCCGGCGGTGAGCCACGGACCGAGCCAGAGCTCGCCGCGGGCGCGGGCCTCGGCGGCCGGGGCGAACGCGGTGATGCTCGTGGACTGCTCGCAGCCGTGATAGCTCGAGTGGAAGCTGTAGGACGCCGCGCGCATCCCGCCCGCGAGCTCGACGCCGAGGCCGCCGGCGCCGACGCGGCCGTGGACCCCGACGACGCCGAACGTGTCGACCAGGAAGCCGCGCTCCTGCGACAGGTCCGGGCTGCCGAACACGCCGGTCGACATCATCTCGGTCGCGGTGTGGCCGGGCTGGGTCAGCCCGCCCAGGTCGAGCTCGAGCGCGGTGTACAGGCCGTGGCCGACGCCGGCGCCGGCGCGCATGGTCGCGACCACCGCGGTGTCGCGCGGGCGGGTCCGCGCGGACTGGATCGCTCGGTAGCTGAACGACTCGCTGCCGTGCGACACGCTGCCGGTCTGGCCGTCGAGCAGGCTCGCAAACCGCCGCACCGCCGCACCGCCCTCGATGAGGATCGTCGGCATGCGGAGGTTGGCGCCCCACGCGCCGAACCGCCTGCAATGGCGAAGCCCGACGACATCGCTGTCGTCCACGCAGGCCGGGCCCGCCTGCCAGTGGCCGCCGCCCCCGCCGCCCCCGCCGCCGCCCGCGCCACCACCACCAGCCCCGCCGCCCCCGCCGGGACAGCCCGCGTCGGCGATCCGGATGTGCCCCGCCGCGAGCGCAGCGGCGGCGACGGCGACGAGTGCCGGCTTCATGGCGCCCTCCCGATCACGACGCGGGCCGGCGCGCCGAAGCACAGCCATTGCGGGCCGCCCTGGTGCGCCAGGGTCGCGGCGTCGACGCAGACCTGCGGGATCGACGGATCGGCGTCCTGGTCGACGGTCCCGTCGGAGAGCTGGTCGGCGGGCGAGGCTGCGGGCCAGCCGGCGGACCGGACTGCGACGTAGACCAGCGCCTCGGTGCCGACGTTGCGGCCGTCGAGCGCGACGGGGTGGAGCTCGGCGTGTGGATCGTAGGGCCGCAGCGCGACGTCCACGCCCTGCGCATCACGGCGTACCACGGCGACCGCGGCGAGGTCGATCATCGCCGGGTGATCGCAGCGGTTGGCGAACTGGTAAGCGAGCACCGGGCCGCGCGCCAGGCCGGTCGCCAGGTCGGCGCGGCGCTCGACGGCGAGGTCGAGGCAGCCGACGGTCAGCCGCTGACCGGGGAAGTCCTGCGGCGGGTAGCGGAACGATCCAGGTTGGTACGCGCAGCCGAGCAGCGCGCAGGTCAGCAGCGCGAGCCTCATG
>DASWRS010000093.1:0-38014 GCA_036403075.1 Kofleriaceae bacterium
GACACCGACGCCGACAGCTGGGCGCTGTGGATCCCGCGCGTGGCGCTGTCTCCGCTGTATTTCGTGAACGAATACGTGGTGCGCCGGCCGCTGGGCGCGCTGGTCACCGTCGCCGAGCGCCGCCACTGGGTCAACGCGGTCACGGGTTTCTTCACGTTCGGGCCTGGCGGCAACTACATGGTCGTGCCGACGGCGCTGTTCGATTTCGGGTTGTTGCCGAGCGTCGGGGTCTACTTTTCAGGCGACGGCACATGGGCGGCCGGCAACACGATTCGCTTGCATGCAGCGACCTGGGGCGCCGACTGGATCAACGCGACCGCCCGTGATCGCATGACCTGGGACGCCGGCGCCACCGCGCTCGCGGTGCGCGTCGATTTCAAGCGTCAGGCCGATCTGCTGTTCTTCGGCACCGGTCCCGACGTGACCGACGCGACGCGATCGCGCTACGGGCTCGAGCGCTTCGATGCCGGCGTGAGCTTCGACCATCAGCTGTTCGGCGAGTCCGCGCTCGCGCTGTCGTCGGGGGTCCGCACGATCGCGTATCGCCCCGGCCAGTGCTGCGGCGACCCGGCGCTCGATGCGCGGATCGCCGACGGCTCGCTCGCGATGCCGTCCGGTTACGGGGTGAGCTACGCCACGCTGTACCAGCGCGCCGAGCTCGCGCTCGACAGCCGCGCGCCACGGCCGGCGAGCGCCACCGGCGGCTATCTCCAGCTCCACACCGAGACCGACATCGACGTGCGCCGCGATCGAAGCTGGATCGGGTACGGCGCGGTGGTCGGAGCCGCGGTCGATCTGCAGAGCCGGCAGCGCACGCTGAAGCTCCAGCTCGCGGCCGACGCCGTGGATCCGGTGCGCGGCGACGTGGTCCCGTTCAACGAGCTGGCCTCGCTCGGTGGCAGCCTGATGCCGGGGTTTGTCGCGGGCTGGATGACCGGCCGGAGCACGGTCGCGGGCCAGGTCGGCTACAGCTGGCCGGTGTGGATGTGGCTCGACGGCCAGGCGCGGTTGTCGCTCGGCAACGCGTTCGGCAGGCGCCTGGGCGACTTCAGGGCCGACAAGCTGCGGCTGTCCGCGGATCTCGGGCTGGTCTCCGTGGGCCAGCGCGACCAAGGCTTCGAGCTCTTGTTCGGGGTAGGGACCGAGCCCCTTGACCAGGGTGCCGGGATCACGTCGGTGCGGCTGAGCTTCGGCTCGCGAAAGGGATTCTGATGACGAGGTTCGCAGACGTCTTCCGGTTCGGAATCGCGGTCGCGATGTCGTGCGCGGCAGGCCCGCGGCCGTTCACGCTCCGCGCGCCGCTGGTCGTCGACAACGATACCCGGCGGGTCTCGATCGCGTGTCGGCCCGAGCCGTCGGCCAAGGAGCCCGCGCGAGCGCGCTGCGCGCCGGAGGAGTACGTGTCGCCGTTCGTATGGGACCAGGTCGATAACCTGGTGTTCGCACCGCTGTCGCGCGCGCTGTCGATCGAGGTCAGCGGCGAGGCGGCAAACGCGACCAGCCTCGACGAGGTCGCCGACTCGTCGTGGTTCGAGAACCGGATCGGCGCGACACCCCTGTCGATCGAGCAGCGGACCCTGGGCGCCTGCAAGCCCGAGGACCTGTTGCCCGACGAGGTCGCCGACGGGACATGGATCGTCGATCACGGCAAGGACAACGGCAGCACCCAGGGGTTTCGCGTCGATGTCCCGGGCAAGGGCATCTACATGCTCAAGGCCGACGACGCCGGGGTGCCCGAGCGCGCCAGCGCCGCCAGCGTGATCGGCGCGGCGATCTACAACGCAGCGGGGTTCTTCACGACCTGCGAGCAGGTCGTGCTGGTCGGGCGGGCGCAGCTCACGCTCAAGCCCGGCTTGACCACCACCAGCAACGCCGGCATCACGGCGCCGTTCGATGCGGCTGCGCTCGATGCGGTCCTTGCCTCCTCGACCCAGGTCGGCGGGCGTACCCGGATGCAGGCATCGAAGTGGTTGCCGGGCCTGCCGCTGGGGCCGTTTCGTTACGTCGGGGTTCGCGACGACGACCCGAACGACGTGATCGCGCACGAGGATCGCCGCGAGCTGCGCGGCAGCCGGCTGCTCGCGGCGTGGATCAACCACTGGGACGCGCGCGAGCAGAACTCGATGGACCTCTGGCTCGCGGACGATGTCAAGCAATCACGCTCGTCACCTGGATACGTCCGTCACTACATCATCGATACCAGCGACACGATCGGCGGCGGTATCACGTCTCGCGCCGCGTCGCTGCGGCTTGGGAAGGCGTACCTGGTGAGCCTGCGCGACGTGATGCTCGACTTCATCACGTTCGGAGCCCTCGAGCGGCCGTGGGATCGAGCGCGCCCGGTGGTCGGACGCGAGAAGTTCGGCCTGTTCACGGTGCGAGACTTCGACCCCGAGGGTTGGCGGGGCGTGTATCCGAATCCGGCGATGGAGCGCATGACCGAGCGAGACGGCGCCTGGATGGCTCGCATCATCGCGCGGTTCACGGCCGACGACATCCACGCGATCGCCGGGAGCGGCCAGTTCAGCGACCCGCGCGACACCGAATATCTCGCGCAGGTGCTGCTCGATCGCCAGCACGCGATCCTGGTCCGCTACCTCACCAGCCTGTCGCCGCTGTCCGACGTCCATCCGGTCGGCACCGATCAGCTGTGCGCGGTCGATCTCGCACGCTCGAGCAAGCTGTTCCCGGCCGAGCGGTTTCACTACCGGGTCGTGGAGATCGGCGCCGGCCGGCGCATCGAGCTCGCCGTGACGCCCGCGCCCGACGGGCGGGTCTGCTTTCGCCCGGAGCCGCTCGCACCTGGCGCGCTCCCCGACGACGCCGTCGAGCGGCGCGTGCGCTTCGAGATCGACAACGGCACCGCGGCCGGGCCGCTCGAGGTCCACGCCTACGATCTCGGGACTCGAGGCATGTTCGTCGTCGGTCTGCAACGGCGGGCCCGATGACCGCGCCCGGCTCCGGCGTCGGTGCCCGGCTGGCACGGCTGCTGGCGTCCCTCGCGCCGATCCAGCGCGGCGAGCTGACGAGCGTCCTCTTGCTCACGATCAACGTGTTCGTGCTGCTCACCTGCTACTACGTCCTCAAGGTCGCGCGCGAGCCGTTGATCCTGCTCGGCGGCGGCGCGGAGCTCAAGGCCTACGCGTCCGCGGGCCAGACGCTGCTGCTGCTCGCCGTGGTCCCCGCGTTCGGCTGGCTGTCGAGCCGGGTGAGCCGGCTGCGGCTCCTGACCACGATCCAGCTCGTGTTCATCGGCTGCCTGCTCGCGTTCTACGCGCTCGCCCGCGCCCGCGCGCCGATCGGGCTCGCGTTCTATCTCTGGCTCGGCATCTTCAGCGTCCTGGTGGTGTCGAACTTCTGGTCGTTCGCGACCGATCTCTACACGCCGGAGCGCGGCAAGCGGCTGTTCGCGACGATCGGTGTCGGCGCGAGCATCGGGGCGGTGCTCGGCGCGTCACTGCCGCACCTGCTTCATCGCGTCCTGGGTACGAGCGCGCTGCTGCTGGTCGCGGCCGGCGGGCTGGCCGTGTCGATCGTGCTCTACCGGCTCGTCGACCATCGCGAGCGCGGCAACCGCGGCAAGCTGGCACAGCCGGCCCGGGCCGGGGCCCAGGCCGAGCCCGCCACCCAGGCCGAAGCCGCGACCGATCGCCGCGGCGGGTTCGCGCTCGTGATCAAGGATCGCTACCTGCGCCTGCTGGCGATCATGTTGCTCGTCGCGACGATCATCAACACGACCGGCGAGTACGTCGTCGGCAAGATGACAACCGACCGCAGCGAGGTCTACGCCGCCGAGCAAGCCGCCAGGACGCCGGCGGCGGCGACCCCCGAGGCGCGCGCGACCGCCGCTCACGACGCGCAGGACGAGTACATCGGCGCGTTCTATTCGAGCTATTACACGGTCGTCAACCTGGCGTCGTTCCTGCTCCAGGCGCTGGTCGTCGCGTGGCTGCTCACCAGGCTGGGGATCCGGCGCGCGCTGTTCGTCATGCCGCTGGTCGTGCTCGCCGGATGGTGCGGCTTGCTCGTGTTCGCGAACCTCACCATGGTGCGGATCGAGAAGACGTCCGAGAACAGCCTCGACTACTCGCTTCACAACACGCTGCGCCAGGCGCTGTTCCTGCCGACCACGCGCGCGGCGAAGTACAAGGCCAAGGCCGCGATCGACACGTTCTTCTTCCGCATGGGCGACGTCATCGCCGGGCTCGGCATCGTGTTCCTGCTGGTCCGGGTGCTCGGACTCGGCATCCGGGCGTTCGCGGTCCTGAACGTGTGCCTCGCGGTGTGCTGGCTCCTGCTCGCCTACCGCACCGGCCGGATGCACGACAAGATGACCGCCGAGCGTGCCGAGCCCGATGCCCACCCCGAGCGGGTTGCGGCCTGAGCGATGACCGCCGATGACGCGGAGCGCCGGACCGGCTGGGTCGCGACGATCGCGGCGGTGATCGTCGTTGCCGGGTTCGTCGCCAGCAAGGCGGCGCGCGACGCGATCCTGCTGTCGAGCTTCCGCATCGAGACGCTGCCGATCTTCATCGCGATCTCGGCGCTGCTCTCGCTGCCGATCATCCTCGTCGCCGGAAAGCTGATGGCGCGATTCGGGCCGGCGCGGCTCATGCCGGCCCTCAACCTGATCAGCGCCGTGTTCGCGGTGATCGAGTGGCTCTTGCTCGCGCGGTACCCGCGGCCCGTGTCGATCGCGGTCTACGTCCACCTCAGCACGTCGGGCGCCGTCCTGGTCTCCGGCTTCTGGTCGATCATCAACGAGCAGTTCGACGTTCAGAGCGCGAAGCGCCACGTCGGCCGGATCGGGATGGGCGCCACGCTCGGCGGGATCGCCGGTGGGCTGATCGCCGAGCGGGTCGCGGTGTATCTGGCGCCGGACGCGATCCTGCTCGTCCTCGCGGGCCTGCAGCTGGCGTGCGCCGCGGCGCTCCGTGGGTTTCGCGAACCCAGCACGCGCCTGCCCGGTGCCCCGCGGTTCGCGCTGGGGGTCGTGACGAGATCGCGGCTGCTACGAAACCTCGGCGTCGTGGTCGTGTTCGGAGCGGTCGCGGCGGGCATCCTCGACTATGTCTTCAAGGCCGACATCGTGGCGACCGCATCGCGCGGCGGCCTGTTGCGCTCGCTGGCGATCTACTACACGGTGACCAGCGTGCTCACCGCGATCGTCCAGGTCGCGATCTGCGGCCCGCTGATCGCACGACTCGGCGTCCCGCGGACCGTCGCGACCCTGCCGCTGGTGGTGACCGCGTTCGGGCTGGTCGCGCTCGCCGTTCCGGCCGCGTTCACCGCGATGATCGCGCGCGGTGCCGAGACGATCGCGCGCAGCTCGATCTACCGAGCCGGCTACGAGCTGCTCTATGCGCCGCTGTCCGAGGCCGACAAGCGACCTGCCAAGATCGTGCTCGATGTCGGCGCCGAACGGATCGGCGACCTGATCGGTGCGCAGCTCGTCGGGCTGATCGTCTACCTGATGATCGCCCCGCGGATCGGCCTGTTGATCGCCACGGTCGCGACCGGCGCGATCGCGATGGCGTTCGCGATCCGACTCCCGCGCAGCTATACCCTCGCGCTCCAGGACAGCCTGATCGCCCGCGGCGATCCGGACTCCGAGGACGCGGTGAAGCCGTTCGCCACCTGGCCGATCGGAGAGCCGATCCTGGGGCAAGCCGGTGAGCTCTCGCCACTGCCGCTGCGCATCCTCGAGCATCATCGGCGCCGGCGCCCGCCGGCCGCTGTCACCCCGGCGCAGCGTGAACGGGTATCGCGGGCGATCGCCGACCTGCGCTCGCAGGACCCGGTCCGGATCAAGCGCGCGCTCGCGACCGAGCTGACGCCCGAGATCGCCGCGCTCGTCGTCGGGCTCGTCGCGCGCGATGATGTCGGGCGCGAGGCGCTGGCCGCGCTGTGCACGATCGCGCCGCGCTGCACCGGCATGGTGGTCGACGCGCTGCTCGACCCGGTCCACGAGGTGATCATCCGGCGCCGGCTGCCCGAGGTGCTGTTCGCCGGAGAACCGGCGCTCGCCGCGTGGGGCCTGTGGCGGGGGCTCGTCGATCCGTCGTTCGAGGTCCGCTATCACTGCGGTGCGGTGCTGTCGCGCCTCGCGAGCTCCGGGAAGCTCGCGCCGGTGACCAGCGAGGCGATGTTCGAGGCCGTGCGGCGCGAGCTGGTCACCGATCCGATCGCGTGGCACCAGCAGCGCATCACGGACGATCCGATCGTCGCGTCGGCGCGGAGCGGCCACGAGCCCGACGAGGTGAAGCTGCCGTACGCGGGCAGCGCGCTCGAGCACGTGTTCACGGTGCTCGGCCTCGTCTTGCCCGCGGAGCCGTTGCGCATTGCGCTGCACGCCGTGCAGACCGATGACTCGGCGCTCCGCGAGACCGCGCTCGAGTACCTCGAGAGCATCCTGCCCGCGGATGTCCGGATCCAGCTGTGGCCGCTGCTCGACAGCGACAGCACGGCGGTCCGAGCTGCTGGCGTCGCCCCCGACCCTGACCCAGGTGCGCCGGTGCGTAACGCGCGGTCCAAGGATGAGCTGGTCGCCGCGTTGAACCTCGCGTATCCGAGCCTTCGCGCCGGCGTGCTCGACAAGCGCTCGCCGCGGCCGCCGTGACGTCTACAGCGCGGTCTTCACGATCGTGTTGCTGTCCAGGAAGACACCGTCGACCCGGGCCAGCGCTCTTCCGTTCAGCGTCGCGCCGGTGGCCATGGTGATCGCCTGGTCGGCCATGATCGTGCCCTGGAATACCGAGGTGGTCCCCAGCGTGGCCGAGCTCCCGACCTGCCAGAACACGTTGGCGGCCCTGGCGCCGCCGCTCAGGATGACCTTGCGTCCCGACGTCGTGGTCAGCGTCGAAGCCATCTGGAAGATGAACACCGCGTCCGGATCTCCCTGCGCGTCGAGCGTGAGATCACCCGACGAGATCGCGAGCGACGATGTCGACTTGTAGAGCCCGGGGGTGAGTGTCTGGCCGCCGAGGTTTCCTGCCACGGTCATCGCGCATAGCGTTCGACCGGCCGCGTCGTTGTATGCCGTCGTGAGGTCGCCGAGCGCCACGGCGGCGGCCGAGTCTCCCGCGTGCTGCACCCCCATGAGGTTTCCCGGCGGGAAGCCAGTCACGGAGGTTGCGGTTCCTGGGCTCAGCCCCAGATCTCCGGTGATCGCGGTCGGGCCCGTGCTGGTCACCGTGGACCCGGCCAGGACGGCCATGTTGCCCGCCGCGCCCAGAGCGACGGCCGCCTGGCTGCAGGCGCCGGTCGTGAAGCTCCAGACAAAGTTGGATGCCAGCGAACGTCCCAGCGTATCCGCGGCGCCGGTCGTGATCGTGGCGGTGTATTGCAGCGACAGGCCGAGCGGGAGGTTCGGCACGAACGTCGCGGTGGTCCCCGCATACGACACCACACCCGCGATCGCGGTCGGCCCGCGCTGTACCGTGAAGCTCCCGCTGTTGAGCGTCGCGGGTGCCATCATCCTGCTGAAGGTCGCGCTGACCCGCTTGTTCACCGACACGTTCGCGGCGGCGTTCAACGGCCCCGTCGCGGTCACGGTCGGCGGACCTCCGGCGGTGTCGCCGCCATCGAGACCGAACTCGACCAGCTGGTTGCCGCAGGCGGATGCAAGCGACGCCAGCACGAGGAGCGTACTGATCTGGAGAGTCTTCATGGCGTGTTGCCTTCCTTGAGAATGATGAAGTCGACGACGAACTCGACGCGGCGGTTCGTCACGCGGCCGGCCGCGGTGCTGTTGTTGCCGGCCGGCACCGACGAGCTGAATCCGTTCGCCACGAGCCGTTCCTTGGCGACGCCGCGCGCCACCAGATAGTCGAGAACCGCGGTGGCGCGGGCCTCGGACAGCGTCTGGTTGTGAGCATCGCCGCCTTCTGACGAGGCGTGCCCCTCCACCTGCACGCGGAAGTTCGCGTTGTCCTTGAGCGCCTGCGCGACCTCATCGAGGAGCGGACGCGAGGTCTCGTCGAGCAGGGCAGAGTCCCACGCGAACGCGATCTTCTCCTTGAGCTCGAGCTTGTCCTGCTTGACGATGATCTTCTCGTAGACCGGGCACCCGAAATTTGCCGCCGGGCCGGCGACATCGGGGCAGTTGTCGGTCGCGTCCAAGACGCCGTCGTGGTCGCGATCCGACGCAGGAACCTCGACCGGCGCGGGTGCCACGGCCGTGGGCTCTGCGGTCGCGACCCGCGCTTGCCTCTGCTCGAGACCGAACCCGACCTCCAGGCTGACGCCGAGCTCGAGGATCCGCGCGTCGCGATTGTCGAAGCCGACGCGATCGCCCTGGAAGATCTGGAAGTATCGCGCATACGGGCCGATCCAGAACCGGCGCCGATCGTCGAGCGGGATCGCCAGTCCGGCCGCGGTCGCGAACCCTAGGCGATCGAGCCCGCCGGTGCGGACGTACAGCAGGTCGGCATCGATCCACGGCGAGATGGCGTACCAGCCGGCCGCGCCGCCGGGGGCATCGTGGGGGCGCATCAGTCGAGCGCCGCCGCCGAAGGCCCACGCGGTCCCCGACGTGCTCATCGGCGTCGACGAGGCATCGGGCAGGGTCGTGAAGGCTGCGGTGGGCCCGATCGCCAGGTACCGGGTGACGCCGAACAGGAGCTTGAGGGTCTGCCCGAGGCCGGCGTCCGTGCGTTCCGACTGCGGGTCGGACAGGGCGACGGCCAAGCCGGGCTCCACACTCAACGAGAGCTTGAGGCCAGGAGCCAGCCGCAGCGGCGGCGCATCGCCCTCGGGCTCGGGCTGGGCGTGGGCCGCCGGCGTGACGAGCAGCAGCGTCGTGCCCGCGGCGACTCCGCGGAGTATGGATATGAGCCGAGTATTTGCATTCATGTGCGCTCGACCCCTGTGCAGCCGGCATGCCGTCGCGCAGGACGCGTCGAGTCGATCGTCGATGAGCCGTCCGCCCGGACGATCAATCAGCGGCCGCGACGGTCGCGCGCCGGCAGGTGCGAGGCCTGCATTCCAGCTACACCGAGGCGAACCTGCTGCCCCGAAGCTCGTGATCGGGCGGACGACCGCCCGCGGCGCCGACGACCTGCGCGACCGCCGCCCGAGCTCGGGTCCAGGCCGATCCAGGCTCGATCCAGGCTCGATCCGGGCTCGATCCGAGGCCCCTATCCAGCCCCGCTCCAGGTCCGGATCAATGAGGGACTGGAGGTGACGGCGCGAGCCCGTACACCATTCTTGCAGCAGGCGGGATCATGCAACTCATCACGTGGCTTGTTGTTGGACTGATCGCAGGTTTCCTGGCCTCGGCGATCATGCGCTCGCGGTTCGGACTTCTCGGCGACATCGTGCTCGGGATCGGCGGCGCATTCGTCGGTGGCTGGATCTTTCGCGAGGCCGGATGGCATGCACCCTTCCAGGGGCTCGCCGGCGTCATCGCCGTGGCGTTCGTCGGCGCGGTGGTCGTCCTCGCCGTGTTCCGCCTGGTCGCGAATGCGACGGGGCGTCGATGACACGACCATCGGCCATATCGCACCTCGGCGCGGACCGTGCTCCGCCTCGGACCATGCAGACCTCGTTACTTCATTCTGTCCTGTTCGTCGCGCTCGCGGGCGGTTGTGCAGGGAGCGGCCAGTTCACGTACGCCAGCCAGGTCACGACCCCCGAGCTCGTCGTGATCAGCCCCGGTGTCCAGGTCGTCGCCGATCTCGATGAGCCGATCTTCTACAGCGGCAACTACTACTGGCGAAACGACGGCGGCTACTGGTACCGCTCGACCTCCCACACGCACGGCTGGGCACGTGTCGAGGTTGCGCCGGTCGAGATCCGCGCGATCGAGCGCCCGTCCGTGTACGTCCACTACCACGGCCAAGCACGCGCGAACGTCTCGAACGATCGCCAGACGCGCCGGCCGACCGCGGAGCCGCAGGATCGTCGCGAGGTTGCTCCCCCACCGCGCCGCGACGACCGGCACGACCGGCACGATGACCAGCACGACCGGCACGATGACCAGCACGACCGGCACGATGACAAGCACGACCGGCACGACGACAAGCACGACCGAGACAACGACAATCATCACGACTGAGCGGGGCGAACGCCGTTGGCGACACCCAGGTCAGCTGCGGCTGCCCTGCGGACGTACACGCGAACCGCTGAGCCGCACGCGCTCGGCCTTCGTGCCACACTGCGGTGTCATTCCTGCATTAGCTGCGGCTGGTGAACCGGGAGGCTCGAACATGCAGGCCGTTGCGACGTCTCAGCGAGACAGCGGGATCCAAGATGCCACACGAGACATTTTGCCACGGATAGGTGACCGATCTCACATGACGGGGCACGTCCTCATCGTCGACGACGATCAGAGCATGGCGGAGACGCTGACCAAGGCCATGACGCGCCGCGGGTTCGTCGTGACCTGGAAGACCTCTGCGATCGACGCCCTGAAGCTGCTCGACGAGCAGGACTTCGACGTCGTGGTCACCGATCTCCACATGGAGGGGATGAACGGGTTCGCGTTCTGCGAGCGCCTCACGGCCAACCGCCCCGACGTGCCGGTCGTGATGATCACGGCGTTCGGCAGCCTCGACTCTGCGGTCAGCGCGATCCGCGTGGGCGCGTACGACTTCATCACCAAACCGTTCGATGTCGAGGCCCTGCGGCTCACGCTGTCGCGTGCGGTCCAGCATCGCCGGCTCCACGAGGAGGTCAAGCGCCTCCGCCAGGTCGTGTCCGACACGCGGGGTCTCGATCAGATGATCGGCGCGAGTGCGCCGGTCCAGAAGATGAAGGAGCTGATCGGCCGGGTCTCGGATGCCGACGCGGCGCTGCTGATCACCGGCGAGAGCGGCACCGGCAAGGAGCTGGTCGCCCGCGCCGTTCACCAGCGCGGACGCAGCTCGGCGGGCCCGTTCGTCGCGATCAACTGCGCGGCGATCCCCGAGGCGCTGCTCGAGAGCGAGCTGTTCGGACACGTCAAGGGCGCATTCACCGACGCGCGCGCTCCGCGCCAGGGGCTGTTCCTCAAGGCCAACGGCGGGACGCTGTTCCTCGACGAGATCGGCGAGATGCCGCTCGGCATGCAGCCCAAGCTCTTGCGCGCGCTCCAGGAGCGAACCGTGCGGCCGATCGGCGGCGATCTGGAGATCCCGTACGAGGCGCGGATCATCACCGCGTCCAACCGCGATCTCGAGACCGAGGTCGCGGAGCGGCGGTTCCGCGAGGATCTGTTCTACCGGATCAACGTCCTGCGGATCGATGTCCCGGCGCTGCGCGTCCGGGGCAACGACGTGCTGTTCCTCGCACAGCAATTCCTCAAGCAGTTCTCGCAGCAGACCACCAAGAACGTGGTTGGCCTGTCGCCGGCGGTCGCCGAGAAGCTGATGGCCTACACGTGGCCGGGAAACGTCCGCGAGCTCCAGAACTGCATCGAGCGCGCGGTCGCGTTCACCCGCTTCGACGAGCTGACGGTGGATGATCTCCCCGAGAAGATCCGCGATTACCGATCGACCGACGTCGATATCCCGGGTCTCGGTGCCAACGAGGTCCTGACCATGGACGAGGTCGAACGCCGCTACATCACTCGGGTGTTGAAACAGCTGGGCGGGAACAAGACGATGGCGGCGGATGTCCTCGGCCTCGATCGCCGCACGCTGTATCGCAAGCTCGAGCGCTGGAGCTCCGAACCGATCGCCGGCGGCGACTAGCCCGCGCCCGGGACGAGCGGCGGCAGGTAGACCGTGAACGTGCTGCCCGATCCGGGCTCCGTCACCACGCCGATCCAGCCGTCGTGCTCGCGCGCGATGCGAGCCGAGACCGCAAGTCCGATCCCGGTGCCTCCGGACTTCTTGGTCGTGAAGAACGTATCGAAGATGTGCCCCAGGTCGCCGTTCTGGATCCCGGTGCCGGTGTCCTCGACGTGGACGCAGACGTAGTCGGCCTCGGGGAGCTGCTGCACCGCCGGTGGTTGCACGCGCCGGGTCTCCACGCCGAACGTCACGGTGCCGCCGCTGGGCATCGCCTGGGTCGCGTTGATCGTCAGGTTGGTGAAGATCTGCATCAGCTTGGACGGATCTCCGAGCACCAGCACCGGGGCAGGCTCGCCGGCCAGCACGAGCTTGGCGGTCCGCTTGCGGGCCTCCGGCACGAGCAACACGATCGTTCGACGCACGACCTGCACCACATCGACCTGATCTCGCGTCGGAGGCTTGGGCCGCGCGAAGTCGAGGACCTCGCGGCACATCTGGGTCATCCGCGTCACCTGGTGGATGATCTCCTGGGCATCCTTGCGAGCTTCCTCGAGGTCGTTCTCGTCGGAGATGATCATCTGCGCCCGCGCCAGGACCACCCCGAGTGGGGTGCCGAGCTCGTGCGCCATGCCGGCGGTCAGGGTCCCCACGTTGACCAGACGGTTGGCGTTATGAAGCTCTTCCAGATCGGCCAGTCGGCGTTGCGCGTCGATGACGACCTGGGCGCGCTCCTCGGTGTTGCTGACCTCGAGCAGCTCGAGCTCGTGCACCAGCTGATCGAGCTGGTTGCCCGGCGGCGCGCCCGGGTCCATGGCCCGGATCCGGTCGCACACCGCACGAAACGACCCGCGCCTGGGTTTGTCGATCATCGATGCTCGTCGGCGGCGCCAGTGTAGGGGCGGCCAATCGCGAAGGGAAGCCGGCGGACCACGCGTTCCGCGGCATGGAGCATGCAAATGCGAGCCGTGTGCAACCGCCGACCCAGGATGACGACGCTCGCAGCGAGGATCTGGTTCCCGCGCTGGGCACCATCGCGCTGGTGAGCGGGATCGTCGAAGATGCGCGCGACCTGTTCGCGGCGCACGTCGAGGCGCTCCGCGACGACATGTCGGCGAGGCTCGCGACGCTCGGGGCAACCATCGGCTCGATGCTGATCGCGATCGGCGTCTTCGTGATCACGGGGCTCATGCTGTGCCTCGCGGTCGCAGCCTCCCTCATGGCGCTTGGCGCCGCACCCTGGATCGCGTTGTGGATCGTCACGATCGTCGCCGCCGCGGTCGGCGTCGGCTTTGTGCTCCGTGCACGCACCAAGGCCCGGGCGGCAGGGCAGAGTGTCGCGGAAGCGGCCGAGCGTGCGCGCAGCGATGTCACGACGATCCACAGCGCCACGGCAGCGCCTGTCACCTCACCACCACCGGAACGGAGATCTGCATGACGATCGCGAACAAGGACGATGTAGCCAGGGACCTCGGAATGCGCGTCAAGTCGCTCGGCGCCCTGATCAAGGATCACCCGTTCGCTGCCGCGGGCATCGCGCTGGGGATCGGATATCTGACCGCGCGCCTCCTGCATCGGTGAGCCGTGACCGATCCCACCGATACCGCCTCGCGCATCGCGCTGGCACGCGCCCACCTCACCGCGAAGCTCGCCGAGCTCCGGCGACGTGAGGCGCAGGTTCGCACGGCGCTGTCCCCCATTGGCTACCTCGGGAACCCGTGGCTGCGGGTCGGGCTGGCCGCTGTCATCGGCTATCGACTCGGCCGCCCGGCTCCCGCCCGCATGGCCGTGGACACCCGACCGGCCCGCGCCGACACCCTGATCCACGCGCTCGTTCGCGCGAGCCTCGTCGTGGTCGCGCAGGCCATCGTACGTCGCATGGTCGACGAGGGGTGAGGCCCCGCGCCATCGTCTGGACGCGGCGATCGCAGGGGGCACGTCGCCCGCCCGACCGTGCCTCCACGACCGTCCGGATGTTCCGCACACGGGCATCCGCCGGCGGCCTCGGGTCGGCGGTGGCAATCGGCAGGCGATCCAAACAGGCACTCTCCGTGCACGCCTCCGCCGGTGGAGGCCACCATGCACACTCCAAACCTTCGTACTGCATGCTCGTTCCTCGCACTCATGGCGCTCGGTGCCGCGGGATGCGAGGTCTTCCGAACGCACGACCGCGATCGTGACCCTGACGATGATCATCCGCCGGCCGACGGATCGGTGCCCGGCGACGGCAGCGGCTCGATCGGCACGATGTCCAAGCTGGCCCAGCTCGACAACGTCGCCGTCGGTGTCGCGGTGTCACGCACCGGCCGGATCTTCCTGTCGTTCTCGCGCGCGATCGACGAGCGCGAGCCCTACAGCCTCGCCGAGCTGATCGATGGCAAGCCGGTGCTGTTCCCACCGGGCTTCCGGCAGGACGCCGGTGCCCCGGCTCCCGACCGCTTGCTGTCGGTCCAGGCGCTGACGGTCGATGCGCTCGACCGGCTGTGGATCCTCGACACCGCCAAGGTCGGCCAGGCACCGATCGTGCCGGGCACGCCCAAGCTCGTCGCGATCGATCTGCACTCGAACCAGGCAGTCCAGACGATCCTGTTTCCGCCCGGCGTCGCGGGCCCGACCGCGATGCTCAACGACGTCCGCATCGATCTGAGCAAGGGCAAGGCCGGGACCGCGTTTCTCACCGACTCGGCGACCCCGGGCCCCAACGGGCTCGTCGTCGTCGATCTCGCCACCGGCACGTCGATGCGGCGGCTCAACGATCACCCGACGACCAAGCCCGATCCGGGCCTGGTCGCCCAGTCCGAAGGC
Organism: Kofleriaceae bacterium; assembly: GCA_036403075.1. Classification (GTDB taxonomy): domain Bacteria; phylum Myxococcota_A; class Polyangia; order Haliangiales; family Haliangiaceae; genus JABFXX01. Next base: position 14,517 of record DASWRS010000093.1, read on the forward strand.
CAGCCGCTGATCGTCCGCCAGGGCCCCGATGCCGGGCAGCCCTACCGGGTCGGCAGCGATGGCATCGCGCTCGACGCCGACGGTCACCACCTCTACTACCGGCCGCTGACCAGCCATCACCTGTATCGCGTCAGCAGCGACGCGCTCGCCGATCCCGCGATGAACGATGCGGCGGTGGCCGCCACGATCGAGGACCTCGGCGATCTCGGCTTCGCGTCGGACGGCCTGCTCGGCGACGCCCAGGGCCGGCTGTACCTCACCGACTACGAGCACAACGCGATCCATCGCCGCAACCCGGACGGCAGCATCGAGACGATCGCGCAGGCCAGCCAGCTGCTGTGGCCGGACTCGATGAGCCTGCGCGCCGATGGCACGCTGATCTGCACGGCCACGCAGATCGAGCGCAGCCCACGGCTCCGTGGCACGGACCAGCGGATCCGGCCATTCACCGTCTGGCAGGTCGCCACCGACGGACAGCCGCTGTATCTGGGCGGCGGCCGCTGACCACCGTCGTCGTCGGCGGCGGCGCGGCGCGAGGCGGGCGCGCTACGGGGCGAACGCCGGCAGTTGCTCGACCGCGCGGAACTGCTGGTTGGTGCCGCCGTTCGACGGCCACTGCTCGAGCAGCGTGCCATCGGTGGCGAACGCGCCGGTCACGTCCATGACCTGGCCGCTGTGGCGCGCCGTGACGCGCTCGGCGCCCCCCGCGACGTCCGTGAAGGCCCATTGCTGGTTGATCTGGGTGCCGCACGCAAACTGGATGACCGCGGCGCCGGCGGTGGTCGAGCCTCCCGACACGTCCAGGCACAGCCCGCTGAGCTCGTTGCGCATGCGGAAGAATCCGCTGCCCATCGACTCGGGGCGAAACCGCTGGGTCGCGGTTCCGTTGCATGTCCTGATCTCGATGCGCGCGAACGATGCCGTGCTGCCGCCGACCACCCCGAGGCACTTGTTGCTCTGCACGCCGACGAGGCTGTAGTTGGTATTGGGCGTGAAGGTGACTGCAGAGCTCGCGGTTGCCTCGGTGTTATCGAGATCGGCGGGATTGCCGTTGTCGATACATCCTGTGGCCATCGCGCCGACGAGAAAACACAGTCCGTAGCAAGATGCTGGCACTCGGTGCATATACGTATCCTTCATGGCAATCCTCCATGAAACCGCAGTGCAACCCGACAACCGGGTCACATGCTGTTTACTTCCTGGCGCCATATATCACCTTCGGCCTGCACAACGCACCAGTGTTCTTCTGGCCTTTTCTTGCGCAGGCAGCGGGAGTGACTGAAAGGTGAGGTGCGTCCGGGCGGTCTGCGGAGCTGGGCCTCGAAATCCTGAGCAATGGTGAGGATAACGAGCGCGATCGCTCACTCGGATGTTCTCGAGGCAACGGCGGCGTGAGCCGACGTACGCTCGCCGCTCCACCCGTCGGCGAACCGTACCGTAAACCGGTATGCTTCGTTCCCTATAATACATGGTGCTATCTGAGCCCGAGATCGTCACTCAGCGACCAGGGGACCGCAGTGGTCATCTCGATCGAGGTTCGCTGGTTCGGGGCGAAGGCCGCGCCGGGAGGCGACCCGCTCGACCAAGCGCGGTCCCCAAGCCCTCGGATGTGCTCGGGTCTGACCCGCAGGCGCTCGCCGGGAGGGCCGCGATCGCCGCGGCGCGGCCGTAGACAGCCACGCGGGGCCGGACGAAACTGCCCACCGAGTCCGCGGCCCTGCCGATGTCGCCGCGGCATTCCGTAGCAGACCCGCAGGAGGAGATTTGGATCCCGTCGTCGACCCGGCTGCCGACCCAGCATCCCGTGATCCGCGCGGCGACGTGATCGCGGCGCACGAGCTGTCGCTGGCCTACGGCCGCGGCGGCTCGCGGATCGTGGCGCTTCGCGAGGTCAGCTTTCGTATCGCCGACGGCGAGTTCGTCGTGGTCGTCGGGCCGTCGGGCTGTGGCAAGTCGACGCTGCTCAAGATCGTCGCCGGGTTGTTGCCGCCGACCCGCGGCGCGGTCGAGCTCCGCGGCCAGCCGATCGCGGGGCCGCGGCGCGACATCGGCGTGGTGTTCCAGACGCCGGTGCTGTTCCCGTGGCGCACGGTGATCGGCAATGTGATGCTGCCGGCCGATGTCCAGCGCCTCGATCCCGGCGTGATGAAGCCGCGTGCGCTCGAGCTGCTCGAGCTGGTCGGCCTGGGCGGCTTCGAGCGGCGCTATCCGCGCGAGCTGTCGGGCGGGATGCAGCAGCGCGTCGGGATCGTGCGCGCGCTGCTCCACGATCCGGCGATCTTGCTCATGGACGAGCCGTTCGGCGCGCTCGACGCGATGACCCGCGAGACCATGAACGTCGAGCTCCAGCGGATCTGGATGCAGCGCCGCACCACGGTGCTGTTCATCACCCACTCGACGGCCGAGGCGGTGTTCCTGGCCGACCGGGTCATCGTGCTCACGCCCAGGCCAGGGACGATCGGCGACGAGTTCGCGGTCGATCTGCCGCGGCCGCGCGCGCTCGAGGTGATGAACACCGAGCGCTTCGGCCAGTATGTCCGGCGCGTCCGGACCGCGCTCAGCGCCGCGGGAGGCGGGCTCGAATGACGCCCCGAGGACCGCTGCCGTTCGTGCTGCGCCTGATGTTCCTCGCCGCGCTCGTCGGGCTCTGGGAGCTGGTGGTGGTGGGCCTCGACGTGCCCGCGTTCCTGGTGCCGCCGCCGAGCCAGGTCGGGTACGCGCTGTACCAGGGGTTCGCCAGTAACCTCTACCTGAGTAACCTCTACGTCACCGTCACCGAGACCGTCCTTGGCTTTGCCATCGGCTGCGTCCTGGCGTTCGTGCTCGGCAGCGTGATCGGGATATCGCGCACCGTGGAGTACTATCTGCATCCGCTGATCGTCATGTTCCAGGCGATGCCCAAGGTCGCCCTGGTCCCGCTGCTCGTGGTCTGGTTCGGGCTCGGCATCACGTCCAAGGTGGTCGGCGCGGCGCTGGTCTCGTTCTTTCCGCTCATGGTCAACACGATCGCGGGCCTGCGGTCCGCCAACGAGGACCAGGTCAACCTGATGCGCTCGCTGTCGGCCTCGCGCTGGCAGATCTTCCGCATGCTGCAGCTGCCCAACGCCACGCCGTACCTGTTCGTCGGCCTCGAGATCGCGATGATCTTCGCGCTGATCGGCGCCATCGTCGCCGAGCTCAGCAGCGCCGAGAAGGGGCTCGGCATGCAGATGCAGAGCCTGAGCTTCAACATGGATGCGGCAGGGCAGTTCTCGATCCTGTTCATCCTCGCGGTCCTGGGTCTGGTCCTGAACGGCATCATCAGCGTCGTGCGGCGCCGCGTCCTGTTCTGGGATCGCTCGCGCGACGGCGACGTGCCACCCCCGAGCAAAGGAGACGTCTCGTGATGAAGCATCGTGTCAGCCTCGCTGTGGTGATCCTGGGCGCCGTGATCGCGAGCGCCCCGGCCGTTGCGGAGGTCCGGACGGTCCGCGTCGGCTGGTGCGCCAAGACCGTGAGCTCGGCGGCCGCCCCGTTCGCGATCGCCCAGAAGCTCGGCTGGTTCGAGAAGGCCGGCATCAGGGTCGAGCTCGTCCCGCTGCCGGGATCCACCGACTGCGTGAAGCTGGTGGCGACCCGGGACGTTCAGGTCTCGCTGCCGTCGGTCGAGCCGCTGGCGATCATCCGGCCCCAGGGGGTCAAGGCGAAGTTCTTCTACACGGCGTACCAGGGCAACATCTACGGCATCGCGGTGCCCGCGGACAGCGCCGTCAAGTCGATGGCCGACCTCAAGGGCAAGCGGATCGGCGTGACGTCGATGGCATCCGCGGGGGTGATCGTGGCGCGCGCGCTGGCCAGGCAGGCCGGGCTCGATCCCGACAAGGACATCACGATCGTCGTCGCCGGAGAGAGCGCGCAGACCGCGGCGCTGCTGCGCTCGAAGCAGGTCGACGCGCTGTCGCAGTTCGATACCCAGTATGCGCTGGCGATCAACGCCGGGGCCAAGCTGCGGTTCCTCGATCACCCCGAGATTCGCAAGTTCCCGTCCAACGGCTTTGTCGCGCTCGAGGACTACCTCAAGTCCAACCGCAGCGACGTGGTCGCGCTGGCGCACGGCTACGCGATGGGAACGGTGTTCGCGATCGCCAACCCCGAGGCGGCGATCCGCATCCTGTGGGAGGTCTATCCCCAGACCCGGGCGACCGGAAAGGACGAGGCCACCGCGCTCAAGAACGATCTGCTCACGCTCGAAGCGCGCGCGAAGAACTGGCGCTACGAGCCGGTCGACGGCAAGCGCTGGGGCGACAACGTCGAGGCCAACTACCGGACCTACCTCGACTGGCTGGTGGCCCAGGGCGTGATCAAGACCAAGGTCGACGTCAAGGACCTGATCACCAACGAGCTCCTGGACGACGTCAACAAGTTCAGTGCCGACGCGGTCCGCGCCGAGGCCAGGGCGTACAAGGCGAAGTGACGCGCAGCGCCGGCTGCGTTATGGTCGGCGCCGCATGTTCCCCACGACCATCGCCGGCAGCCTGCCGAAACCCGCCTGGCTCGCCGAACCCGATCGCCTCTGGGCACCGTGGCGGCTCGGCGGCGCCGAGCTCGCCGCGGCCAAGCTCGACGCGACGCTCCTGGCGATCAAGCTCCAGGAGGACGCCGGCATCGATCTGGTCGGCGACGGCGAGCAGGCGCGCCAGCACTTCGTCCACGGCTTCGTCGAGCACGTCGCCGGCATCGATTTCGAGCACAAGGTCGAGATCGGGATCCGCGATAACCGCTACAAGGCGATGGTCCCGATCGTCACCGGTCCGGTGCGGGCCAGGGGCCGGGTCCACGAGGCCGAGGCGCGCCACGCCCGCGCGCACACCCGGCGCAGGCTCAAGTTCACCCTGCCGGGGCCGATGACGATCGTCGACACGCTCGCCGACCAGCACTACGGCGATCGCGCCCGGCTGGCCTTCGCGTTCGCCGACGCGCTCAACGCCGAGGCCCGCGCGCTCGAGCGCGACGGGGTCGACGTGATCCAGTTCGACGAGCCGGCGTTCAACGTCTACATGGACGACGTCACCACCTGGGGCATCGAGGCGCTGCACCGCGCGATCGACGGCCTGTCATGCACCACCGCGGTGCACATCTGCTACGGCTACGGCATCCAGGCCAACCTCGACTGGAAGGCCACCCTCGGCGGCGAGTGGCGGCAGTACGAGAAGATCTTCCCGGCGCTCGCGGCCAGCCGGATCCACCAGGTCTCGGTCGAGTGCCGCAATGCCCGGGTGCCGATGAGCCTGCTCGCGCTGCTCGAGGGCAAGGACGTGCTGGTCGGGGTGATCGACGTCGCCAGCGACGAGGTCGAGACCCCCGAGCAGGTCGCAGAGACGATCGAGGCCGCGATGGCGTACGTGCCCAAGCAGCGCATCATCGCGTGCACCAACTGCGGCATGGCGCCGATGCGGCGCGACATCGCGCTGGCCAAGCTCGCCGCGCTCGGCGCCGGCGCGGCCCTGGCGCGGACGCGGTTCGGGTAACCCGCTCAGCGCGGCGCGAACACGTCGCCCGGGTTCCACCGCGGCCGCGACTCGGCGTCGGCGACGTCGAGCGCGGTCGTGTAGATCAGCCGGGCCATCGAGATCCCTGACTCGAAGTCGATCGGCGGATCGCGCTGATCGAACTTGTCGAGCGGCGAGTGGTACGCGGTGCCGCGCCACTTCGTGAACAGCGCGCGGTTGTGGTCGGTGCCGCCCGCGCGATCGCGAAACCCCGGCCGGAAGATCAGCGACGGGACGCCGGCGCGGGCGAACGGCGCCTGGTCGCTGCGCAGGAAGAAGCCCTGCTCGGGGACCGGATCGGGCGACACCGAGAGCCCGAGCGCGGCGGCGGCACGCCCGACCGGCGCCGCGAGCGTGCTGCGCTCGGCGCCGTCCGCCACGACGTCGACGATCGGCCACATCATGCCGGTCTGGTCGATGTTGATGTCGGCGACGATCTGGTCGATCGGCCACAGCGGGTGCGCGGTGAAGCCCTCGGCGCCGAGCAGCCCGAGCTCCTCGCCGGTGGTCGCGAGCAGGATCACGGTGCGGCGCGGCGGCCGCGGCCGGGCGGCCAGGGCCCGGGCGATCGCGAGCAGCTCGGCGATGCCGGACGCGTTGTCGATCGCGCCGTTGCGGATCGCGCCGCCGGCGTCGACGCCGAGGTGATCGAGGTGGGCGCTGATCACCACGGCCTCGCGCGCCAGGCGCGGATCGGAGCCTTCGATCCGGCCGATCACGTTGGCCGACGCGACGTCGCGGGCGCGGGCGCGATAGCGGATCCGCAGCGTGCCCGGGAGCTCGAACGCCGCGGGCTTGCCGGTGGCGGCGCGCGCCTCCTCGGCGTCGAGGTCGTGGCCGGCGGCCGCGAGCGCCGCGCGCGCGGCGGGGGCGTCGAGCACCAGGTTCGGCGCGGGGAGCGACCGCGACCGGGCGGCGCCGCCGTCGACCAGGCCCATCACGCCCGAGCGGTACGACGCGACCGTCGACGACCACGCCAGCGTGGTCGCCTTCTGCGTGCGCAGGGTAACCATCCCGATCGCGCCGTGGCGAGCCACGCAGGCCCACTTCGCGGCGGCGTCCGAGCGCACGGTCGCGCGCGCCGGCGGCAGGCCGTCGGCGACGCCGGCGAGCACCACGGCGAACCGGCCGGCGAGATCGACGCCGGCGGCGTCATCGCGCCCGGTCTCGGGATCGCAGACGCCCTTGCCGACGTAGGTCATCCGGCCCGACAGGTCGAGCTCGAGGTGCGCGAGATCGGCATTGACGATCGCGCTGTCCGGGACGCGGATCGCCGCCGCGAGCGCCGGATCGGACAGCTCGGCGCTGATCGCCGCGACATCGGGCGTGACCTCGCGGAGCTCGAGGCGCTGGAAATAGCCGCCCGGGCCGCCCGGGCCGATGCCCATGATCGCGAACCGCGACGCGACGTACTCGGCCGCGACGTCGTAGCCGTGGCTGCCGGCGCGCCGGCCCTCGAGCAGATCGCTCGCGAGGAACCGGATGTCGGCGCGCAGCTGCGCGACGTCGAACGGCGGGGCCTCGGCGCCCGCCGGCCGGGGTTTCTGCGAGCTCGTGCAGCTCGCGGCCAGGGCGGCCGCGGCGAACAGGAAATGCGCGCGCGTCATGGGCGCATCGTAACCAGCTCGCGGCCGCAAGGGCAGGTCCGCCGGGCGCTCAAGGCGCGTCGCCGGGATCCCACCCGGTCGCGAGGCCCTCCTCGAGGCCGTCGAGCTGGGCCATCGCCGCGGCGTCGAGCGTGAAGTCGAACACCGCGGCGTTCTCGGCGATGCGCTCGCGGCGGATCGACTTGGGGAGGATCACGAAGCCGTGCTGGATCCCCCAGCGCAGCAGGACCTGCGCCGGCGTGCGCCCGACCGCCCGCGCGATCGCGCCGACCACGGGGTGGCCGAGGCGCTCGCCACGGGTCAGCGGGCTGTAGGCCTCGATCACGATGCCGTGCCCGCGGCACAGCGCGCACGCCTCGCGGCGCTGCAGGAACGGCGTCAGCTCGATCTGGTTGACGTGGGGGACGACCTTGGCCTCGCCGAGCAGCTCGCGCAGGTGCGGCACGAGGTAGTTGCTGACCCCGATCGCCCGCGCGCGGCCGTCGGCGAGCGCGCGCTCGAGCGCCCGCCACGACTCGCGGCGCTTGCCGGGGACCGGCCAGTGGATCAGGTAGAGGTCGACGTGGTCGAGCCCGAGCCGGCCCAGGCTGGCGTCGAGCGCGCGCAGCGCGGTGTCGTAGCCCTGGTCGTCGTTCCACAGCTTGGTGGTCACGAACACCTGGTCGCGCGGCACCGCGCTGGCCCGGATCGCGGCGCCGACGTCGGCCTCGTTGCCGTAGATCCGTGCGGTATCGATGTGGCGGTAGCCGAGCTCGAGCGCGGCGGTGATGGCATCGCGCGTGGCGGCGCCCGGCGGCGACTGGTACACGCCGAGGCCGACCTGGGGGATGTGTGCGCCGGTGGCGAGCGGGATGCGGGCCGTGGTGATCGACATGCCGTCAGTATCCCGCAGTTTCGCCGGGTGTCCGCCTGCGGTGGACTCGCAGCTAGACCCAGACCTGGAGCACGTAGTCGTACGGGGCCTGGGCGTTGAACATGTCGACGCGCTGCAGCTGGATCCGGAGCGCGCCGTCGCGGCGGACCAGCGTGTGGCGGTAGGTGCCGCCGAAGTGCCGCACGGTATCCCGGCGCAGCTCCATCATGTGGAACCGCGAGCGCACGATCCACCGATCGTGCGACTCGGACTCGAGCACCACGTTGCCGATCACGTGGCTGGTGGCCCACATCGGCGCCTGCGACCACGCGGTGGGGTGGGTGACGCGGCCCATCCGGACCGCCATCATGTACTTGTCCTCGGCGAAGATCGACGGCGAGCCCTCCCACTCGGTCTGGTCCGGAGTCACCGGCATCCAGTACACGCCATCGTCGGCGAACAGGTCGATGTAGTCCTGCCAGAGCTTTCCGTCGAGCAGCTCGGACTGCCGGTACAGGAACTGCTCGATTTCCCGCAGGGCGTCCTCCCGCAGGGCATCGCCCGCGCTCACCCGCACCGGCGCGACGATCTGCGGAACGATCGGCCGGGCCGACGGCGCCGAGCGCGGCGAGTGATCGGGCGCGATCGCCTGCGCGCCGACGTCGGTGTCGGCCGAGGCATTCTCGATCACGATGTCCTGGGCGAGGCGCGCGCCGGGCGTGCCGCCGGCGGTGGCCGGGTCGTGCGGGTCACGGGGGGTGCTGGCCATGGTCATCGCCTCACTGGGGGTCCGCCATGTACTGGGTCCAGGCGCGGAACTGGTTGCGCATCACCGCCTCCGACGTGCCCTTGTTCGAGTAGATCACGCCGTCCTGCTCGGTGTCGCCGCCGTGGTTGCGGTGGAAGCTCACCCAGTCGCCGCCGCTGGATTCGAGCCCCCACTGGGCCTTGGTCCAGTTCTCGAGATCGTCGGCATTGACCATCGTCGCCGGCGAGTTCACGAGGTTGTAGTACCAGAGCGATCGGCGGTAGATCGCCTCGGGCGCGCCCTTGAGCCGGAAGTGCCAGATCTCCGACAGCGTCCTGTTCGGCGCCAGCGGCCGCAGGCAGCGCAGCTGCTGCAGCGGCGACTGCACCGACAGATAGGGATAGACCAGCACGTGGTGGATGCCGCGCGACAGGTAGGCCTCGGTCTTCTCGGCGCCGTAGGCCTCGACCAGCATCGCCTCGTGGGCGCGGGTGTCGGGGTCCTGCGGGCGCAGGCCCATGTAGGCCTTGAGGATGCCGTGGCCGCGCGGGAAGTTGATGGTCTGCACGGCATCCCACTGCTCGAACTTGGACGCGAACGCCGAGAGGTAGTGGTAGTACAGCGGCGCGGCGCCGGTCTGTTCCTTGATCTGCTTCTCGATCCGGCCGGCCGCGACGCCGGTCGACTGGTGGGTCACCGACGGGTGCAGCGCGTCGAGCTGGTTCTCCATGAAGAACTTCCAGTTCGAGTGCTGGATCATGCGGTGGCAGATCGGCACGATCTCGACCTCGCCGACCGGCGAGCGATCGCACATGTCGTCGAACGCGACCCGGGCCTCGCCGAGGAATTCGCGCAGGGTAGGGCCGGTGGCGGACAGGCTGGCGAACACGAAGCCGCGATACGAATCGACGCGCGCGGCCGGCTTGACGCTGCAGTCCGGATTCGCGGCGCTGACCCGCGTGCCGTCATAGCCCTGTGGCAGGGGCGTGCTGCGCAGCCGGCCGTCGAGGTGAAAGCTCCACGCGTGGTACGAGCACACCAGCGCGCTGCCGGCGTTGCCCTGGTGGTTGCCGCACAGCTGCACGCCGCGGTGCGGGCAGCGGTTGTGGAGCACGTGGATCTGCTGGTCCTTGCCGCGCACCATGAACATCGGCTGGCGGCCGATCGTGAATGCGTAATAATCGCCGATCCGCGGCACCTGGGTCTGGTGCCCGCAGTAGATCCAGACGCGCTCGAAGATCTGCGTGATCTCGCGCTCGAAGATCTGGGGATCGGTGTAGACCGTCCGGTGCACCCGGTCCGGCTCGACCAGCTCGCTGAGGTTCATCGGGTCGCCTCCGACAGAGCGCCGACATTACTAGAAGGCCTCGGAAACTCAAGGACTCCGGCCGTGCGCCAGGGCCGCGACCCGGGCAAACAGCGCGCTGGCGGGCCGGGCGAGCTCGTCGACGATGGTGAAGTGGTGCACGCCGTCGATCGCCAGGTACTCGGTCACCAGGCCGGCCTGGGCCCAGCGCTCGGTGATCGCGCGGCTCTGGCGGTGGAACTCGGCGGTCTCGTCGGCGCCGACCGCGGTCACCAGCGTGCGGCCGGGCGGCGGCGGCGGCCACGAGACCGGGCTGACCGCGGCGGCGGTCTCGGCGTCGAGGCGCAGCGCGCGGTTCATCGTCGTCGCGATCAGCGGGGCGAGCTCGAACACGCCGCTGATCGCACAGCCGGCGCGCACCAGGTCGGGCGGGACGCCGGGCACCCGGCGCCAGTCGGTGGCCAGCATCGCCGCGACGAGGTGGCCGCCCGCCGAGTGGCCGACGACGATCGGGTGCTTGCCGGTCGCCGCCCACAGCGCCGCGAGGCAGCGCCGCAGCTCGTCGATGATCTGCATCACCGACACGGCCGGGCACAGCGAGTACGACGGTACGGCGACGGCGATGCCCGCCCCGGTGAGCGCGCGCGCGATGAACGCGGTGTCCTGGCGCCCGCCGAGCTGCCAGTACCCGCCGTGGATGTAGACGATCAGCGGGGCGCCGGGCTCGGCCGCGTGGAACAGGTCGTAGCGCTGCCGGTCCTCGGGGCCGTACGGCTGATCGAGGTCCGCGCGCGCGGTGGGCCGCTCGACCGCCGACACCGCCTGCCAGCGCGCGATGATGTCGCGGTACTCCGGGATCCGGAGGCGGTTGTTGTACTGCGACTCGGGATCGCTCGCGGTCATGGCGGGCTGCGAGCTTGCCGCAGCCACGATCCCGTGCACAAGTCCCGGGTCGAGCCCGCGGGTCCTGCGACGCTCGCCGAGCCGGCGCAGCGCGCGTTGCCCGCGCTGCCCGCGCTGGCCTCCAACCTGCATCCAGTCCGGCGTGGACCAACGAAGGATGCAGTCATGTGGATCATACGACTGAGTGCAGTCAGTGCCTTGATGATCGGGATGATCGGAATGAGTGCATGCGCGACGGCTCCAAAGACCGAGTCCGAGCGCAGGAGCCTCGAGGCGCGCGCGGACGCCACGCTCGAGAGCATGCGGGCGCGCGATCCCGGCCTTCCGACGCTGCTCGACGCCTCGTACGGCTATGCGGTGTTCCCCGATATCGGCAAGGGCGGTGCCGTCGTCGGCGCCGCGTACGGGCGCGGCGTGCTGTACGAGCACGGCCGGATCTCGGGCTACGTCGACCTCAGCCAGGGCTCGATCGGCGCCCAGCTCGGCGCCGAGACGTTCTCCGAGCTGGTGGTGTTCCACGATCCGGACCCGGTGCAGCGCCTCAAGGGCGGCACGTTCGAGTTCGGCGCCAATGCCTCGGCGGTGGCGCTGACCACCGGCGCGGCGGCCGCGGCGAGCTTCAACAACGGCGTCGTCGTGTTCACCGTGCCGCGGGGCGGGCTGATGGCCGAGCTCGCGGTGAGCGGCCAGAAGCTCAACTACCAGCCTCGCGGCTGAGCCCGCCCGTCGGGCGACGGCCGCCCGCCCGTGCTGCGAGCGGCTACTTCTGCGAGTAGATGAACCGGAACGCGGTGCACACCGGCGTCGCCTTGCCGTTGACGAGGTACGGCCGGTAGCGCCAGTCCTTGCGGATCGTGCTCTGGATCTTGTCGTCGTACGCGACGAAGCCCGAGCTGCGCAGCTGGGTCACCGAGTTGATGCCGCCGTCCGCGGTGACGCAGACCTTGTAGCTGCTGACCAGGGTCTCCTGGCCGGAGCGGCTGATCGCGTCCATCGTGACCTCGTCGGGGATGATCCGCTTCTCGCCGGCGATCCGGTTGGCGTCGAGCGCGGCCGGAGTCACGACCTGCGCGGCGATCGGCGCGGCGGCCGGCGTCGGCGGCGGTGCGGTGGCGGTGATCGAGACCGGCGCCGTGCTCGGGGGCGGCACCGGCACGGGCGGCGCCGTGACCGGGCGATGCAGCTCGGTATCGCTGGTGCCGGCGTCGTTGCCGCGCGCCGAGGTCGTCGTCGAGATCGCGACCGCCGGCGGCGTCGCGCGGTCCGGCTTGGGGGGCGGCGCCGCGGGCGTCTCGGTCCGGCTCGCCGCCCGGCTCGTCGTCGATACGGCGGCCGCGCGCGGCTTTCTCGCCGGGGTGGTGTCGGGAATCCGCAGGCTGACCTCGGGCCTGGTGGACGAGGATGGCCGGGCCGCCGGGTCGGTCCCGGCCGACGCCGGTGCGGCCGCGACCACCGTGGGGGCCAGCGCAGCCGTCGAGGCCCCGGCACCGCGTGCCTCGGTGGGCATCGGCGGCGCAGGCGCGACGGCCGCGGCGGCGACCAGGGCGGGCGCGCTCGGCGCTGCGACCTGTGGCGCCGGCGAGCTCACCATCCGGGACACGAACCAGATCGCGACGCCCGCGGCCACCGCGCCGGCGGCGATCGCCGCCTTCTGCACGGGGAAGCTGCGCGGCAACGGCGCGCGCGGCTGACTCTCCCAGCCCAGCCGCGAGTTGGTCGGCGGCGGAGTGTGCGACAGCGATGCCATCGACGAGCGCTGCGGTGCATCGGCCCGGGTCGCGGCCTCGGTCGAGGCATCGCCCGGGATCACGCCGATCGGGCTGCTCTGGCGCGGGATCGAACCGCTGCGGCCGGTGCGCGGCATCTCGGTCCAGCCGTTGTTCGCCACCGACTCGTCGATCGGCGGCGGCACGTCGAGCTCCGCGCCCGCCGACGGGCCGAGCTCGAGCCACGGCTCGGGCCGCTGCCCGAACTGCTGGCGCATGAACGATGCGATCGCCGAGGTCGACGCGGTGAGGCCGGCGCTGGTTGCGAACGCTTCCAGCGTGATCCGCAGCTCGTCGGCGGTCGCGAACCGGCGATCGCGATCGGTCGCGAGCGCGCGCATGATGATCTCGGACAGCTCGCTCGGCAGGCCGGGGCGCCGGAACTGCGGCGAGGGAATCCGGCCGGTGACGATCTGCTCCATCACCAGGTAGTCGTTCTCGCCCTTGACCATCCGGGTCGTGGTCGCGAGCTCGTAGAGCATCACGCCCAGCGCGTAGACGTCGGTCCGGCGGTCGACCATCGCGCCCTTGCATTGCTCGGGCGACATGTACGAGAGCTTGCCCTTGAGGCTGCCCGAGCGGGTCTCCTGCCGGGTCGACGCGCTCGCGATGCCGAAGTCGACGACCTTGATCGAGCCATCGTAGCCGACGAGGATGTTCGACGGCGACACGTCGCGGTGCACGATGTTGAGCGGCTGCTTGTCACTGCCGCGCCGCTCGTGCGCGTAGTGCAGGCCGGCCGCCGCCGTCGAGACGATCGTGATCGCGTGGCCGAGCGGCACGTGCGTGCGCTGCCGCGCCACGCTCGACAGGATCTTGCGGACGTCCTCGCCATGGACGTACTCCATCGCGATGAAGTACTCGCCGGACGCCTCGCCGATGTCGTAGACCTGGACGATGTTCTGGTGGTGGAGCGTCGCGACCACGCGCGCCTCGTCGAGGAACATGCGGATGAACCGCTGATCCCTCGCCAGCTCGGGGCGGATTCGTTTGAGCACGACGTGGCGCTCGAACCCCTCGATGCCGTCGCTTCGTCCGAGGACGACATCCGCCATCCCGCCCGACGCCAGGTGTTTCAACATTACATAACGGCCTAAACGAGCGCCCATTGCTGTCACGGTAAAGTTTTATGGCAGATTCGCCAATCATCTTCGACGTAAGTTACCCCAGCGTTACCTCACTTCACGCAGTTACGTTTCCAGATCCCAGATTTGCTGTGATCGGCGCGCGCTGATGAAAGGTTCGAGCATACGTCGTCGCACATGCCCGTGCGGGGCATCGGCGATGGACGACGATTGCGCAGATCGCAGCGACGCGCAACGCCCGCGCGAACCGACTGGCCGTGTCTGACAGGAGCTGATCGCGCCTGACAGCGCGCTCGAGGCGATGTCAGCCCCCGCGGCGGCTCGACCCGACGAGGCCAGCCGCCGGAGCCGCCGGTGCGGCGAGCTGCTGTCGCACCTGGGGCCCCTGCGACCCCGACCACGGCGCCGGCACCGCTACCCCAGCCGTACCGGATCCGGGACACCTCAGATCGCACTGTCTATCTGCGGGGTCAGATGCACTCTGAGAGAATCACCGATCAAAATATGGAGTGTAAGACTCTGCAGTCCACAGCTGTACACCCGTACCGGACAAAAACCATGCTCGACAGAAGACGCGTACGTCTGCTAACAAAGGAAGCGAGCCACAGGAGGGGTGTATGGGTGATTTCATCGAGAATTCGGGAAGTAGGTAACATGACTCGGTCGTACGTTTTGGCCTGGAGTATGAGTCTCATCGTCGCCGGTGTGGCGCCCGCCGCGGCCGACCCCGGCGCAGCCCCGCCGAGATCGCTGCACATGCGGTCGCGGGTCCACGGCGCCGCGTGGTGGATGCCCCTGCACTGGGGCAAGCACGTGGCGCAGGCGGCACCGGATCAGCCGGCGGGCGACGGTGATCAGCCGGCGGGCGACAAGCCCGGGCCGGCAGCGGCACCGGCCACCCCGGACCAGGCGGCGGCCACCGGCTCCGACCCGGGGCAGGCCGCGCAGGCCGGCGGGCTGACCGACCAGGCGGCCGCGAACCTCAGCGAGGCCGAGTTCTTGAAGCTCGCCGAGCAGGAGGCCAAGGAGGAGGTCATCATCGTCACCGGCTCGACGATCGGGCGCAAGTCGCTCACCACGCCGGCCCCGCTGACCATCCTCAACCGCGAGACGCTCAACGCTGCCGGGCGCTCGACGGTCGGCGACATCATCCAGCAGCTGCCGGCGCAGTCCAACGGCATCAACGCCCAGACCAACAACGGCGGCGACGGCTCGACCCGCATCGACATCCGCGGCCTCGGCGCGGCCCGGACCCTGACCCTGGTCAACGGGCGCCGCGTCGTGCCGAGCGGCAACGGCGCCAACTCGTCGGTCGACGTCAACACGATCCCGCTGGCCGTGATCGACCGGGTCGAGGTCCTCAAGGACGGCGCGTCGGCGGTGTACGGCTCCGACGCGATCGGCGGCGTGGTCAACATCATCACGCGCACCGACTTCGAGGGCACGGAGGCCTCGCTGTACTCGGGGACGTCGGCGCACGCCGATGGCTTCACCTACGACGGCAGCTTCGTCACCGGGTACAACTCCGAGAACAAGAAGGGCAACATCGTGTTCTCGGCCGGCGTCCAGAACCAGAAGGCGGTGTACGCCGGCGATCGCTCGTTCTCGTCGTACGACATGACCTACGACTACGTGGCGCGGGCCGAGGTCCGCGGCGGCTCGACCGCGGTCCCGAACGGCCGGATCAACGCCCGGGCGATCGACACCAACGCCGACGGCAAGCCCGACACGGTCAACCTGTGCGGCGCGGGCGTGCAGTACTGCACGAGCAACGGCATGGGCGGCTACCGGCCGTTCGTGACACCCGACGACCTCTACAACTTCCAGCCGATCAACTACCTCTACACGCCGTCGGGCCGCTACAACCTGTACAGCGCCGGCTCCTACAAGCTGCGGCCCGAGGTCTCGACGTTCTTCGAGGGCAGCTACATGCGCCGCAGCAGCGATCAGCAGCTGGCGTCCGAGCCGTTCAGCAACGCCGTGCCGATCTCGAAGGACAGCATGTACAACCCGATCGGCGGCGACATCCTGGGCTACCAGCGCCGCCTCGAGGAGTTCGGCCCGCGGCGGTCGATCGAGAGCCTCGACACGTTCCGGCTGGTCGCCGGCTTCAAGGGCGCGGTGCCCGGCGACGCGGATCTGTTCAAGGACTTCAAGTGGGAGGCCTCGTACAACTACGGGCGCAACGACGGCGTGGTGCGCAACGAGGGCAACCTGATCAAGAGCCGGCTCGCCGCCGCGCTCGGCCCGAGCTTCATGAACGCCAACGGCGTCCCGACCTGCGGAACACCGACCAGGCCGATCCCCGGCTGCGTGCCGATGAACATCCTCGGCCCGTCGGGCTCGATCAACCCCGCGGCCGCAGCGTACGTCACCTACACCGGCGTGCGCGACGGGTTCAACGATCAGCAGACGATCATGGGGCAGTCCCACGGCCGGCTCGCCACGCTGCCCAACAACGGCGACATCTCGCTCGCGTTCGGCGGCGACTTCCGCAAGGAGGGCGGCGGCAACACCCCCGATCCGCTGACCGCGACCGGCGATACCACGGGCAACGCGTCGGCCCCGACCGCGGGCTCGTACAACGTGGTCGAGGGCTTCGGCGAGCTGTCGCTGGTCCCGGTCAGCGGCAAGCCGTTCGCCGAGTGGATCGAGCTCAACCTCGCCGCCCGGGCGTTCCGCTACAACACGTTCGGCAGCGGCGTGACCTGGAAGACCGGCGGGCTGTTCCGCATCGTCAACGGGTTCGCGCTCCGTGGCACGTACTCCACGGCGTTCCGCGCGCCGTCGGTCAACGAGCTCTACCAGGGCAAGGCGGACACGTTCCCGGCGACCGCCGACCCGTGCGACACCAAGCCGCGCGGCACGACGATCACGCTCGACCCCTCGGTCGCCGCGGAGTGCGCCAAGCAGGGCGTCGCGGGCAACGCGGTGTTCGGCACCGCGCAGCAGCGCACCCAGGTCGGCGGCAACGCCAACCTCGAGGCCGAGACCGCCAAGGTCCTGACCGCCGGCGTCGTGTTCGAGCCGCCGCAGGTCAAGGGTCTGTCGTTCACCGCGGACTACTGGAAGATCGACATCGCCAACGCGATCCAGGCGCTCGGCGCGACCGTGGTGCTCGCGAACTGTTACAACCGCAACATCCAATCGTACTGCGATCAGATCCACCGCAATCCGCAGCTCGGCAACGCGATCGACTTCATCGACAACCCGATCGCCAACGTCGGCGGCACGGCGACCTCTGGCATCGACTTCGCCCTGTCCTACGACCACAAGTTCAGCTCGGCCGGCCGGTTCCGCGAGCAGGTCGAGTCGCAGTACCTGTTCAAGTACAACCTCGACAACACGTCGCAGGTCCTTCACGGCCTGGGCAAGTACGACCTCGGCGCCCGGCCGCGGACCAAGGCGAACTTCTGGTCATTGTGGGAGCACCCGAGCGGCCTCGGCGCCGGGTTCAACGTGCGCTACGTCGGCCCGTTCAAGGAGTGCGACCTGAACAACTGCAACGGCGGCGCGCTGTCGCGCGACGTGTCGCGCTGGTACAAGATCGACGGCTACGGCAGCTACTCGCTCAAGACCCCGGCGGGCTTGACCACGTTCACGTTCGGCGTCAACAACGTGATGGACCGCAAGCCGCCGCTGATCTACATCGGCTTCCAGGCCGACTCCGACGCGGCGACCTACGACTACATGGGTCGGTTCGTCTACGCGCGCATGTCGCAGCTGTTCTAGGCCGGCGCGCGGCCGGCCGGCTCAGCCGGGCTTGAGCTGCAGCGACTTGTACTCGAGGAACTCCTCGAGCCCGTACTTGCCGGCCTCGCGGCCGTGGCCCGACTGCTTGAACCCGCCGAACGGCGCGTTCATGTTGAACGGGCCGCCGTTGATGTCGATCTGGCCGGCGCGCATGCGGCGCGCCACGCGCTGCGCCCGGGCCTCGTCCTTCGACCACACGCCGCCGGCCAGGCCGTAGATCGTGTCGTTGGCGATCCGGACCGCATCGTCCTCGTCCTTGTACGTGATGATCGACAGCACCGGGCCGAAGATCTCCTCCTGCCCGATCGTCGACTTCGGGTCGACCTTGCCGAACACGGTCGGCCGGACGAAGTAGCCGCCGGGCGCGACGCCCTCGGGCGCCTCGACGCCGCCGGTCACGAGCTCGGCGCCGTCCTCGAGGCCCTTGCGGATGTAGCCGCGCACGCGGTCGAGCTGCATCTGCGACGACAGCGGGCCGAGGCGCGATGACTCGGACAGCGGATCTCCGGGCACGAAGCTGTTCGCGGCCTCGGCGGCGATCGCCTTGGCCTCGGCGTACTGCGACTCGTGGACCAGCAGGCGCGTGAACGCGGTGCAGGTCTGGCCGGAGTTGAGGTAGCAGTTGGTCACCGTGCCCTTGACCGCCGCGGCGAGGTCCGCGTCCTCGAGGACGATCGATGCCGACTTGCCGCCGAGCTCGAGCGTGACGCGCTTGACGGTCTGCGCGGCGACCTCGGAGATCCGCTTGCCGGCGCGGGTCGAGCCGGTGAACGAGATCATGTCGACCTCGGGGTGCCTGACCAGGGCCTCGCCGACCACGGGGCCAAAGCCGGTGACGAGGTTGAACACGCCCTTGGGCAGCCCGGCCTCGTGCACCACCTCGGCGAGGATGAACGCGTTGAACGGCGCGATCTCGGACGGCTTCAGGACCACGGTGCAGCCGGCGGCGAGGGCCGGCGCGACCTTGAGCGCGATCTGGTGCAGCGGGTAATTCCATGGCGTGATCGCGCCGACCACGCCGACCGGATCGCGCACGACCACGGAGTTACCGACCTTGTCCTCGAACGGGAACTCGCTCGCGATCTTGGCGTAGTTGCCAAACGTCATCATCGGCAGCCCGGCCTGGATCCGGCCGGCGAGCTTGATCGGCATGCCGACCTCCTGCGCGATCGTCCGGGCCAGCAACTCGAGCCGCTGCTTGAGCCCGGCGGAGATCTTCGCCAGGTAGTCGGCGCGCTCGGCGACAGGCCGCTGGCTCCAGCCGTCGAACGCGGCGCGCGCCGCGCGGACCGCGGCGTCGATGTCCTGGTCACCGCCGGCGGGCACCTTGCCCATGACCTCGCCGGTCCCGGCGTTGTGTACGTCGATCGTGTCCTTGGTGCTGGGGGTGGCCCACTGGCCGTCGATGTAGAACTTGTCGCGGAGCAGCATGGTATTCCCTGGGGTGGCGGGGGTGCGGCGACGCGCGGCGACGCGCAGGAAGGGTGAGCGCGGGGAGTATACGGGATTTCCAGAAGTTGGCTGGTTCGGCGCCCGGACGTATTGCCCGGCGATCCGCGTTGAAGGAGGCTTCGCGCATGCCACGCAAGGGAAAAGCAGTCGTCGCGCGCGAGCTCAACAAGCCGGTGGTGGTCGAGGAGATCACGTTCGCCGACCCCCGGCGCGGCGAGGTGATGGTGAAGATCGGCGCGGTCGGCGTGTGCCACTCGGATCTGTCCGGCACCAACGGCACGATCGCGTTGCCGCTGCCGCTGATCCTCGGGCACGAGGCCGCGGGCACCGTGATCGAGGTCGGCGAGGGCGTCACGGACGTCGCGGTCGGCGATCACGTGCTGGCGAACTGGATCTACATGTGCGGCCGCTGCCGCTACTGCAACCTCGGCCGGCCGGTGCTGTGCGACCAGCAGGGCAAGGCGCTGTTCACGATGCTCGACGGCACGACCCGCACCCACGACGCCGCCGGCAACCCGATCAACGTGTTCTCCGGCGTCGGCGTGATGGCCGAGTACGCCGTGGTCCACGAGCGCAGCCTGGTGAAGTACGACCCCAAGGTGCCGGCCGATCGCGCCGCGCTGGTCGGCTGCGCGGTGACCACCGGCGTCGGCGCGGCGATCAACACCGCCAAGGTCCACCCCGGCTCGAGCTGCGGTGTGTGGGGCGCCGGCGGGGTCGGGCTCAATGTGATCCAGGGCTGCGCGATCGCCGGCGCCGAGCGCATCGTCGCGATCGATACCAGCGACGCCAAGCTCGAGCTCGCGAAGCGGTTCGGCGCGACCGACCTGATCAAGGCGTCGCCGGGCGAGGACCTGACCAAGCAGCTCAAGAAGCTGACCGGCGGCGGGCTCGACTACGCGTTCGAGTGCGTCGGCTCGGGCGAGGTTGCGGCGGCGGCGTACCGCGCGATCCGCCGCGGCGGGCTCGCGGTCGTCGTCGGCGTCGCGCCGGCGAACGCGACGACCACGGTCGTGACCCGCACGCTGCCGTTCGAGGAGAAGACCCTGACCGGCAGCTACTTCGGCTCGGCGCGGCCGCGCGAGGACTTCCCGCGGATGCTGTCGCTGTACGCCGCCGGCAAGCTCAAGCTCGACGAGCTGATCACCCGGCGCTACCAGATCGACGAGGCGCCGCAGGCGTTCGCCGATCTCGAGTCCGGCGCCAACGCGCGCGGCGTGATCGTGTTCTAGTGGTCGCCGTGCCCGAGGCCCGTGATGCGCTCGGGCCGTGGCAGCTCGACACCGTGCACAACGTCGACTGCGCGCGCGGCCTTTCGCAGCTGCCGGCCGACTGCCTCGACGTGGTCGTGACCTCGCCACCGTACTGGGGCCAGCGCGGCGCCGGCGGGCTGGGCTCGGAGGCCGACCCGCGCGACTACGTCGCCGCGCTCGCGGCGGTGCTCGCCGAGGCGATGCGCTGCCTCAAGCCATCGGGGACGCTGTGGCTCAACGTCGGCGACGCCTACAACACGCCGATCAACTGGCGGCAGACCGACCACGTCTACAGCTCGCTCGGCGCCGGCGGCGCCGGCCTGCCGGCGACCAACTCCGCGTACACCAAGAACCGCGGCCGGCGGCGCGCGTTCGTGCGCGACGACGTCGGCTGGCTGCGCTACGGCAACCTGCTCGCGATCCCGTACCGCATCGCCCTGGCGATGTGCGACCGCGGGTTCCTGTTCCGCGGCGAGGTGATCTGGGCCAAGTCGCGGCCGATGCCCGAGGGGCTGTGCCGGCGGCCGCACCGCCGCCACGAGGGGATCTACGTGTTCGCCAAGGACGAGCGCCACGCGTTCCGCACCCGGCCGCCGGTCGGCTCGGTGTGGAAGCTGCGGCAGACCCCGAACCTCACGCCGCACTCCTCGACGTTTCCGCTCGATCTGCCGGTGCAGTGCATCCGCGCCGCCGGCGTGGCGCGCGGCGCGATCATCTGCGATCCGTTCATGGGCAGCGGCACGACCGGGCGCGCCGCGCGCATGCTCGGGCACCGCTTCGTCGGCTTCGAGCTCGATCCCGAGGTCTGCGGGCTCGCCAACCGCACCGCGCGCGCCACGCGTGTCGCCCCGGCCGCGCGGGCACGGCCCTGACCGCCCGCGCTCAGCCGAGGTTGGGTGCGGTGGCCTTGACGCTGCCGCGCTCGGCCATCGCCTGCCACCACGCCTCGAGGCCCTTGCGCAGCGCCAGGAGCCCGCCCTCGGGCGTCAGCTTCAGGTAGAAGATGATCGGCACCAGGTAGAGGTCCGCCAGGCTGACGCGATCGCCGGCGAGGAACGTGTGGTGGCCCTTGATCCGCTCGAGCTCCTGGAGGCACAGCTGGGCGCGCGGGATGCCGGCCTTGACCACCGCCTCGTCGGTGCCGTTCGCGAGCAGCGCGGTGAACAGGCGCTGCACGACGATCTGGCCGATGATCGACGCGTATCCGTGATAGTCGATGATGCTGATCACCTGGTTCATCCGGGCACGCTCGCGCGGATCCTCGGGTGTCAGCGCCGGGCCGGCAAATACCTGGTCGACATAGCGCAGGATCGGCGAGGTCTCGTAGAGCTCGAGACCGTCGTGCTCGAACGCCGGCACGGTGCCGAACGGATTGCGGGCGAGGTGCGGCGCTTGCTTGTGCTCGCCCTTGAGGACGCTCACGTCATGCAGTCTGTACTCTGCGCCTTTCTCCTCGAAGGCGATCCGCACGCTGCGGACGTACGTGCTGAACTCTGTCCCATACACGATTGGCGTCACGTGGTCCTCCTGGTGGTGAGTCGACGTGGCCGGCGCCACGCGGGCGCGAGGATACGCTCGAACGCACGGCCGGTCCGGGCAGGGCGGGGCGGCGCGGGCGGGGAGGTGCCCGTGCCGGGACATCCTGCCCCGAGATTTCCGTGAGCTTTGCCGATCCGGAACGCGAAGCGGGCTCAACGAGATCCAGGCGGTTCGCGCGGCATGCGACACGCCGATCGGCCGGATCGCGAGGCCCCAGGGGAGCTCGCATCACTTTGCGCTTGGCTGTCAGAACGCCGCGATCCGCGACAGCGGAAGACGAATGTTGTCAGTCCGTGCGGTCCGGATGTCTCGATCCGTGAGGTCTGCAGTCCTCGGCTCGTCGGCGGAGAACCGCGAGCGAGCGCATGCGTGCGCGCGTCAGATCTTCGAGGTCGCGCGGCGACGTACTCGTGATCTGCACGTGGATAGAATTGTTCACTCGACGTGCAGAACGCGATTGACAGAGATTCCCCGAGGGCTTTAGGGTGAACGAACCGTTCGAGCCGCCATCACGAGACCTGGCGTGTTCCGTGGTGGTCGTCGATCGCAGATGAACGCATGAAACCGGTTCGTGGCAGTGCGGGGTGCGGGCGGGTCGCACTCGTGAGCGTGTGATCACATGTCCGCGACTTCACGTCCCACGGGTTTCGTGGGCCGGCTTTCGCTCGGAGTGTTGAAGTCGTCATTCGCCATGACAAGTGTATTCGCGATCTGGTCTTCAATAGAAGTAAACAACCGGCACGCACGAGAAGATTGACAACGTTTCCTGAGAAGTTCTAGGGTCCGTTTGCCAGAGCGGAATCAGAGAGCTGAGCCCGGCAACGACCAGCGATGGTCTCGTCGGGCGCTCGCGCGTCGGCGATCGCCGCGCGCGATGACCGTGGCGTGATCCGTCGGAGCCGACGCGCGGCGCATGGTGTCCGTGCGTGGTGATTCACAACCGGAGAGGCAACCAGATGATTCGAATGAAAGTGTTTCGCAACGGGGCAGTGATGATGGCCACCGCCTATGGTGGCGTGATGATCGGCTGTGCGTCGGAGTCGACGGACGAGCCGATCAATACCGCCGCGACCCAGCAGGGCCTGGTCGGCGATCAGCTCGGCGGGATCTCGGCGGCCGACTTCGCCGCCGCCAAGGCTGCGTTCGTGACCGTGGAGGGCCTCGACGACGGCCTGGGCCCGATCTTCAACGAGAAGGCGTGCGGCAACTGCCATACCCAGGGCGCGGTCGGCGGCGCCGGCGTCCAGATCGAGCGCCGGTTCGGCAAGTTCGTCAACGGCGTGTTCAGCGGCACCCCGAACGAGGGCGGCTCGCTGCGCCAGCTGTTCACCGTGGGCACGTTCACCGGCAGCGGTGGCCAGAGCTGCACGGTGCCGCTCGAGCACGAGCCGAGCGATGCCACGGTACACAACGTCGGCCGCCTGACCACGCCGCTGTTCGGCCTGGGCCTGGTCGAGTCGCTGCCCGACTCGGTGTTCGACAACGTGGTCGCGGCCGAGCCCGCCGCGGTGCGCGGCACGGTCAACCGGGTCAAGGTCCTGCTCCCGGACCCGCACGACGCGAGCCAGTCCATCAACAGCACCCGCGTCGGTCGCTTCGGCTGGAAGGCCGGCATCGCGAACCTGGTGCAGTTCGCCGCGGACGCCTACCTCAACGAGATGGGCATCACCACGCAGCACTGCTTCAAGGGCACGTCGATCCTGAC
>DASWRS010000094.1:0-39206 GCA_036403075.1 Kofleriaceae bacterium
CGCCGAGTCCTCCGGCCGAGACATGGCTGGCGGCAGCGACGACGTCGCCGGCCGGCTCCCCGGCTGCGGCGGCAACGACGACGTCGCGGGACGGCTCCCAGGCTGCGGCGGCAATGACGTCGTCGCCGGCCGCGACCCAGGTTGCGGCGGCAATGACGACATCGCCGGACGGCTCCCAGGTTGCGGCGGCAGCAACGTCGTCGCCGGACGGCTCCCAGGCTGCGGCGGCAACGACGTCGTCGCGGGGCGGCTCCCAGGCTGCGGCGGCAATGACGACGTCGCCGGACGGCTCCCAGGCTGCGGCGGCAGCGACGACCGCATCGCGGTGCGCGCGGTACCAGCGGCAGGCTCGCTCGTGGCACCGGCCGGCTCGATCCGGACCCGGGCGCCGATCGCCTCGAGGTCGCGGACGTATACCTCGGCGGTCGCGCGGTCGACGTCGGCCTTGACGCGGAACCGCCCCCGGGACAGCCGCGCATGCAGCTCCGCCTCTGGGATGCCGTAACGAGTCGCCATGGCGTTCGCCAGCTCGCGTACCGCGTCGGGCGACGAGCTCGTCACACCGTCGACGTACACGTGAAACATAAGGTGATTATCCCACGCTCCGGGAGCCAGGAGAGATCTCCCCGCGTGAGTGAGTAGTTGCAGTGACCGATCGCTACCCCTACGGTGGATACATGATCGTCGGCAAACCGCGTCCCAAGATCTCTTGGTCGAGCCGCCGCATTCGCCTCGGGGTCGCGCATCACGGCGCACCATCGAGCTGGGTCGCGCCGGTCAAGGACCCCACGACCGGGCGCGACAAGCCGAAGAAGCGACCGTAACTTTCCGGCCCGGTCACACCGGCCCGATCACACCGCGGCGACGCGGCTCGCGTGGCTACGGCGTCTCGTCATCGGGCGGCGCGACGCGGCTCGATGCTTCGTTGTAGCCGTCGCGGGCACGCGCATTGTCGGGATCGAGCTGCAGCGCCTTCTTGAACTGCGCGGCGGCCTGCGCGTTGTTGCCGCTGTTGAGGTACGCCTCGCCGAGCAAGGTCAGCGCCTTGGCGTTGCGCGGCGCCAGCTTGATCGCCTTCGACAGGTGCGCGATCGCGTCGCCGAACAGGCCCTGGCGCAGCGCGATCTCGCCCATGCCCATGGTCGCGGCGACGTTCCTGGCGTCGAGCTCGAGCGCCTTCTTGAAGTTCGCGGCGGCGCCGACGGTGTCGCCGCCGAGCAGCTGCTGGCCGCCGAGGTTGGCGAAGAACTCGGCCTTCTTCTCCGGCGCAACGCCATCGGACGGCGTGTCGTCACCGTACGGGTCCTTGGGCGTGTCCGTCAGGCTCGGCGCGGTCGGGCGCTTGCCGGCATCGCCGCCGGTGAGGGTCGGTGCGGTCGCGCCCAGCGACGGGGGACGGCGCGTCGGCTCCGAGCCGAGGACCGGATAGCTCGGCTCGGGGGTGCGGCGTGCTCCCGCCGGGGCGTGGGTCTCGGCCGCCGGATGACTGTCGGTGGAGCGGCGCGCGGTGGGCCTCGCCGGTGGGCTCGCGACGGCGGCCGGGTTCGCGGCGGCCGGGCTCGTCGGCCGGCTGGCCTCGGCTGGGGTCGGCCGAGCGGCCGACGCCGGCGGTCTGGCGGCGCTGCCATCGGCGGCGGCCACGACCTCGGAGGCGGGCGGCTCGGCCGGGAGGATCGTGCTCGGACCGGCATCGATCGCGGCGGTCGCGCTCGGCTCGCTGTGAGCCACCGGCGCGGGAGTCGATGGCGAACCGCCGCGCGTCATCGCGAACGCCATGATGCCGCCGACGACCGCGAACGCGCCGATCCCGGCGATCAGGCCCAGGCGGCGACGTGGCGGTGGCTCGTCGTAGTACGGCGCGTCGGCGGTGCTGGGCGCGATCGTCCGGTGCGCCCGGGCGGCCTGCGACGCCGGATCGTCGTCGTCGTCGCCGGACAGCCGGTCGCCCTCGTCGTACCAGACCTGGGAGATGTTGAGCTCCGAGGGAGCCGCACGCGAACGCTTGCCGCGCGGCGCGTCGTCGGGCTGCGTCGGGGGCCGCGCGGCATCGGCGGCCTGGCTGCGCGCGACCGTCGCCGCCGATGCGGCCGACTCGATCACACCGGCGACCGGCGACTGCACGGGGAGCGCCACCTTGGCCTGCGCCGGCAGCACGATCGGATCGTGGATCGGCACACCGACCCGCGGCGTCCCGGTCCGCTTGCGGAGCAGCTCGACCGAGTCCGGCTTCGACGGCGGTGGCGCGATCGGCGCCTTCATCGTGACGCCCGGATCGACCGGCGGGATCGCGGTGCGAACCACCGGGGCGCGCGGCGCGGCGGCCTGCGCGGGGGCGGCGGCCTGCGATGCGGCGGTCGGCAACGCGGCGGCCGGCGATGCGGCGGCCTGCGATGCGGCGGCCTGCGATGCGGCGGCCTGCGATGCCGCGGCCTGCGATGCGGCGGTCGGCGATGCGGCGGTCGGCAATGCGGGAGCGGCAGGTGACGCGGCGGCCGGTGCGGACGACGCAGCAGCCGGCAGCGCGGCGGCCTGCGATGCCGCAGCCTGGGACGCGGCGGCCTGCGATGCCGCGGCCTGCGATGCGGCCGCCTGCGATGCCGCGGCCTGCGATGCGGCGGCCGGCGATGCCGCAGCCTGCGATGCGGCGGCCGGCGACGCGGCGGCCGGCGATGCGGCGGCCGGCGACGCGGCGGCCTGCGATGCGGCGGCCGGCGATGCCGCAGCCGGCGATGCGGCGGCCTGCGATGCGGCGGCCTGCGATGCGGCGGCCTGCGATGCACCGGCCTGCGATGCAGCGGCCGGTGGTGCGGCCATCGGCGGCAGGGCCGCCGGGTCCACCGGCGACGTCATCCCCATCCGCGCCATGACGCGCGACACCGATGGCGGCGGCACGCTCTCGCGGCGCCGGGCGACCTCGTCGTCCATGACCTCGCCGTTCTCGAGGCCGCGGCGCAGCGCCTCGACCATCCGGGTCGTGGTCGCGAACCGGTTCTCGGGATCCTTGGCGAGCATCTTGGTGACCGCGGCCTCCATCCACAGCGGGACCCCCGGGCGCCGGGTCGGCAGCGGCTGCGGGATGTCGGTCACCTGCTTGGTCAGGATGTCGAACACGCGGTTGCCGGAGAACGGCGGCGCGCCGGTGAGCATCTCGTACGCGACGCAGCCGAGCTGGTAGATGTCGGCGCGGCGGTCGATCCGATCGCCGCGGGCCTGCTCGGGCGACATGTAGCGCGGGTCGCCGAACGTCATGCCGAGGCTGGTCGACGCTGCCTGGCCCTCGGTCTCGACCAGCTTCGCGAGCCCGAAGTCGAGCAGCTTGATGAAGTTGGCCTTGCCGCGGCGGACCGCGAGGTAGATGTTGCGCGGCCGGAGGTCGCGGTGGACGTAGCCGATCGCGTGCGCCTCCATCAGCGCCTCGCCGACCTGGATCAGGACGTCGGCGGCGCGCTCGACCGAGAGCTGCTTGTCGCGCGCGAGCACGGTGTCGAGCGTCTCGCCCTCGAGCAGCTCCATCGCGAGGTAGAGCCGGCCGTCGGGGGTGCGGCCGAAGTCGTGGATCTCGACGATGTGCTCGTTGTCGATCTCGGCGACCGTGGTCGCCTCGCGGCGGAACCGCTCGACCGCGAGGTCGTCGCGCGACAGCTCGTTGTGCAGGACCTTGATCGCGACCTTGCGCCGCAGCGTGATGTGCTCGGCGCGGTAGATGGTGCCGGATCCGCCCTGACCGAGGAGCTCGTGGACCAGGAAGCGCTCGCCGAGGAGCTTGCCGAGCAACGGATCGGCAGGCGCTTCACGCGGCTTGGGCCGCCCGCAATTCGGACAGAACAGCGCGGTCGCGGTGTACGCGTGCTGACAGCCGGCGCAATGAATCGTCGCAGTCATGTCATGTGCGGGCATGGTCGTGGGGCGGACGGACGACCGGGCGCAATAGTAGCGCACGGCCTGTCGCGAGGCCCGTGGCAAACACCGGTCACGCCTCGGTCACGCCTCCGGTCAGGCCTTGGGTCACGCCTTCAGCTTGCGCAGCGCCTCGGCCAGCTCGGCTTCGCTGACGATACCCTTGGCGACCAGCAGGTTGACCAGCGCGGTCAGCCGGGTGTCGAGGTCGTCGGGCGCCATCGCCTGCAGCGACGCGAGCGGGATCTGGGCGGTGACCGAGACCTCGGATTCGGTCTCCGGCAGGGCCCGGCCACGCGATGGGACGAACGCCGTGGCTCCCGGGTTGCCCGCGCGGCTCACCACGGCGGTGTTGACCTGGCGGTAGCCCTTGTCGACCAGCTCGTCGATCGCCGACAGCGGCAGCGCGTTGACCTCGACGTCGCAATGCGTCAGCTGCTCGATCTCGGCGACCGCCGAGGTGTCGGTCGGGTCGGCCATCGCGATCCGCATCACCCGGCCGCCGCCATCGCTGGTCAGCGACAGCGGCAGGACGCGGAGCCGGGCGCAGACGTCGCGCGGGACCTGGCGCAGCGCCTCCGGATCGATCTCGAGGCTGCCGGGATCGATCAGCGGAACACGGGTCTGCTTGCGCAGCGCACCGACCAGGGCGAGCTCGTCGACGCCGAGCTCGCGGACCAGCACGACCACGAGCGGCAGCTTGCGCTCCTCGGCGAGGCGACCGGCCTTCGCGGCGCTGGCCCGGTTGACCAGGCCGGCCTCGATCGCGATCTCTCCCAGTGTCTTCACGGAGGTATCTAGCGTGCACCCGACAAGATTCGAACCTGTGACCTTTGGCTCCGGAGGCCAACGCTCTATCCAGCTGAGCTACGGGTGCGTGCTGGCGGTTCTACTCCGCGCGCCCGCAGGAAACAAGCGTCGCGGTGCCAGGTTACGCGCGGCGCGGCGCGCCACCCGCGGCGCTGGCGACGCCGATCGGGGCACCGAAACCGCGTATGCGATGCGCCCGGGCCAGAGCGGCTGCGTCGATCGCCCCGAGTCCGGGGCGCACGGACGCTTGCAGATCGGCGCCGTGGAAAGTTCCTTGCAAGCCGCTCGGGCGCTCCGCGGATCGATCATCGTCGGCAAAACACTGAACCATCCGCCGCGATCGCGTGGGTTTGCCAGACGCGCGCCAGCGGACTACCGTGCCCTGCATGGGGCGAAAGGAAGACGCGCTCGAGTATCATAGCCGCGGCCGCAAGGGAAAGCTCGAGGTGGTGCCGACCAAGCCACTGGTCAGCCAGCTCGACCTGTCGCTCGCGTACAGCCCCGGTGTTGCCGAGCCCTGTCTCGAGATCGCGCGCGATCCGGAGCGCTCGTGGGAATACACGGCGCGGGCCAACCTCGTCGCGGTGATCTCCAATGGCACCGCCGTGCTCGGCCTGGGGGACATCGGCCCGGCGGCGGGCAAGCCGGTGATGGAGGGCAAGGCCTGCCTGTTCAAGAAGTTCGCCGACATCGACGTGTTCGATCTCGAGCTCGCCGAGAAGGACGTCGACAAGTTCGTCGACATCGTCGCGGCGCTCGAGCCAACGTTCGGCGGGATCAACCTCGAGGACATCGCCGCGCCGGCGTGCTTCGAGATCGAGGAGAAGCTGCGCAAGCGCATGCGGATCCCGGTGTTCCACGACGACCAGCACGGCACCGCGATCATCTCGGGCGCCGGCCTGCTCAACGCCGCCCAGCTCGCCGGCAAGAAGCTCGATGCGCTCAAGCTCGTGGTCTCGGGCGCCGGCGCCGCGGCGATCGCCTGCGTCGAGTTCTTCTGCAGCCTCGGTATGCGTCGCGAGAACGTGATCATGGTCGATTCCAAGGGCGTGATCCACCAGGGTCGCACCGATCTGACCCGCCAGAAGCAGCGCTGGGCGGTCCCCGACGATGGCCGGCGCACCCTCGCCGATGCGATGCACGGCACCGACATGTTCCTCGGCCTGTCGGTCGCCAACATGGTGACGCAGGACATGCTGCGGACGATGGCCGACCGGCCGATCGTGTTCGCGCTCGCCAACCCCGACCCCGAGATCTCGTACCCGGACGCGATCATGGCGCGGCCCGACGCGCTGGTCGCCACCGGGCGCTCGGATTTCCCCAACCAGGTCAACAACGTCCTGGGGTTTCCGTACATCTTCCGCGGCGCGCTCGACTGCCGCGCGACCGGCGTGTCCGAGGCGATGAAGCTGGCCGCGGCGCGGGCGCTCGCCGAGCTGACCCGCGAGCCGGTGCCGGACTCGGTGATCATGACCTACGGCGGCAAGTCGCTGAAGATGGGGCCGGACTACTTCATCCCCAAGCCGTTCGACCCGCGCGTGCTGTGGTGGGTCGCGCCCGCGGTCGCCGAGGCCGCGATGGCCTCGGGCGTCGCGCGCATCACCTTCGACATCGCCGAGTACCGCGAGAAGCTGATCTCGAAGGGCTCCAACGCCGCGTACTCGATCGTCCGGACGATCACCAAGGAGGCCCAGCGCGATCCGCGGCGGATCGTGTTCACCCACGCCGCGAGCCCGCGCCTGCTGCGCGCGGTCCAGCAGATCGTCGACGCCGGCATCGCCCGCCCGGTCCTGCTCGGCCGGCCGCACGAGATCGAGAAGCTGTGCGCCGAGATGTCGCTCGACCTGATCGGCCGGGTCGAGGTGATCGATCCGCGGACCGCGCCGACCCAGGCGCGCTACGCCGAGCGGCTCTACGAGCTGCGCCAGCGCAAGGGGCTGACCGACGACGCGGCCCGGGCGCTGATCACCAAGAGCGACTACTACGCGGCGATCATGGTCGACCGCGGCGACGCCGACGGCATGGTCACCGGCCTGCGCCTCAACTACCCCGAGACCGTGCGGCCGCCGCTCGAGATCTTCGGCCTGTCGCCGGGCGCCAAGGTCGCGGTCGGCATGTACATGATGGTGATGCAGAACTCGGTGATGTTCGTCGGCGACACCGTGTTCAACATCTTCCCCGATGCCGACACCCTCGCCGACATCACCGTGCAGATGGCCGACGCGGTCCAGGGCTTCGGCGTCACGCCGCGGGTGGCGATGATCTCGTACTCCAACTTCGGCTCGGTCCGGCATCCGGACGTCACGCGTATCCACCGCGCCGTCGAGCTGATCCGCGACCGCCGCCCCGACCTCGAGATCGATGGCGAGATGCAGCCCGAGATCGCGCTCGACCCGGTCCGCCGCCAGCAGATCTACGGGTTCTCGCGGCTGACCCAGGCGGCCAACACCCTGGTGTTCAGCTCGCTGGCCTCGGGCAACGCGGCCTACCAGGTCGCCCGCGCGATCGGCGGCGCCTCGGCCGTCGGCCCGATCCTGCTCGGCCTGTCCAAGCCGATCGCGGCGATGCAGAACGACGCCACGGTCGACGAGATCGTCAACATGACCTCGCACGTGGTGCTCAGGGCCCAGCAGCTCCAGCGCAGCAAGGTCCGCGCGTAGCGGCGCTCGACACGCGTCGGCCGCGCCAGCCGCCGGACACCCGAGCCCTGACCTGCGTCGTCGTACGGACGATCACCGCTTGAGGCGAGCCAGCTCCTCGCGGAGCCGGGCCACCTCGCGCTCGGCGTCCTCGCGGCGGCGAGACTCTTCCTCGGCCCGCTGCTGGACCTGGTCGAGCATCTGCTCGAGCCGCGCGATCAGCTCGTCGCTCTCGAGCAGCATCGCCGTCCCGGCGAAGAACCGCAGCCGATCGCGAGCGACCTCGATCTCGAGCCCGAGGACCTGAGACTCGTAGCGGCCGCGCTGCGGAACGATCGGGCTGTAGGTCGTCGCTCCGCGGGACGACAGCCGGTGCGCGAGCAGCTGGTTCCGGCCGCGGTCATACACGAAGTACTCGGGGATCCCCAGCCGTGCATAACGAGCGACGTTGTGCTCGGCGTCCTTCTTGCGGTCGCCACCGACGTGGACCTCGAGCACCCAGTCGAGTCCCTTGCCCTCCGCGCTGACCACCCACTTGTCGCGCGAGTGGTCCTCGACCTCGAGCACGGCGAGCAGGTCGGGCGCGAACCGCGGCTCGGCCGGGTAATAGATCGGCAGCTCGGCCGCGAGGTAGACGCGACGCCGCTGCCGGGCGAAGTAGCCGCGCAGCGTGTCGAGCGCCCGCGTCTTGGCCTGGAAGTGTCGATCGCCCTCCGGCACCGCGATCTCGGCGTCGGTGACCTCGCCGGGGAGCGCATCGACGACGCGGGCACGCTCGTCCGCAGTCAGGGAGTCCCAGACCTCGCGGCTCGGCGCCATCGGAAACCCCGCCGGGCTCAGGTTGATCGCCGCCATGACAACAGCGTGAAGGACGCGTTGCGCTCGGTCAAGACCGCGGCCGAGGGGTCGCGGCCCGCCGAGCGCCATCGTCGTCGCCGAGCGCGCCTCCCGCTGCAGCTTCGGCCTGCGTGAGGTGTCGATGGTTCCCCGGACACCCTGCGAGGTCAGGTCTCGCGCGAGGCGAACGAGATCAGGTTGCCGGCGGGGTCGCGGACGATGATCTCGCGGGCGCCGTAGAACGTGGTGCGCTCGGGGACGACGGGCGGCCAGCCGGCGAGCGCCTTGCGGATCGGGGCGAGCTGGTCGACCTCGATGTAGAGCGCGGCGCGGAAGCCGTCGGGGTCGACCCCGGCGACATCGGCGGCGACCGAGGCGCGGCTCTGCAGCATCAGCTCGAGCTCGCCGCGCTTCAAGATCACGAAGCCGAGCACGTCGCCGTGGGGCACGTCGACGGTCCGGGTGAAGCCGAGCCGGTCGACGTAGAACGGCAGACAGTCCTCGATCGAGGCGACGATCAGGTTGCAGACGATGGAGTTCATGCCCCCGAGTCTATGGGGTCGGGCCGGGCAAGGATCGGAGAAATCGGATCGAATGGATCGCGTCGAGCGGCGAGCGGCGAGCGACGAGCCCCGGCTGGGACGCCCCTGCGGCGGCGGCGGTCCGCCGCGGGCGACAGGGCTGCGATGTCCGGCGCGACCGTCCGAGCGACAGGCTGCGACCGGCGGCGTGCAACGGACCCACCGCGCGGTCAGCGCCGGAGAAGGCATCGCGCTTGGGGCGCGGCGCCGCACCGGCCTACCGTGGCCGCGGAGGTCGACGATGATCAGCACGAACACGAGATCAGGATGGATCGCGATCGCGGCGGCGGTGATCGCGGCGGCGCTCGGTGGCGCCGCGGTTGCCGGCGCGAAACCCGGTGGTGACAAGCTGCCGATCACCACCGCCTCGGACGAGGCGCGCACGCATTACCTGCAGGGCCGCGACCTGCTCGAGAAGCTGCGCGTCACCGACGCGCACAAGCAGTTCGAGGCGGCGGTCGCCAGGGACAAGGACTTCGCGCTCGGCTACGTCGGGCTCGCGAACACCGCGCGATCGACCCAGGAGTTCTTCGCCGCGCTCGAGCACGCCACCGCGCTGGCCGACAAGGTGTCCGAGCCGGAGCAGCTGATGATCCGCGGGCTGTCCGCCGGCGCGACCGGCAAGCCCGGCCAGCAGAAGGACCTCTACGGCCGGCTGGTCGAGCTCTATCCCCGGGACGAGCGGGCGCTGACGCTGCTCGCGACGTTCCACTTCGGCCAGCAGGACTTCGGCAAGGCGGTCGAGCTCTACGGCAAGGCGGTCGCGATCAACCCGACGTTCACGTCGCCGTACAACCTCATGGGCTACGCGTACCGCGCGCTCGAGCGCTACGGCGAGGCCGAGAAGGCGTTCAAGAAGTACATCGAGCTGATCCCGGGTGACCCCAACCCGTACGACTCGTACGCCGAGCTGCTGATGAAGACCGGGCGGTTCGACGAGTCGATCAGGAGCTACGACAAGGCGCTCGCGATCGACCCGACCTTCATCTCGGCGTACATCGGGATCGCCAACGACCACATGTTTCGCGGCCGCGGCGACGACGCCCGCAAGGCGCTCGCCCGGCTGAGCAAGGTCGCGCGCAACGACGGCGAGCGCCGCCAGGCGCTGGCCTGGACGGCCGAGTCGTTCATCCACGAAGCCGCATGGGACAAGGCGCTCGGCGAGATCGACCAGATGATCGCGACGTC
Source organism: Kofleriaceae bacterium (assembly GCA_036403075.1). Lineage (GTDB taxonomy): Bacteria > Myxococcota_A > Polyangia > Haliangiales > Haliangiaceae > JABFXX01. Next base: position 9,953 of record DASWRS010000094.1, read on the forward strand.
CGACCGCGCCCGGGACCTCGGCCAGAAGGCCAACGACCTCAACTTCAAGGGCAACACGCTGCTCGAGGCCGGCCGGCCCGACGATGCCGCCGCCGCGTTCGCCGCCCAGGTCGAGGCCAGCGAGGCGTCGAGCACCCCCGCCGAGGTCAAGGAAGCCACGCGCCGCAACGCCTTGTTCGACCAGGGCCGGGTCGCGCTGGCCCGGCACGACCTCGCCACCGCCAAGGCCCGCGCGGCGAGCTACGCGCAGGCGGTCGCCGCCAAGCAGATCCCGTTCGAGCTCCGCCAGCAGCACGAGCTCGCCGGCTTGATCGCGATCGCCGATGGCAAGCCCGGGGTGGCCGCGGCCGAGCTCGCCCAGGCCAACCAGCAGGATCCGCGCGTGCTCTACCTGCAGGCCGCGGCGCTGGTCGATGCCGGCGATGCCCGGAAGGCCCGCGCGGCGATCAAGAAGGTCGCCGAGTGGAACGCACTGTCGCTCAATTACGGCTTCGTCCGCGCCAAGGCCCGGGCGCTGGCCAGGTCCTGATCCGCACCGCGGTCCGCACCGCGGGCCGACCGCGGCCGACCGCGGATCGAGCGGCCGCCGCTTGCGGCGCCAGGGACGTTTCCCTATAGTCCGCCGCGACATGGCCACACACCTGCCCGTGATCGGTGGGCACGCGGAAGGATTCGCCAGGACGACGCGAACCGACGACTGGCGCAGCGGTCCGGCGATCACGTTCCTCGTGTTCCTGACGTTCGTCGTCTACACCACCTGGGCGGCGCTGCAGGGCAACCACTATTACGTCGACCCGTACCTGTCGCCGTTCTACTCGCCCGTGCTGTTCGCAGATCCGGCGGTCACGACCGGCGTGACCCCGGCCCACGCGTGGTTCGGCGCGGTGCCGAGCTGGTGGCCTCGCAAGCTGATCTCGTTCTCGCCGGCGCTCTTGATCCTGGTGTTCCCGGGCAGCTTCCGGTTCACCTGTTACTACTACCGCAAGGCGTACTACCGCTCGTTCGCCGGCTCGCCGCCGGGCTGCGCGGTCGGGCCGCTCGCCACCAAGCGCAAGTACCGCGGCGAGACCGCCGTGCTGGCGTTCCAGAACCTGCACCGCTACGCGATGTACTTCGCGCTGATCTTCATCTTCCTGCTCGGCAAGGATGCGGTCGAGTCGTTCTTCCGCGATGGCAAGCCCGGCATCGGCGTCGGCAGCCTGATCCTGACGATCAACGTGCTGCTGATCGCGAGCTACACGTTCGGCTGCCACTCGTTCCGCCACCTGATCGGCGGCCGCAAGGACTGCATGTCGGACTGCGGCAAGCCCAGCGTGGCGCTCGGCTCGTGGAAGCGCGCGACCTGGTTCAACGCGCGCCACATGCAGTTCGCGTGGGCGAGCCTGATCTGGGTCATGGTGACCGACCTCTATGTGCGACTGCTTTCAATGGGCATCATCCACGACTTCAACACCTGGCACGACTTCCACACCTGGTGAGTACGAATGCTCGATGTATCCGAGATCCAGACCATCGACCACGACGTGATGGTCATCGGCGCGGGCGGCGCCGGGCTACGCGCGGCGATCGAGTGCAGCGCCCAGAAGCTCAGCACCGGCGTCATCTCCAAGAGCCTGCTCGGCAAGGCCCACACCGTGATGGCCGAGGGCGGCATGGCGGCCGCGATGGGCAACGTCGACCCGCGCGACAACTGGAAGGTCCACTTCCGCGACACGATGCGCGGCGGCAAGTTCCTCAACGTGTGGCGCATGGCCGAGCTCCACGCCCGGCAGGCGCCCGACCGCGTGCGCGAGCTCGAGGAGTGGGGCGCGGTGTTCGACCGCACCAAGGAAGGCCTGATCTCGCAGCGCAACTTCGGCGGCCACCGCTACCCGCGGCTCGCCCACGTCGGTGACCGCACCGGGCTCGAGCTGATCCGCTCGCTGCAGGACCACGGGGTCCACCAGGGCATCAGCTTCCACATGGAGTGCACCGCGCTCGAGCTGCTCAAGGAAGGCGACCGGATCGCCGGCGTGCTCGCGTACTGGCGCGAGACCGGGCGGTTCGTGGTGTTCCGCTGCAAGGCGGTGATCCTGGCGACCGGTGGCGGCGGCAAGGCCTGGCCGGTGACGTCGAACTCGTGGGAGTACACCGGCGACGGCATCGCGATGGCGTACGACGCCGGCGCCGAGCTGATGGACGTCGAGTTCACCCAGTTCCACCCGACCGGCATGGTGTGGCCGCTGTCGGTGCGCGGCATCCTGGTCACCGAGGGCGTGCGCGGCGACGGCGGGGTGCTCAAGAACAACAAGGGCGAGCGGTTCATGTTCAACTACATCTCCGAGCGCTTCGCGCCGGAGACCGCCGCCACGATCGAGGAGGGCGATCGCTGGCTCGCCGGCGACAAGAACGCGCGGCGGCCGCCCGAGCTCCTGACCCGCGACGAGGTCGCCCGTGCGATCACCGCCGAGGTCAAGGCCGGCCGCGGCTCGCCGCACGGCGGCGTGTTCCTCGACATCGCATCGCGGCGCCCAGCGGACTTCATCAAGCGCAAGTTGCCGTCGATGTACCACCAGTTCAAGGAGCTGGCCGAGGTCGACATCACCCGGGAGCCGATGGAGGTCGGGCCGACCTTGCACTACTTCATGGGCGGCGTCCGGGTCGACGCCGACACCCAGGAGACCACGGTCCCCGGGCTGTTCGCGTGCGGCGAGTGCGCCGCCGGCATGCACGGCGCCAACCGGCTCGGCGGCAACTCGCTGTCCGATCTGATCGTGTTCGGCAAGCTCGCCGGCGACGGCGCCCGGCAGTACATCGGCAAGCTCGGCGTCGCGCCGCGGCCGCCGGCCGACCAGATCGCCGCCGCGGTCCGCCGCGCCACCGAGATCCTGAACCGCGAGACCGGGGCCAACCCGTACGTGCTGCACGACAAGCTGCAGGGCGTGATGAGCCGCGGCGTCGGCATCGTGCGCAAGCAGGACGAGCTCGAGCAGGCGCTGCGCGAGCTCGACGAGCTCAAGGCCGAGGCCACGACGATGCGCGCCCCGGGCGCGAGCCAGTACAACCCCGGCTGGCACGAGGCGCTGTCGATGCGCTCGTTACTCGTGACCTCCGAGGCGGTGACCCGCGCGGCGCTGACGCGCGAGGAGAGCCGCGGCGCCCACACCCGGCTCGATCACCCCGGCGAGAGCCCCGAGTGGGTCAAGTACAACGTGATCATCAAGAAGGGCGCGGCCGGCATGGAGGTCGAGAAGCGCCTCCGCCCCGACGGGCCGGCTCACCTGGTCGCGATCGCCAACGCCAAGATCGAGGATCTGGAAGCCGGCAAGGTCGGCGCCGACGTGAAATGAAATGGGCATGCAACGTCAAGCGCGCGCAGAGACAAGGCGCACAGGGCCGCGCGACGCGACGCGCGGTGGGGTGAATGGACCGGCTCTGCCGGTCCAGAGGGGACGGGAACGTCCCCTTTCGATCGACGCCAGTAAGTAAGGAGTAGACGCGATGGCAAAGCGAGTCTTCAAGGTCTGGCGCGGCGACATCCGGGGTGGCGACTTCGTCCAGTTCGACGTCGACGTCGATCCCGGGATGGTCGTGCTCGACGTCCTGCACCGGATCCAGGCCCAGCAGGCCAACGACCTCGCGCTGCGCTGGAACTGCAAGGCCGGCAAGTGCGGCTCGTGCTCGATGGAGATCAACGGCAAGCCGCGGCTGTCGTGCATGACGCGCATGAACAGCTTCGCCGAGGACGCGACGATCACCTGCCAGCCGCTCAAGACGTTCCCGGTGATGAAGGACCTGGTCACCGACGTGTCGTGGAACTACGAGCAGAACAAGAAGATCCCCAGGTTCAAGCCCAGGCCGCGCGACGCCGACGGGACCTACCGGATGTACCAGGAGGACGTCGACCGGGTGCAGGAGTTCCGCAAGTGCATCGAGAGCTACCTGTGCCAGGACGTCTGCCACGTGCTGCGCGACCGCGACAAGCCGGCGCAGCGCGCCAAGGCCGGTGACTCGACCCGCGGCGCGTTCGTCGGGCCGCGCTTCATGATCCGGCTCGCCAGCCTCGAGATGCACCCGCTCGACACCGACGATCGGATCCCCGAGATCCGCAAGGAGTTCGGCTCGGGGCTGTGCAACATCACCCGGTGCTGCACCGAGGTCTGCCCCGAGCAGATCGGGATCACCGACAACGGCATCATCCCGCTCAAGGAGCGCGTGGTCGACCGCTACTTCGACCCGGTCGCGATCATCGGCCGCAAGCTGCTCGGCATCCGCGCGCGGACCAAGACGCGCAGCGAGGAGGCCGGAGGCTCGGTGGCTGCCCCGCCCGCGACCAGCGCGGCCCGCGACAGCAAGGGCCCGGCCTGAGCCGCATGACCCGGCCGGCGCCGCATGAGCCCGGCGGACGCGGGCCTGGCCCGGGGTAAGCTGGGTGCATGAGCACGTTCCAGCTCAAGAAGATCAGCGCGGACGGCATCCCCCACGCGATGGAGAAGGCCGAGCGCTACCGGCTGCTCAACGACCCGGCGCAGGCCGAGAGTATCTGCCACGACGTGCTCGCAGTCGACACCGACAACCAGGAGGCGCTGCGCTGCCTGATCCTGTCGCTGACCGACCAGTTCGGCGCGCACGGCGCGGCCCACACCGCGCGAGAGGCGCGGACCTACATCGTCAAGCTGTCGGACGAATACGAGCGCGCCTACTACAGCGGCCTGGTCCACGAGCGCGAGACCCGCGCGTACCTGCATCGCAAGAACGTGGTGCGGTCGGCGGCCTACGACGGCTTCCGCCACGCGATGGAGTGGTACGAGCGCGCCGAGGCGCTGCGGCCGCCGGGCAACGTCGACGCGGTGCTGCGCTGGAACAGCTGCGTCCGCGCGATCGAGCGCGAGCGGCTGTCGCCCGCCGACGACGCGCGCGAGTTGCCGCTCGAATAGCCGCCGGAAACCGCGCCCGCCGGGCGGGCCGCGCGGTTGCTAAACGCCGGTGGCTCCGCGTACGCTAACGAGGTGATCGACGACGAGACCGGCGCTACGACCGAGCAGATCGATCGCCAGGCGCCGTTCGGCGACCGCGTGCTGCTCGTGATCGACGGGGCCGCGCTCCAGGTCATGCCGCTGCCCGGGACCGGCACGCTGACGATCGGCCGGGCGAGCCGGTGCGACGTCGTGATCGACTCGGGATCGGTGTCGCGCCACCACGCCAACCTGTCGATCGGCGCCGAGCTCGAGATCGAGGACGCCGGCAGCTCCAACGGCACGTTCGTCGACGGCGTCAAGCTGCCGCCGCGCCACCCGGTCCAGCTGACGATCGGCGTGCCGTTCCTGATCGGCGCGGTCACGCTGATGGTCCAGGCCCGCACCGCGCACCACCGCGCGCCGGCCGCCCGGTCGAGCGTGCTGGCCGCGCTCGAGCAGGCCGCGTCGCGGATCGCGGTCGGCCGGCTCAGCGTGCTGGTCGTCGGCGAGACCGGCGCCGGCAAGGAGCGGTTCGCCGAGCAGATCCACGACATGTCGCCGCGCCGCACCGCCTCGTTCGTGCGGATCAACTGCAGCGCGATCAGCGAGCCCGTGCTCGAGGCCGAGCTGTTCGGCAACGAGCAGCTCGGCAAGCCCGGGCTGCTCGAGCTCGCCGACGGCGGCACCGCGTTTCTGTCCGACGTCGACCAGCTGCCCGCCGCGCTGCAGCACAAGCTGCTCCGCGCGGTCGAGGACGCCGCGGTCCGCCGGGTCCACGGCACCCGGGCCTGGCCGATCGACGTGCGCTACGTCGCGTCGACGTCGAAGGACCTGTCGGCCGAGGTCGACGACGGTCGGTTCCGCCGCGACCTGTACTTCCGGCTCGCCGGCGCGACGTTCACGATCCCGCCGCTGCGCGACCGGCGCGACGAGGTCGGCCCGCTCGCCGAGCAGTTCGTGGCCTCGGCGGCCGCGCCGCTCGGCCGATCGTTCGCGCTGTCCGACGAGGCCCGGCAGTGGCTCGCCGATCACGACTGGCCCGGCAACATCCGCGAGCTGCGCAACGCCTGCGAGCGCGCGGTGCTGCTCGCGACCGGCACGCTGATCGAGCGCCACCACCTGACGACGATCGACGATCCGATCAAGCGGCCGCCGAGCCAGCGGATGCGCAGCTCGGCGACGATCCCGCCGCCGCCCGGGATCCGCGCCCCGAGCGCCGCCGACATGCCGACCCAGGTCCGCGCCACCGTGGCCGAGCTCGAGAAGCAGCGCATCCTCGAGGCGCTCGAGCGCTGCGCCGGCAACCAGACCCGCGCCGCCGAGATGCTCGGGATCTCGCGCCGCACGCTGATCAACCGGCTCGACGAGTACGGCATCGCGCGGCCGCGCAAGCGCGACGACGGCGCCTGAGGCGGGGTGCCGCCGGTGACGCCGCGCGGCATCGCGCCGGGCGTTGACAGCACCGCGGCGCGTGACTACCGGGGGAGCCATGACCTCGTGGTTGCGCGTGCTCGGCCTGCGCCTCGCGCTCCTGTCCGGGCTGGTCGCCACCGCGTGTGGCAGCGCGAGCGCCGGCGCGCCCGCCGCTGCCGCCGGCAAGCCCGACCTGCCGTTCGTCCTGCTCGACGCGTTCGATCAGGCGTTCGCGCTGGTCTACGACGCGGCCGAGCGCCGGGTCGCCGCGCTCGAGGCCGCGCCGCCGGCCGTGCCGCCGTGCCACGTGTTCTCGATCCTGCGCCAGCTCGAGGGCGACATCGCCGCGGCATGCGACGCCGCGAGCACCGCGCTCGACGTCGAGCTCGCGGTCGCCGGGTCATGGTCGCCGGAGCGTCGCGCCGCCGTGCTCGGCTGCATCGAGCGCCACCTCGGCGACGCCCGCCGCGCGCTCGCCCGCGCCACCGATCCGGAGCTCCGCGCCGAGTACGACGCGACCTGCGAGCGGCTGCGCGAGATCCGCCGTCAGGTGTGACCGGCTAGCAGCCGGCTAGCAGCCGGCCGAGCACGGAAACCCGGTGCTGCACACGCCGGGGTCGGTCCTCGACGGCGGCATCCCACCGCGGACGTGGGCGAGCTCCTCGGTCGCGAGCTCGGTCAGGTGAGCGATCGTATCGGGGGTGAGCGCGAGCCTGCTGCGCTTGCGCGCGTCGTGGGACTTCTTCATGGGACTCCTGGGGATCGTGGGTGAACGGCCGCGTTCCACGTGGCCGCGACGTCTCGTACCACGACCACGCCCCGGCGGTCCGTGCTGACGAACCGCGTGCCGTCGGGCGAGAACTGGCCACCGAGCACCTCGCTGTCGTGGTCGCGCGTGTAGGCCCAGGTGTCCCCGGCGATCCGGTACAGCCAGGTGCCGCCGTCGGGGGACACGAACGCGACCGTCTCGCCATCCGCGGTGTAGGCAATGTCCCGCGCCGCCGCTGCGACCTCGCGCCAGCCGAACCGCGGCTCGCCGCCGAGCGGGACGACGGCGACGTGCCCGACCTGGCTGCGGCCGGCCTCCGCGGCGAAGATCAGCTCGCGATCCCGCGGATCGAACTGCAGCGCGCCGATCGTGCCCTCGGCCCGCACCGTCCGGACGACCTGCCAGCGCGACGTCTCGTAGATCGTGACCACGCCGGTGTCGGTGCCGGTGGCCACGTGGCGACCGTTCGACGACGCGCGCAGCACGGTCACCGCGGCGCCATCGGGATCCCGGACCTGGCGGCGCCCGCCGTCGGGCGCGACGTCCCACATCGCGCCCGCCGTGTCCTTGACCACGAGGTGGTCGTTGTACGCCAGCGCCTCGACCCCGGTCAGCGGCGTCGCCTGGGCGAACCGCACCGCGAGGTCGCCGCCCTCGGGCGACCACACCAGCAGCCGGCCATCGTCGCCGACCGACGCGATCCGGCGGCCGCGCTCGATGTACTCGGCGTCCTCGACCATGCTGCCGTGATCGGGGACCTCCCGGAGCAGCGCCGCGTCGCGGGTGCGCCAGACGCGCAGCGTGCCGTCGTAGCTCCGGCTGACGATCGAGCTGCCATCCGGCGCCGCGCGGACGCCGAGGACCACCTCGGTGTGACCGCGGAGCTCGGTCACCGCGCCGCCGGCGAGGTCGATGCGCCGCACGATCGGGTCCACGCCGCCGGTGAACAGCGCCCGGCCGTCCGCGGCGAACGCCAGGCCGAAGATCGCCTCGGGCGCCTGCAGCACCACGCGGGCGGCGCGGCTCGGCGGGTCCCACACCCGGAGCGTGCCGTTGACGTCACCGATCACGACGTGATCGAACTCCGGGGTGGGCGCCGCGACGTAGGACGGCTGCCCGGGGGTGCCGTCGTAGTGGCTCAGGAACCGGGTCTGCGTGTCGTAGACGTGGGCCGTGCTCGACTCGTCGGTCACCACGACGTAGCGCCCCGTCGCATCGGGCGTGACCTCGGCCAGGCCGCGGGTCGCGAACGTGTCGACGATCGCCGGGTCGCCGGGGCCCGGATCGCGCCGGGCGATGCCGGCGACCTTGTCCTGGCAGGCGAAGGCGACCCGATCGGCCTTGGGGATCAACCGGGCGTACCGCAGGCGGTCGTGGCACACCGAGGTGGTGCCGAGCAGGTGAAGCTCGGGGCCGAGCCGCGCGATCCGGCCCTCGGCGGTGCCCACGACGACCCCCGCGGCGTCGGCGTCGAGCGACGTGATCCCCGGCACCGTGGTCGTGTCCGGCGCGCCACCGGCCGGGTCGAGGGCGATCGCCCGGAGCGTCTCGCCGCTCTGCACGAGGAGCCGCGACGGGGTCGCGAACCGGAGCTTGCTCGCGCCCGGAACGACGGCGCGGTGGATCGACACGGCCGCCGGCGGGCGGCCCGGCTGGATCGACCAGACCTCGAGCGCGCCGCGGGCGTCGAGCGCACCGAGCCGGGCGCCGTCCGGCGAGAACCGCATCACCGCCGGGGCGAAGCGGTCGATCCGGCGGATCGCCCGGGTGCGCAGGTCGAGCACGGCGATGCCGTTCGGCGCCGTGGCGTACGCGAGCAGGTGCGTGGCCGGCGCGTGGGCCAGGGTCACCGCCGCGGACACGTCGTCGGCGAGCGTGGTCGATCCGCCGCCGCGGGTCAGCCGGACGCGGCGGTCCTCGCCGAGCGAGATGATCTCGCTCGGGCCGCCGCCGGACGCCGTGCCGGCGGCGAACCACACCGTGTCGTTGTGCGGCGCGAACACCGCCCGCGCGACGCCGCGGCCCTCGGCCTCGGCGACCAGCCGCCGGCGCCGCAGCACGTCGTGGCCGCGATAGCCGACGAGCGCCGCGACCGCGGCCGTCGGATCGGTGTGGAGCAGGAGCTCGGCGTGCTCGAGGATCAGCGCGCTGTTCGCGACCTCGGCGCGATCGCGCGCGGCATCGGCGCGGTCGCGCTCGATCGCGATGTTCCACACGAACGCCACCGCGGCCGCGGCGGCAAGCACGATCGCGCCCGCGATCGACAGCGCGAGCCCGCGGTGCCGGCGGATCCAGTGCGCCAGCGTGGCGAGCAGCGAATAGCGGCGGGCGGCGATCCGCGCCCCGGACTTGAACGCCTTGAGATCGGTCGCCAGCGCGCCGGCGTCGGGGTAGCGCCGCGCCGGATCGGGGTCGAGCGCCTTCTCGATGATCACGGCGAGGTCCGGATCGATGCCGGCCTGGCGCAGCACGCCGAGCCGCTCGTGCGACCCCGACGGCGGCGCGCGGCGCAGCGCGCACAGCTCCCACAGCATGGCGCCGATCGCGAACACGTCGGCGCGCTGGTCGACCGCCTCGCCGCGCTCCTGCTCGGGCGCCATGTACGCCGGCGTGCCCAGGACGCTGCCGGCCGCGGTCAGGTCGCGGTCGGCCGGGGCGTGGGACGGCCCGCCGTCGAGCGAGATCTCGTCGACGGCGGTCAGGTCCTTGGCGAGCCCCCAGTCGATCACCACGGTCTCGCCGAAGTCGCCGACGATCACGTTCGCGGGCTTGAGATCGCGGTGGATGATCTTGCGGCCGTGCGCGTAGGCGATCGCGTCGGCGACCGCGATGACGTGGTGGAGCAGGCCGATCCGGTCCTCGAGCGCGGGCCGCTCGGCCATCAGCTCGCGCAGCGAGCGGCCGGACACCAGCTTCATCGCATAGAACGGGGTCCCGCCGGGCCAGCGCCCGGCCTCGTGCACCGGGATGATCCCCGGGTGCTCGAGGCGCGCGGTGATCATCACCTCGCGCAGGAACCGCGCCTCGCCGACCTGGCCGCGCGAGATCAGCTCCTTGATCGCGACGTCGCGGCCGAGCTCGCGATCGTGGGCGCGCAGCACGCGGCCGAGGCCGCCGCGGCCGTGCTCGCCCAGGATCAGGTAGCGCTCGGGATCGCGGAGCTGCACGGGCGCGAGCGGCCGCTCGCCGGAACGCGCCGCGGCCGGACCCTCGCCGTCCAGGACCGGCTCGCGGGTGAGCGTCCCGTCCGTCGCCTGCGACGCCGCCGATGCCGGCCGGGTCGCGTGGAGAGCGCCGTCGTCTTGCACGATCGACTCGACGTTATGCGAGGACACGGTCGCGCGCCACCCCGGCATGAGGCCGTGCCCAGCGGTCCCGAGACTTGCCAGCCCTGCGCGGTGCGCGGATCCGAGGCATTCCATCTCCGGACCAGCAAGCGGCAGGCCGGCGGCTACCCGGGAGCTACCCGAGCGCCGGCGGCAAAGATCCATGAAATACCGCGAGCTGCCCGAGTCCGCCGTCCGATGTTCCATCCGCGGATCAGGGAGGCCCCGGTGCGATCGGCTCGCCGGGCTGCCGGGTGCGTCACTGCGGGAGCGTGATCGTGACGCTGATCCCACCGCCCGCTCGGTTGGCGAGCGAGACCCGGCCGCCGTGGGCCTCGGCGATCTCGCGGACCAGCGCCAGGCCCAGGCCGGTGCCGCCGCGCTTGGTCGAGTAGAACGGCAACAGCGCGTTCGACAGCACGGCGTCGTTCATGCCTTCGCCGCGGTCGCTGACCTCGATCGCGACGGCGCTCGGCAAGCGGCGGATGCGGAGCTGGACGTCGCCGGCCGGCGAGCCGGACTCGTGGGCGTTGCGCAACAGGTTCACCAGCGCCTGCTCGAGCTGCGCCGGGTCGAACCGCGCGCGGGACTCGGGCAGCGGCCCGTCGACCTGGAACGCGATCTGGCTGCGCAGCCGGTCGACGAGCTCGGGCCACGCGGTCGGCTCGGGGCGCGGCGCCGGCAGCTTGGCGAACCGCGCGTAGCCCTGGATGAACTGCTCGAGGTGGCGCGCGCGCTCGGCGATCGTGGTGAACACCTTGTCGAGCTGGTCGTGCTTGCCGCGCCGCAACAGCTCGGCGCCCGAGTGCGCGAGCGACGCGATCGGGGCCAGCGAGTTGTTGAGCTCGTGGCTGATCACCCGGATCACCTTCTTCCAGGTCCGGACCTCCTGGCGGCGGAGCTCGACGGTGAGGTGGCGGAGCACGAACAGCTCGTGCGGCCGCGCGTTGAGCCGGAACTCGCTGCGCGCCAGGTAGAAGATCTCCTCCTCGTCGTCGCGCTCGACCGCGAACAGGCCATCGCCGCCGCGCGCGATCGCCTCGCGCAGCGGCTCGGGCGCACCCTCGAGCAGGGTCGCGAGCCGCTGGCCCTCGAGCCGCCGCCCGGCGCCGATCAGCTTGCGGGCCGCGAGGTTGCCGTAGACGATGTGGCCGCCCGGATCGCACAGCAGCATCGCGACCGGCGTGTTCTGCACCATGGTGTCGAGCAAGAGCTCGCGGTGGACCAGGGCCTCGCGCTGGCGGCGCAGCACGTCGCCGAGCGCGTTGTGCGCCACGACCACGTCGCCGAGCTCGTCGTTGCGCGTCCAGGCCAGGCTGAACGCGAAGTCGCCGTCACGGTAGCTGGTCACGGTGCCGGCGAGCGCGCGGAACATCGCCACGACCGGCGACAGCGGCCGGCGCATCACCGAGATCGCCGCCGGGAGCAGCACGACCAGCGTGATCGTGCCGGCGAGCACCGGATCGCCGACCCAGTCCTCGACCAGCAGCGCGCCCGCGACCGCCGCCACGACCAGCACGCACGCGCGCACCGAGACTCGCGAGACGAGCGAGCTGCGGCCGGGCGGCCGGCGGGGCTGTGGATCGGTGGGTGGCGGGGTCATTCGCGGGGGATGCTCAGCTTCTCCATCCTCCGGTAGAGTGCCTGCCGGCTCAAGCCGAGGTCGGCCGCGGCCTGGGCGATCACGCCGCCGGCCCGGGCCAGCGCCGCCTCGATCGTCTGGCGATCGGGCTCCTCGTCGGGCGGCGGCCGCGCCGAGGGCAGCGCCAGGTCCGCCGCCGTGATCTCGGCGCCGGCGGCCAGGAGCGCGGCGCGCTGCAGCGCGTTCTTGAGCTCGCGGACGTTGCCCGGCCAGCCGTGGTTGCGCAGCGCGTCGCGGGCATCGCCGGACAGCCGCTTGCCGGCCCCCAGGCCGGACAGGAACGACCGGGCGAGCGGCACGATGTCGTCGATCCGCTCGGCCAGCGGTGGCACGCGGATCTCGATCGTGTTGAGCCGGTAGTACAGGTCCTCGCGGAACCCGCCGGCGCGGATCATCGCGTGCAGGTCGGCGTTGGTCGCGCTGATCACGCGGACCTTGACCTGGCGCTCGCGGTTGGAGCCGAGCCGCTCGAACCGGCCGGTCTCGAGCACGCGGAGCAGCTTCATCTGGCCGTTGGTCGACAGGTTGCCGATCTCGTCGAGGAACACCGTGCCGCCGTCGGCGATCTCGAACTTGCCCTCGCGGGCACGGCTCGCCCCGGTGTACGCGCCGACCTCGGCGCCGAACAGCTCGGCCTCGAGCAGCTCGGACGGCAGCGCGCCGCAGTTGAGGATCACGAACGGGCCGCCCTGCACCGCCGAGTTGGCCTGGATGATCTCGGCGATCTTGTCCTTGCCGGCGCCGTTGGGGCCGGTGATCAGGACCGGGACGTCGGCGCGCGCGACCTGGCACGCCAGCGCGATCACCCGCTCCATCGCCGGATCGGCGAACACCGCGCCGCGCAGATCGTAGCGCTGCTCGAGCTCGGTCTTCCGCTTGTGCTCGCCGGCGCGCCGCCGGGCGAGCTCGCGCCGGGTCTGGGACAGCTCGAGCAGGTTGGCCACGGCGGTGAGCAGCTTGTTGTCGTCCCACGGCTTGGCCAGGTAGTCGGCCGCGCCGGCCTTGACCAGCTCGACCGCGGACTCGAGCTGGGTCCACGCGGTCATCAGGATCACCGGCATGTCGGGGAACCGGGCGCGGATCGCCCGGAACAGCTGCGCGCCGTCCTCGCCCGACGTGGTGTCGGCGCGGAAGTTCATGTCCTGGATCACGACGTCGACCGGCTCGCGCTCGAGCACCGCGAGCCCCGCCGCGGGCGAGCCGGCGCGCAGCGTGCGCAGCTCGCGCAGCGAGAACAGCACCTCGAGCGCCGTCGCCACCGCGGGGTTATCGTCGATCACCAGGACGGTCGACATCGCGCCTCACCCAGCCTACACGCTGCGGGTCGCGACCGCAGGCGGGATCAGCGAGGCGCGCAGCGCGGGGCCCAGCACGGCGACCTGGCCGAGCAGCCACAGCACCGCCGCGCCGATCGGCAGGAACTCCCCGGGCAGGCGCGCGACCTGGTACTTGTGCATCAGCCACAGGTTGATCGCGTACGCGAGCACCATGCCCAGGACGATCCCGGCGGTCGCGAGGATGAAGTTCTCGACCTGGAAGTAGCGCAGGATGTCACCGCGCGTGGCGCCGAGCGCCCGGCGGATGCCGATCTGCCGGGTCCGCTGCTGGACCCAGAAGCTGGCGAGCCCGACCACGCCGAGCGCGGTGATGATCAGCAGCGCGAGCGAGACCCCGACCAGCAGGTACGCCATGGCACGGTCCTGCTTGAAGTAGTCGGCGCGGATCTGCTCGAAAGTCTGGCGCTTGAGGATGATCCGCGACGGGTCGACCTTGTTGAGGGTCGCATCGATCGCGCCGAGGACCTCGGCGCGGCGCGCCGGATCGACGCGCAGCAGGTAGCGGTGGCCGATCGTGTACGGCACGTTGACCGGGAGCACCATCGAGTAATCGGTGTACTCGGCACCGTTGTCGTTGGGCCGCGCGATGTAGTCGATCACGCCGACGATGGTCTGCGGCTCCTTGCTCCACACGTAGACCGCCTGGCCGACCGCCGGCTTGCCCGGGAACAGCCGCTCCGCGAGCGCGCGCGTGATGATCACCGACGGGATATGGACCTTCTGAGCCTGCGAGGCCTCGAACTCGACGTACTCCGCCGGGGTGAAGTCGCGCCCGGCGACGAGCTGTACCCCCCAGGTCTCGAGCAGGTCGGGGCTGCCCATGTACATCGCGCCATTGGGCGAGGTGACGTCGTCGGGGACCGTCGAGATGCTGGTGTTCCACGACGAGCCGCCGAACGGCACCATGTTGGTGGACGCGACCGACCGGACGCCGGGGATCGCGCGTAGCGCGACCAGGTCCTGGGCAGTGAGCGCGATCGCGTCGGCCTTGGTGCCGATCCCGGAGAGATCGACCGAGACCAGCTCGCCCTCGACCAGGCCGCTCGCGTGCGTCATCCGCGACAGCCGGTCGCCGATCAGGAACACCGCGTTGCACACGATCGCGCAGGTCAGCGCGATCTCGAGGATGATCAGCATGGCCGCGGTCTTGTGACGGCGGAGCGTGGAGATGATCGGGAAGAAATGCATGGCGCCCTCGGTGTGACTCAGTGCGACTTGAGCTGGATCGCGGGGGTGACCTGGCAGCCGCGCCACGCCGGCAGCAGGCCCGCGCACAGGCTGGCGAGGATCGACAGCGCGAACGTCCCGGCGAGCATCGGCAGGTCGAGCTGGGCCAGCTGCGCGTAGTCGGTCGGCTGGTGCCGCACCGCCCACAGCCCGAGCCAGGCCAGGCCCAGGCCGATCGCGCCGCCGACCAGGCCGATCATGCCGGCCTCGACCAGGAGCTGGATGAAGATCGACCGCTTCGACGCGCCGAGCGCGCGGCGGACGCCGATCTCGGCCGAGCGGCGCAGGAACTTGGTGAGCAAGAGGCCGACCGTGTTGACCAGGCACACCAGCAGGAATCCGAGCGCGATCCAGGTCTGCAGCCGGGCATCGCTCGGGACGACGTGGTTATGCTCGAGCCACGCCATCACGTCGCTCAGGCGCACGTTGGGCGGGCGCTGGAACCGGCCGGCGTGGAGCTGGTCCTCGGAGTAGCGGATCAGGAAGTCGCGATAGGCGGCGGCCTTGTCCGGGCTGTCGAGCTCGACCCAGACCTGGATCCACTCGCACGGCGCGCCGACCGCCTCGGGGTCGGGCGCCTCGTCCCAGCAGTTCATGTTGCCGCTGCGGTGCAGCTTGAGATCGCGCGAGGTCTCGAACGGGACGAACACGAGCTCGCTGCCGCCGTACCGGGCGGTGTTGAGGTCGTAGAAGTGCGGCGACACCTGCCAGGTATCGATCACGCCGGTGATCCGCAGCTCGGTGCCCTCGACCCGGATCGTGCGGCCGACCACGGCGACCGAGCCGAACACCTTGTCGGCCAGCGACCGCGCGATCACCGCGACGTGCGCCCGCCGCGCGTCGTCGTCCGCGGTCCACGGCCCGCCGGTGACGAACGGCACACCGAACATCGCGAAGAACTCGGCCGACGTCCACCGGCCATCGACGAAGAACGGCGCGAGACCGGCGCGCTGTGGCTCGATCGCCGCCTCGCCGCCGGTCATGATCACCTGGCGGTCGGCCTTGCCGGCGCGCAGCAGCAGCTCGGCGTCGGCCAGCGGCATCTGCTCGAGCGGCTGGCTGCCGGGCGTGTAGCCCAGCGCGCGCCGCGGATCGAGCTGCACGTAGTACAGCTGATGGCTCTTGCCCGGGATCGGATCGGCGGACAGCACGTGCAGCACGGTCAGCGTGGTCATGCTGGCGCCGACGCCGAACGCGATCGCGACGATCATGAGGACGGTCAGCCCGACGTTGCGTCCCAGGCTGCGCCGCGCGAGATCGAGGTAGTAGGTGAACATCGGCGGCTCTCAAGCGCTGTGGGACGCCGCGGCGCGGGTCGGGGTGATCAGCGACGGCGCGCGCTCGAGGTCGGTCGCGACGCCGTCGACGATGTGGACGTTGCGCTGGGCGCGGGCGGCGATCTCCGGATCGTGGGTGACGATCACGACGACGGTGCCCTGCGCGTTGAGGTTCTCGAGCAGCTGCATCACCTCGCGCGCCATCTGCGAGTCGAGGTTGCCGGTCGGCTCGTCGGCGAGCAGCAGCTTGGGGTCGCCGGCGATCGCGCGGGCGATCGCGACGCGCTGCTGCTGGCCGCCCGATAGCTCGGACGGGAAGTGGCGGAGCCGCGACGCCAGGCCGACGCGCTCGAGCGCGCCCTCGATCCGCTTCTTGCGCTCGGCGCGCGAGAACCCGCGGTAGCGCAGCGGGACGTCGACGTTGTCGAACAGGTCGAGGTCGGGGATCAGGTTGAAGCTCTGGAACACGAAGCCGAGCTTCTCGTTGCGCAGCCGCGACCGCGCGCGGTCGTCGAGCCCGCGGACGTCGACGCCGTCGAGCAGGTACTCGCCGCCGGTCAGCTCCTCGAGCAGCCCCGCGATGTTGAGGAACGTGGTCTTGCCGGATCCCGACGGGCCGGTGACCGCGACGAACTCGCCCTCGCGGACCTCGATCGTCAGATCGCGCAGCGCGTGGGTCTCGACCATCTCGGTCCGGTACACCTTCGAGAGCTGTTTCATGTGAAGCATCTGGGTCTCGTCTCCTGGCTAATCCGTGATCCGCACCCGCTGGGCATCGCGAAAGCCGTCCGCGCCCGCCACGACGATCTGATCCCCGAGCTTGGCGCCCGAGACGATCTCCACCGCATCGAGGCTGATCGCGCCGGTCCGGATCGGCCGGCGCTCGGCGATGCCGTCCTCGATGAAGTACGCGACGTTGCCGCCGCCGGTCTCGAGGAACGGGCCGCGCTCGATCTTGAGCACGTTGGGCCGCTCCTCGATCAAGATCCGCGCGGTCAGCCGCTGGTTCTGGCGCAGCCCGGCCGGGCGCTGGTCGACGAACTCGAGCCGCGTGCCGACGTTGCCGTCGACGACCTCGGGCGAGACCGAGCGGACCCGGCCCGCGAAGTTCGCGGTCCCCGACCGGATCTCGGCCGACATGCCGAGCGCGAGGTCGCGCGCGAAGCTGTCGGGCACCTTGATCTCGAGCTCGAAGGCGCCGAGGTCGACCACGGTGACGATCGGCGCGTTCGCCGCGACCGTCGCGCGCTGCGCGACCAGCAGCTGGCCGACCTGGCCGTCGACCGGCGAGGTGATCTCGAGCGCGGCGACCTGGCGCTCGAGCTCGGTCACGACCGCGCGCTGGCGATCGAGCCCCTGCTTGCGGGTCCCGAGGTCGAACGCCAGCTCCTTGCCGGCGAGGCCGGCCTCGACCCGGGCATGGCCGAGCGAGATCTCGGCCTTCTTGAGCGCGTCCTCGGAGCGCCGCAGCTCGAGCTCGGGGATCACGCCCTTGGTGAACATCTGCTGGTTGATCTCGACCTCGCGCGCCGCGGCCTGGCGGTCGATCTGGGCCTGCGCGATCAGCTTCTGCGTGTTGGCCCGGCCGTGCTCGATGTCGAGCCCGGCGCGGCCGACGCTGGCCTCGAGCCCGGCCAGCGTGGCCTGCTCCTGCAAGAGCCGGCTCTGCAGCTCGGGGCTCGACACCGTGGCGAGCGACTGGCCGCGCACGACCTTGTCGCCCGCGCGGACGTGGAAGTCGACGGCGCCGGCAGCGATGGCGTACAGCGTCGGGCTGTTGGCGGCGACCACGCGGCCGTCGGCCACGACGTCGCGCACCAGCGTCCCGCGCTCGACCTTGGCGATCCGGATCCGCGTCCGGTCGACCGAGCCGCCGGCGCCGAACCAGCCGCGCGCGACGTAGCCGATCCCCGCGAGCACGGCGATCGCGATCAACCCACCGGGTACCCAGCGGCGCCAGGATCGGCCCACGGCGGGCTTGGTCAGCGGCCGGTCCTGGCCAGAGGTGTCTCGGATCATGAACAGCCAGCGCTACAGCAACGAGCGTGCCGGCGACAACCGCCCGACAATGCTGCGGCCGAGGTGTCCGGTGCGTCCGGACGGTGTCCGGCCGGACAGCCGCGATCCGATGATCTCGCAGCGCGCGGCGCCCGGCGCGATCGCGTAAGGTCGGGTGCGATGAAGTCGATCGCGCTGCCCGGGCCGGCCGCGGCGTTCGTCTCGGCCGGCGGCCGCGACGTCGACACCGCGCGGCTCGCCCTCGATGCCGCCCTCGGTGCCGCCGCGGGCGAGGCGGTCCGCCTGGTCGACGACCGCGGCGACGAGCTCGGCCTGGCGATCGCCGATCCCGACAACGCCCGGCTGCGGGTCCTGGCGACCCCCGAGGACGGCTTCCCGGCGATCGACGGCGCCCTGCTCGGCTGGCGGGTCGAGCGCGCCCTGGCCTGGCGCAAGGCCCTGGGCCTGCCCGGCCCCGACCACGCGTACCGCATCGTCCACGGCGCCGGCGACGGCTTGCCGGGCTTTGCCTGCGACGTGCTGGGGCAGACCGCGGTGGTCTACGTCTACGGTGCGGGGCTACGCGCGCTCGGCCGCCGGCTCGCCGAGGCGATCGTCGGCTTTGGCCAGCTGCGCGGCGCCGTGGTCAAGCTCCGCGCGCGCGGCGGCGCCGACCAGGTCGAGCAGGACGTCGTCGGCACCGTCGCCGACGAGCGCCCGGTCGTCACCGAGCACGGCGTGCCGTTCGAGGTCCACCCGCTCGCCGGCCTCAACCACGGCCTGTTCACCGACATGCGCGAGCACCGCCGCGGCCTCCCCCGGTTCGTCGCGGGCGCCCGCGTGCTCAACCTGTTCTCGTACACCGGCGCGCTCAGCGTCACGTGCGCGCGCGCCGGCGCCGCCGCGGTCACCTCGGTCGACACCTCCGCCGGCGTCCAGGCCTGGGCCGCCGGCAACTTCGCGCGCTCGGGGCTGACCGACGCCAAGCGCTGGCGGTTCGAGACCGGCGACGCCGTGCGGTTCCTCGCGCGCGCGGCCCGCGACAAGGAGCGCTACGACGTCGTGCTGATCGATCCGCCGACGTTCTCGACCGCGCGCGGCGCGCCGTGGACCCTCGATCGCGACTACCCCGATCTGATCGCCAAGGCCGCGGTGGTGATCCCGCCCGGCGGCCTGCTCTGGCTCGCCGCCAACACCCACGAGCTCGGCTCGCTCGTCCGGCTCGCCCACAAGGGCCTGCGCACCGCCGGCCGCACGGCGGCGATCGTCGAGCAAGGCGGCCTGCCGCCCGAGTACCCCACGCTCGCCGCGCAGCCGCACGACCGCTACCTCCAGGTCTGCCTGCTGCGCCTGGCGTAGCGACCCCGGCGCGGCCGTTTCCGGCTACCCTCGCCGGCGATGACCCTGTCCATGTACGAGCTCGCGATCGAGACCTTCGTGCCGATGCTGGGCACGCTGAGCCACCTGCTGGACAAGGCGGCCGCGCACGCCGCGGCCGGGAACCTCGACGTCGCCACGCTGGTCGACGCGCGCCTCGCCCCGGACATGCTGCCGTTCGGCTCGCAGGTCCGGCTCACCTGTCAGCACGCCAGGGCCGGCGTGGAGCGGCTGCTCGGCCAGGACCCGCCGATGGAGCGCGTGCAGGAGAGCTTCGAGCAGCTCGTGACGCGCGTCCGGACCGCGATCGAGGCGCTGCAGCAGGTCCCGCGATCCGCGCTCGACGGCGCGGACCAGCGCCCGATCGCGATCGTGGTCGACGCCGAGCTGGCGTTCGACATGACCGGTCTCCAGTTCCTCCGCGACTGGGCGCTGCCGAACTTCTACTTTCACCTGACCACGGCCTACGACATCCTCCGTCACCACGGCGTCGATCTCGGCAAGCGCGACTACCTGCGCAACATCGGCCGCTATCGCCGTCCGCGGACCTAGCCGGCTCAGCGCTGGTCAGGGCCGCGGCTGGGCCATCTCGCCGTCCTGGTGAATACTTCCGGAACAGCCATGTGCGGCCGCTACACGCTGACCAGCCACGAGCAGATCGCCGAGGACCTCCAGGCCTCGCTGGAAGTCTCGGCGGCCGCGGACCCGTGGTGGAAGCCGCGGTTCAACGTCGCTCCGACCCAGCCGGCGCCGGTGGTCACGCGGCGCGGCGGCGCGCGGACGATCGAGATGATGCGCTGGGGGCTGGTGCCGCACTGGGCCGAGCCCGGCGGCAAGAAGCCGCCGCTCATGATCAATGCCCGGGTCGAGTCGCTGACCGCCAAGCAGATGTTCCGCGACGCGCTGGCGCGCAAACGCTGCCTGGTGCCGGCGGACGGGTTCTTCGAGTGGCTGCGCGGTGGTCACGCGCGCGGCAAGGACGCGCCGCGGCCGATCTATTTCCACCCGCCGTCGCATCGCCTGTTCGCGTTCGCCGGGCTGTGGGCGCGGTCGCGCGACGCGCGCGGCGACGAGCTCCACAGCTTCACGATCGTCACCACGCGGGCCAACGACCTGGTGCGCCCGATCCACGACCGCATGCCGATCGTGCTCCCGCCCGACGACTGGGCCGCCTGGCTCGATCCGAACGTCGACGCCGACACCGCGCGCGCGATGCTCGCCCACCCCGCCGGCGACGACTGGGTCGCCGAGCCGGTCTCGACCTGGGTCAACAAGGCCGACCACGACGATCCGCGCTGCATCGCGCCCGAGGCTGCCGAGCCGGCCTCGACCCAGCAGCGGCTGTTCGACTGACGAGCAGCCTCGCACCGCACGGTCGCGCGAGGCTGCTCCGGGATCTGCCCGGGATCTTCTCGGGATCTGTCCGGAATCTGTCCGGATCTCGGACGACCCCGGCCGGATACCGGCCACTCCGGACAGCGGCGGGTGTATTCTCGGCGAGTTGGCGTGGCGTGGTGCTTGCTCCCGCTCCCCGACGTGTCACCGCCGCCTCGCACCCAGACCCGGATTCTTTCCCCTGCTCCCCGGAGGTATGCTCCCCCATGGTGTCGTCGCATCCGAGCCACATCGATCCCGACCTGCCGCCGATCGACGAGCACCTGGTCGAGTCCGAAACTCGCTACGAGATGTACGACGGGGAGCTAGTCTACGTGCCCCCCGCGCAACCGCCCCATGCCACGCGCCATGCGATCGTCCTGGTGCTGGTCGAGTCCCACGCGGCACCGGAGTTCCGGGTCGCGTGCGATCTGCTGACCCGGGTCTCGTGGGACAGCGACGTCGCGCCCGATGTCAGCGTCCTTCCGCGGGCGCCCGATCCGAAGACCGGCGGGCGCCAGCTCGAGCACCTCGCGTTCGAGATCGTGAGCACCGAGTCGCTCGGCCATGCCGGTCGCAAGGCGGGCAAGCTGTCCGCGCGCGGCGTGCGCCGGGTGTTCGCGATCGACATCTCCCGGCGGCGCGTGCTCGAGTGGTCGGGCGTGCTGCAGGGCTGGTCTTCGCTCGACATGACCACGTCGATCGAGGATCCGGCGCTCGCCGCCCCGCTGCCGCTCGCGCCGCTGATCCACGCGGTGAGCAGCGACGACCTCGTCGCCCGCGCGCTGCTCGCCAAGCACAACGCCGTGATCGAGGCCGACCGGGCCCGCGCGGTTGCGGACGCGAAGGCCCGCGGCAAGCGCGACGGCCAGCGTGCCGGCAAGCGCGACGGGCTCGCCGAGGGCAGCGCCCGCGGCAGGGCCGAGGCGCTGCTGGTCCTGCTCGCCGCACGCGGGATCGCGACCACGGCCGCGGATCGAGCCCGCATCCTCGGCGAGCGCAATGTCGCGCGGCTCGATCGCTGGATCGGCCGGGCCGCGCGCGGCACGACGCTCGCGAAGGTCCTGGCCGAGCCCTGACCGTCGTCGCCGGCAATGCCGGCCGCGGGTGGGCGGCTCGCGCCACGGCGTCACGCGCGGCGGATCCGGCTGAAGAACTCGCGCGCGACGTCGGTCCGGGGATGGTCCACGACCTGCGCCGGGGGGCCATCCTCGGCGATCGTCCCGCGATCGATCACCCAGACCCGCGACGCGATGTCGTGCGCGAACTGCATCTCGTGCGTGACGACGAGCATGGTCATGCCGGCCTTCGCCAGGCCGCGGATCACCTCCATCACGTCGTCGCGCATCTCGGGATCGAGCGCGCTGGTCGGCTCGTCGAACAGCATGACGTCGGGCTCCTGGGCCAGCGCGCGCGCGATCGCGATCCGCTGCTGCTGGCCTCCGGACAGCTCGTGCGGGTACGCGCCGGCGCGATCGGCCAGGCCGACCCGCGCCAGGAGCTCGTGGCCGGCGGCCTCGGCGGCCGCGCGCGGCGTCCGCTTCACCACGCGCGGCGCCAGCGTGATGTTGTCGAGCGCGGTCAGGTGCGGGAACAGGTTGAACTGCTGGAACACCATGCCGACGCGGGTGCGCAGCCGGCGCAGCGCCGGAGCGCCGCCGGCCATGCCCGGCCGCAGCGTCACCCCGGCGATCTCGACCTCGCCGGCGTCGAAGCTCTCGAGGTAGTTGAGGCAGCGCAGCAGGGTCGACTTGCCGCCGCCCGACGGGCCGACGATCGCGATGGTCTCGCCGCGCTCGACCGCGGCGGTGACGCCGACCAGCACGGCGCGATCGCCGTGGCGCTTAGAGAGCGTGCGGACGCTGATCACGCGCCAGCCTCCTCTCGAGCCGGCGCGCCAGCTCCGACAGCGGAAAGCTCAGCGCCAGGTACAGCGCCGCGCACAGAAGCCCCGGGACCAGCCAGCTGCGCATGTCGACCGCGGCGATCGTCATGCGCTTGGTCAGCTCGATCACCGCGATCACGCTGACCAGCGACGAGTCCTTGAGCAGCGACACGAAGTCGTTGGTCATAGGCGGCAGGGCGAGCCGCAGCGCCTGGGGCACCAGGATGTGGCGCAGGGTCTGGATCGGCCCCAGGCCCAGCGCGCGCGACGCCTCGCTCTGGCCGCGCGGGATCGCGAGCAGCGCGCCGCGGTAGACCTCGGCCTCGTACGCGGCGTAGTTGAGTCCCAGGCCGAGCACCGCGGCCTCGACCGGCCCGAGGTTCACGACCTGCGCGAGGCCGTAGTACAGGACGAACAGCTGGAGCAGCACCGGCGTGCCGCGGAACAGCTCGATGTAGAGCCGCGCCGCGCCGGCGACGGGCGCCGCGCCGTAGACCCGCGCGACGGCGAGCAAGGTCCCGAGCGGCACCGCGATCAGGAACGCCAGCACCGAGAGCTGGAGCGTCACCCACGCCGCGGCCACGAACTGCAGCACCAGATCGCGATCGAAGCCGCGCGCGAGGTTGGCGTGGCCCTCGGACGGCGGCGCCTCGCGCTGCCGGTCGTCCCACAGCTGGGCCTTGCGCAAGATCTGCTCGAGCTCGCCATCGCGCCGCATCGCCGCGAGCGCGCCGTCGATCGCCTGCTTGAGCTCGGGGTCGGCCTTGCGGATGCCGATCACGTAGGTGCCGCGCGCGACGTCGTACGGCAGGCACTTGAGCGTCGGGTGCGACGCCGTGCAGCCGTAGCGGTCGGCGATGATGTTGTCGAGCAGCACGGCGTCGGTGCGGCCGAGCTCGAGGTCGAGGTAGGGCTCCTCGTTACCCTCGTAGACCTTGGCGACGTCGCCATACAGCATGCGCAGGATGTCGTACGCGTAGGTCTGGTTGAGCGTGGCGACCCGCTTGCCCGCCAGATCGAACACCGAGCGCACGTCGCTGTCGGTGCGCACCGTGAGGGTCTCGGCGTAGACGAAGTACGGATCGGACAACAGGATCCGCTCGCGGCGCTCGGTGGTGGCCTCGAGGCCATTGGCGATCACGTCGAAGTCGCCGCGCTCGAGGGACGGCACCAGGTTCGACCACGAGTACTGGACCATGCGCGCGCGGACGCCGAGCCGGCGCGCGACCGCCGCCATGACGTCGACCTCGAAGCCGAGCAGCTGACCGGGGTGCGCCGGGTCCTCGTAGACGTAGGGCTCGCCGCCCTGGACGTCGCCGCCCCAGGTGATCTCGCCGCGCTGCCGGATCGCGGCGAGCGTCCCGCCGTGCCCGGGATCGCGATCGCCACACCCGAGCCCGAGCCCGAGCCCGAGGCTCGCGGCGATCACCAGCGCCGCCGCCGGCCACATCGAGCGGGTCACGTGCCGCAGTATGCCGCCTGAGCCGGCACCGCCGCAAAGCCCCGGCGGCCGGAGACTGGCGCGGGCGTGATACTCCTTGGCCCCATGGCGGAATCTGGGACCGAAGCGAGTGGGAATCAAGCGAGCGGGAACGAAGCGAGCGAGCACGAGCTCGTCAAGCGAATGGCGGCAGCGGCGGAGGTCCTGCGCGGGATCGAGCCCGCGCCCGGAAAGGTCGAGGCCGCGGACCTGGCCGCGGTGCGCGCGGCGCTCGAGCAGGTCGCGGCCGGGTACGCCCGGCGCGGCGCGCTCGACGGGCTGTCCGGCGACGCGGTGGTCCGGCTCGAGGCGCGGAGCGCCGCGCTCCACGCGCACGCCGCCGCGATCGCGATCGCCGCGGACGACGCCGGCCACGCCGCGCGCTGGCTCGCCGAGGCCGAGCGGCTGTCGCGCGACGACGAGCAGCGCGCCGAGCTCGCCGCGGCGCGGGCGTCGCACGAGCGGTTTCGCCAGCTGGTGCACGGCCGGGTGATGATCGCGCGCGGCAACGAGCGCGCCGCGCGGGCGGCGTGGCGCGCGCTGCGCAAGGGCAAGGCTGACGATGACGCGATCGCGCGGGCGGCCGCCGAGGAGCTCGACGCGCCGCGCCCGCTCCGGCCCGGCGACCGCACGCCGACGCTGTCGCGGATCAACGGCATCGGCGCCGGGTTCTACGGCCGGCGCAAGCGCTGGCCGGACGGCAGCTACGCGACGATGCACTGCTTCTCGGTGCTGTGGATCCCGGTGATTCCGCTGAGCGGGTGGCGGGTCCGCGATGCGCAGGGCGGCTACGAGATCCTCGGCCGCGAGCCGCTGCCGCGCTGGGCGCAGCGCGCGCGCTGGATCCTCCCGGTCGCCGCCGCGGTGGCGATCGCGGTCGCGGCCGGCGTGTCGTACCTCGACGATCCTGACCGGCTCGCGCGCGGCCGCTGGGACGCCGCGCTCGCGGCCGTGCGCGACGGTGACGCCGCCGAGGCCTCGCTGCGCCGGATCGACGACGAGATCGCGCACGACCTGCCCCACGTCGACAGCGAGCGCGCCCAGCGCGCGGGCGCCGAGATCGTGCGCCTCGCGGCCGGCCGGGTCGACCGGCCGCTCACCGCCGCCGCGCTCGATCAGGCGACCCGCGTGGTGCGTCGCTACCGGGCGCTGCCCGTCGAGGTCCGGACCGGCGTCGCCCAGGCGGCGATGTTCGCCGTGCTCGAGCGCTGGATCGGCGAGCTCGGCGATGCGCCCGCCGCCGCCGAGCCCCGGCTCGCGCTCCTGACCGACGCGTCCGACCTCGCGCCCACCGCGCGCAAGCCCGAGCTCGCCGAGCAGATCACCGCGGCCCGGCTCGCGCTCGCCACCGCCCGGCAGACCGAGTGGCCGCTCGACGCGCTCGCCCTGCTCGTCGAGCACCCCGCCGATGCCCGGGACCACCGCGTCATCGACGCCGCGGACCGGATCCTCGAGCGACTCGCGGACTCGCCGTCGCTCCTGCTCGACGCCGGCGACCACGTCGCGCTGTGGAGCGCCGCGACCCACGATGCCGCGGCCAAGGCGCGGATCTCGGGCCTGCGCGACCAGGCCCAGGCCGGGCGCACCGAGGCCGAGGCCGAGGGCGTGACCGCCCCGCAGCTCGGCCAGATGCTGGCGCGGCGGCCGTGGGATCAGTACGTCCAGCTCCAGCTCGCGCGCGGCGAGGCCGAGGCCGGCAAGCTCGACGCGGCGATCGCCCGGATCGCCCGGATCGGTCCGCCCGGCATGATGGTCAGCGAGCTCCGGTTCCTGCACGCCCAGCTCGTCGCCGCGCAGGGCAAGCTCGACGCCGCCGATGCGATGCTGAGCTCGCTGCTCGCCGGCCGGCTGCCGCGGTTCGCCGCCGCGAGCGCGGCCCTGACCGCGACGGCGGCGCAGGTCGAGGCCCGGGTCCGCCGCGCGCTCGATGCCGGCAACGTGCCCGACGAGCTGCGGCGCAAGGTCGAGGCCGCGTCCGACGACACCCGGCGCAACGAGCTGGTGTCGCAGTGGATGGACGATCAGATGAAGAACGACGCCGCGCTGTCGGACGCGCGCGAGAAGTACCGCGCGCTCGCCGACATCGTGCCGGTGGCGCTCGCGTCGGGGTCGATCAAGCTGCGCCGCGCCCAGGCGCTGTCGGGCGCCGCCCGCAGCGCGATGCTCGAGGACGCCGAGCGCACGTTCCTCGCGATCCGCGGCGCGGCCGAGGGCCGGCCCGAGTTCCGGCTCGCGCTCGGCGAGACCTACGCGCGCCTGGGCAAGATCGCCGAGTCCGACGCCGAGCTCGGCGCGGTGCTCGCGAACGGCAGCCCGGGGGAGCGGCTGTCGGTGGCGCACGTGTACCGCAGCCTCGGCGGCGTCGCCCGCGCCCGACAGATCGCCGAGCAGGTGTTCTCGGCCGCGAGCGAGGCCGGCGACAAGCAGCGCGCCGCGGGGCTGCTCGGCATCCTCACCTCCGAGCAGGGCCTCGAGGACGAGGCCGAGCGCTGGTTCCGCCAGGCCGGCAACGCGCCCGATGTGACGGCCAACCTGCTCGAGATCGAGGCGACGCGGCTCGAGCGCCAGGGCAAGACCGCCGAGTGCGCCGCGAAGTTCGCCGAGGTCGCCAAGCTCCAGCTGGCGACGGCGACCTCGAGCCAGGCCGCCGGCTACAACAACGCCGCGCTCGCCTACGAGCGTGGGTTCGACTGCAGCGGCGATCCGGCCGCGCTGCGCTCGGCCGAGCGCACGCTCGAGACCGCCTATCGCAGCGCGCCCGACGGCGCGATCGTGGTCGGCAACCTGGCCCACGTCCTGGACCTCAACGGCCAGGCCCGCGTGCTGGCGCGTCACATCGACACGCGCGCGCTGCGGCTGCCGCTCAGCGACATCGTCGCGCTGATCGACGGGCTGATCGACGGCCCCGAGCGCGAGGCGCTGCGCGCCGAGCTCGCCGCCGATCCCGGCGTGCGCCGCGGCCTGGAGCTGCTCGCGCAGGCCGAGGTCCTGGCGCCGAGCAACGTCCGGCTGATCTCGATCCGGTTCGCGGCCGCCTACCGCGGCAACGACGCCGCCGCGGCCGATGCGGTCCTCGAGCGCGCCCGCCGCGCCAAGGCGCTCGACACGAGCGAGCTCGCGGCCGATCGCGTGCGCGAGCGCGGCGGCGACGAAGACGCCAAGCTGATCGCCCGCTCGGAGACCATGCGCGCCCGGCTCGAGCCGCTGCTGACCGGCGCGGGCGTGCACGGCGGCCTGGACGCCAGGACCCGCGCGGCCGCGGCCTACCTGACGGCGCGCGCGCTGTCCCGGCTCGGGCTCTACCAGGGCGACGCGGCGCTGCTCGCCCGCGCGCGCACCGCGGCGGCCACCGCGACCCAGCTGTGGCCGGCGCTGGACACCGGCTCGTTGATCGTCACCACGCTGATCGACGAAGCCGGGGTCACCGCCGACGCCAAGGCGTGGCTCGCCGCCCGCCGGCTGCGCCACGCCGCCGGGGCGCTCGACCGGCTCGCTGCCGACCACGCAGCGCTCGCCGACCGGATCCGCGCCTCGCCGCTGTGGGCGGAGGTCGCCGGCCACGCCCGCGCCGATCGCTCGCGGCCGTCGCCCGATGAGGTCCGCCTGGCCCACCTGCTCGGCGATGCCGAGCTCGAGGCCCGCGCCCGCGCGGCGTTCGACGATCACCTGATCCGTGTCGGGCTCGAGCTCGGCGCCCTGCTCGACCCCGGCGACGAGGTCGCCCGCGACGACCTGGCGTACCTGAACGCGAAGCGCTAGCGGATCGTCCCCGCCGGCAGCGCCGCCGCGGGCGGATCGGCCGGCGGCCGGGTCACGCCCTCGGCGGCGACCACCGGGAAGCCGCGGCGGTGCCAGTCGTTGATGCCCTCGTCGAGCACCGCCGCGTACGCGAAGCCACGCTTGCGCAGCTCGTCGACCACGATGCCCGACAGGTGATGCGGGCAGGCGCAGTACGCGACGATCCAGGTCCCGTCCCTGGGCAGCTCGGCGAGCCGCGTCAGCTCGTGATACGGGATCGACACGGCGCCGGCGATGTGGACCCGGCGCCACTCGGAGGTCGGCCGCGCGTCGATGATCACCAGGCGCTGCCGGGCCGCGACCGCGCGCGCGACCTGATCGACCGAGACGAACCGCGGGTCCGGCTTGCAGCTCGACACCGCGCCCGGCAGCACCGGCGGACAGGGGTCAGCGCGCAGCTTGAAGCTCGGCGCCTTGCCCGACGGGTTGATCACGAGCGGCTCCTTGCCGGTGGGCTCGGGGAGCAACCCGACCTCCGGCGCCACGTTGCCGACCGCGCGGATGTAGCTGACCACGTTGTCGATGTCGCGGTCGCTCAGCGCACCGGCGAACGCCTCCATCTTGGTGCCGGGCCGGCCGTGGACGATCGCGTGGCGCAGGAACGCATCGCTCGCCGCGGCCAGCAGCCCCGGGTTGGTCAGCGCCATCGCCTCGCCGCGGGTCTTGCGGTCGCCGTGACAGCTGACGCAGCGCGCGGCGTAGATCGCCGCGCCGGCATCGGGGTCGCCGGCGGTGGCCGGCGGCAGCGCCCGGGCCGCCGGTCCCTGCTCGCGCAGATAGTGCACCAGCCGGTCGATGCCGGCATCGTCGAGCGGGCCGCCGCGCGCCTTGCCGTACGCCGCCATCGACGTGCCCGGGCGCCCCACGACGATCGACCGGTGCAAGAAGTCGTCGCTCGCGCTCTCGAGGAACGTCGGATTGACCAGCGACGGCGCGTGGTCGGCCGCATAGCCCTTGGCGTCGGCGCCATGGCACGGCGCGCACAGCGCGACGTAGAGCGGCTTGGCCGCGAGGTGGCTGACGTCGGCGTCACGTGGCACCCCGATCGCCGCGTCGCTCGGCGCGCCCGGGGTCGCACGCGACGACACACCCGGTGGCGAATTGCGCGACCCAGGCTCGGGCGTTGCAGAGCCCGAGCTACACCCGGCAACGACGAGCGCGACGGCGACGGCGACGGCGGCGATACAGTTCACGCCGCCACTATGCCACCTCAGTGACGGTGATCGCGAACCACCGGCTCCGGCGGCGGCGCCGCGGGCGGCGGCTCCGAGCGCCGATCGCGGACCGACGCGCCGCCGCTGACACGCCACGAGCCCTCGAGCCAGACGTGGCGGTTGCCCCGGCGCTCCCAGCGGCCGGGAGCCCAGACGTAGCCGACGCGCTCGCGCTCGTAGTGGCCGTCGATCCAGACCCA